>JBCCYI010000024.1:0-27656 GCA_039189975.1 Pseudomonadota bacterium
CCGGGACGATGATGATCAAGATCGTCGCCATCAGCATCCCTCCCGCGACGGTCGTCCCCATCGATTGCCGGCGGCGGGACCATCTGGAGCGCACGATAGCCCCGGCGCTGGCGGCGGGCCGCATCGTGGCCACGGACCGGTTTGCCGATTCAACCCGTGTTTACCAGGGTGCCACGCGCGGCGATCTGCGGGCGCTCGTGGATGCCCTGCACGACCAATTGATCGGCGCCGATCCAGACCTGACCTTCGTGATCGACATGGATCCCCGCATCGCGCTCTCCCGCGGCCTTGCGCGCGGCAGTGGCGAGGATAGGTTCGAGGATATGGGGCTCACGTTTCAGTATCGCCTGCGCGACGGCTTTCGCGCCTTGGCCGCGGAGGCACCTGACCGGGTGCACCTTATCGAGGGGGACCGTCCGCCGGACGCCGTCGCCGCCGATGTCGCCCGTATCATGGCCCGCATCCTGGGCATCTCCCTTGGCGCGCCCGCCGGCGCACCATGACGGACGATGTCCCTGAGCCGGATTGCCTGCACGGTGCGCCGCATCCCCGGGAAACCGGCGAGGTCTACGGCCATGGCGCCGCGGAGCAGCGCGTGTTGGAGGCGTTTGCCTCTGGCCGGATGCATCATGCGTGGTTGCTCACCGGCCCGCGCGGCATCGGCAAAGCCACGCTGGCTTGGCGCATCGCGCGCTTCCTGCTCGCTCAGCCTCTCATGGCGGAGGAGGGGGGGCTCTTTGGCACGCCCGCGCCACCGAATACTCTGGATATCGCGCCCGACCATCCCGTGGCGCGCCGCCTCGCTGCGCTTTCCGAGCCCCGGTTTCATCTGCTGCGCCGACCGTATGACGCGAAGACGAAGAAGCTCAAACAAGAGATCACGATCGACGCGGCCCGTGCCCTAAAGAGTTTTTTCGGCCTCTCGGCGGCGGATGGCGGGCGTCGCGTAGTTCTGGTTGATGCCGCTGACGAGCTCAATCCGAACGCGGCCAATGCCATCCTGAAGCTCCTCGAAGAGCCCCCCGCCAATGCCACGCTCCTCCTTGTCGCGCATCAGCCTGCACGCCTCTTGCCGACCATCCGTTCGCGCTGCCGCACGCTCCCGCTCCTGCCGCTCCGGGCCGAGGATCTTGCGCGCGCACTCGCCCAAGCGGGGGCGGCCGCCGTCGAGGGGCCAACAGCGCCAGGCCTGTCGGTGCTGGCAGAAGGGTCCGTGGGCGCGGCATGGACGCTGATCGAGGAGGAAGGGTTGGCGTTCTACGCCGCTCTCGTTCAACTCTTGTCGCGCGCGCCGGAGATCGACCGACCCGCAGCACTCGCCCTGGCGCAGACACCCGCCGATCGGTTCGAGAGCCGGCTGGCGCTCATTGAAGTCCTGCTGTCGCGTCTGGCGCGGGCGGGGGTCCTGGGCCCGCCCCAGAGCGAAGCCGTCCCGGGCGAGGCTGCCCTTCTGGCCAGGCTCGCGCCCGACGCACGCGCCGCGCGGCGCTGGGCGGCTTTGCAGGAGGCGCAGTCGGCCCGCGCGCGTCACGGCGCCGCGGTGAACCTTGACCCCTCCGCGTTGCTCCTAGATACGCTGCTGTCTATTGATGCTGCCGCCAAGGCTCCGTCCCACGCGACGTGACGGGGCCGGGCGCTCCCACCGCGCAAGACGAGAAAGCCACCCCGCCCCGTGTCCGACGCCCCGCCCGAACGGCCGCCCCTTCTGACCGACAGCCATTGTCACCTCGATTTCCCCGACTTCGCAGGCGCTCTGCCGGATGTGATCGCGCGTGCCCGCGCCGCCGGCGTGCACCGCATGGTGACGATCTGCACCAAGCTGCGCGCAGAGCCAGAGGTCCGCACCATCGCGGAGGCTCATGCACCGGTCTTCTACGCCGCCGGGACGCATCCGATGTCCGTCGCCTCGGAACCGATGGCGACGGTCGACGCATTGGTCGCCCTCGCGAACCATCCCAAGATGGTCGGCATCGGCGAGACGGGCCTGGATTACCACTATACTGCCGAGAGCAAGTCCGAGCAGCAGGAGAGCCTGCGCCTGCACATTGAGGCCGCGCGCCGGACGGATCTGCCGCTGATCATCCACGCACGGGATGCGGATGCGGATATGGCGCGCATCCTCGCGCAAGAGCATCGGGCCGGTGCGTACACCTGCGTGATGCATTGTTTTTCCTCCGGCGGACCCCTTGCGGAGGCAGCGCTGGAGCTCGGGTTCTACCTTTCTATGTCGGGCATCGCCGCCTTCCCGCGGTCCGATGCCCTTCGCGAGATTTTTGCTGCCGCCCCGGTCGAGCGTCTTCTCGTTGAGACCGACGCACCCTACCTGGCGCCGCCACCCTTTCGGGGAAAACGCAACGAGCCCGCCTATACGGCGCATACCGCGCGGCGCGGTGCGGAGACGATGGGCCTCGATTTCGCGGCGTTCGCCGCCCAGACAGAAGCTAACTTCGAGAGGCTCTTTCGAAAGGCCGCCGCATGGTCCGGGACAGGCGCGGCCGCCGGCTCAAGGGCGCCGCCCAACCCCTCGCCGGCACACGGCGCGTGATGGCCGAGCTGCGGTTTCGGATCCTGGGGTGCGGCTCGTCGGGCGGTGTGCCTCGGCTCGGCGGCCAGTGGGGCGCATGCGATCCCGAGGAGCCGCGCAATACACGCCTGCGGTGCTCGCTTCTGATCGAAAGAGAGACAGACGCGGGCCTCACCCGCGTGCTGATCGACACGTCGCCCGACCTGCGCGCACAGCTCCTCTCGGCAGGTGTTGGGGCGCTGGACGCCGTTGTCTTCACGCACGCCCATGCCGACCACACCCACGGGCTCGACGATCTGCGGATGATCGTCTTTAACATGCGCCAGCGGGTTCCGGTGTGGGCCGACGGGCCGACGCAGTCGGATCTTCTGTCGCGGTTCGCCTATGCCTTCGTGCAGCCTCCCGGTTCGGCTTACCCGCCGATCCTGGACTTGCACACGATCGACGGCGCGATCTCCGTCACGGGCGCCGGCGGGACGATTACACTCCGGCCGTTCGAAGTGCGCCACGGCACCATCGATGCGCTTGGCTTCCGCGTTAGGGATGTCGCATATCTGCCCGATGTGAACGACATTCCGGAGCCCGTCTGGTCTGATCTGGAGGGGTTGTCCTGCTGGATCGTCGATGCGCTACGCAGGACGCCGCACCCGTCGCATGCGCATCTGGAGCGCACCCTGGAATGGATCGCCCGCGCGGCGCCCGAACGCGCGATCCTGACCAATATGCATGTTGACCTCGACTACGCGACCGTCGCTGCGGAGACGCCGGACCACATTATGCCTGCCTACGACGGGCTCACTCTCTCGTTCCCGGACTAGAGCATTGGCGGACCTTCTCGACGTCATTCTGCCGGTGTTTCTCGTTCTCGGAGCCGGCTACGCGGCGGTTTGGGCGAACGTGTTCGAAGACGCCTGGGTCGACGGGTTGATGGTCTTCACGCAGCGCTTCGCGATTCCGTGCCTTCTCTTCAGCGCGATCGCTTCACTGGACCTTCAGCAGGATTTCGACTGGCGCCTGCTCTTTGCGTTCTATGCCGGCGCTGCCGCGAGTTTCCTTGTCGGAATTCTCGGCGCGCGGCATCTCTTCAACCGGCCCTGGACGGATGCGGTCGCGATCGGGTTTGCCTGCATGTTCTCCAACACGGTGCTCCTGGGGCTTCCGATCACGGAGCGTGCCTTTGGGCCCGACGCATTGGCCGGAAACTACACGATCATCGCCTTTCACGCGCCTTTTGGATACGCGTTGGGCATCACGGCGATGGAAATCGCTCGGATCGGCGGCAAGCGTCTGAGCAGTGCCACCTTTTTGGGACACGTGCTTCGGGCGATGTTCTCCAATGCGCTGATCCTGGGGATTCTGCTGGGGTTCGCAGTGAGCATTTCGGGCATCGTGCTGCCCGGCCCCGTTACCGCGGCGGTGGATCTGATGGTGCGTGCTGCCCTTCCCGCCGCACTCTTCGGATTGGGCGGGGTGCTCTACAGGTATCGCCCAGAGGGAGACTTGCGCCAGATCGCATGGATGCTTCTGGCCGCCCTTGGGCTGCATGCGGCCGTGACGTGGGGTCTCGCTCAGGCGCTGGGGCTGGGCATAGACGCTCTGCGGTCTGCTGTTATGACGGCGGCGATGCCACCTGGGGTAAACGCCTATATCTTTGCCAACATGTATGGTGTCGCCCGAAGGGTCTGCGCCTCTGCCGTCCTGATCGGAACGGCCGCAAGTCTACTAACGGCTTGGGCTTGGCTCAGCCTGTTACCATAAGGGCGATTTTTCGATGAAAAATCGTGCGGGCGGCCAACAGGGGGACGCTGCGCGCCTCGGACCTTGGCAGACGCACTGATTGCGTGCGTCACAACGGGAGTTGGGATGCTGCTCAAGCGATGGTTGCCGGACGTCGATGGCCTACTTGGCGGACCTGGCAGTTTCAAATGAAGCCGACGGCTTGCCTTACCAACGGGCGCCGAAGTCCTTGCTATATCGAAAGGATCGCTGTCCGCCGCAAACGGGCCTAAGCAGACGGTTGGATCGGCCGACTCCTACATAGTGGACAAGCAAACGGTCTCCGATTTCGACGCGATCCGTCTTCGGTTGCATCCCGCTCAACCGGCCAGAGGTATTCTCAGAGTAAGCATAGCACTTCAGGGGGCCACGGCCCATCGACCTCGCATCGAGAGATTAAAGCACCGCTCCTCCTGCGCTCGCTACGGTGATCGTCCACATTTGTTGGGCGGGCAGGGGAAGATGATGAGGTCGCCAGTCCTTCTCTGCCGAGCCTTCGTGCCTCAAGACGATCCAGGCGACGATCACGAGGTGACCGCGCCCTTGCTCTCCTGCCAACAGCGCGCGAGCACGCGTGCGCCCCAAGCTTCAGGACGCTCCCTTCAAGGTTACCCTGTGGTGTAGCACCTTTAGAGTCGTGCTTCTGCAGACCGCCTCTTCCGCGTGGGGGTGCCAGTGGCCTTCGCTTACGCCCGCGTCCCGTCGGCATAGTATCTGCCCGTTCTCATAGACCGGTTGTTCGCAGTGCTGGGCTTCTGGTCCGAAGACGGCTCAGCTGATTGCAGGCGGCCGTCGTGTTCGAATGGGCGCTCTCCGATCCCCGCTCGGGGCTGAGTGCCGTGGCTTGTCGGTCGCCTTGGGCGCACGGCGCCCGTTTGCGCAGGCAAGCATCTCGTGCATTGACCCGACCCGAAAAGAGGCAGTACTGCCCCGCCCGAGGAGAGAGATCCGCATGCCAACCGATGACGCCCCCAAAGCACTGAGCGCGCCCTCAGGAGCCCCATGGCGAAATTTCTACGGGCGCCGTCATGGCAAGACTCTGCGCGACAGCCAACGCTTGTACCTCGATGAGGATCTGGCCGCGCTCGCGCCGGGTCCCATCACGTGGGAGGACAATCCCGAACGTCGCCCGCTGGATCTGACCGCGCTCTTCGGTGGCGCGCCGGTGTGGCTCGAAATCGGCTTCGGCGGGGGCGAGCATATGGTCCACCAAGCGACCCTCAACTCCGGCGTTGGCGTGATCGGCTGCGAGCCCTTTATCAACGGGGTCGCGATGCTCCTCGGTAAAATCCGCGCCGCAGCCGCGTCGAACATCCGCGTTCACCCCGGAGATGTACGCGATCTCTTCGACGTGCTGCCAAGTGCCAGCATCGCGCGCGTTTTCCTGCTGTATCCCGACCCCTGGCCCAAGGCCCGGCACCACCGCCGCCGCGCTGTCACGCCCGAATACCTGGAGCCCCTGGCCCGTGTCATGGCGCCCGGGGCGGAGCTGCGTGTTGCCACCGACATCGCCGATTACGTGCGCCAGACGCTCGAAGAGGTGCCGCGGCATGGCTTCACCTGGCAGGCCGTGCGGGCCGAGGACTGGCGCCGCCCGTGGCCGGACTGGACACGCACCCGGTACGAAGCCAAGGCGCTTCGCGAAGGCCGCACGCCGCATTACCTCACGTTTCGCCGCCATGCCCCGGACCCTCTGGCACCTGAGCCCGCACTGGGCTAGAGCATCCCCATTCAAAACAGGAGAGACCGATGGCGTCGCATGGAGAGCCGACACCGCTCACTGCCCCCGCCGCAGGCCCGCTGCGCGGCACGGCCGAGATCCCGGGCGACAAGTCGATCAGCCACCGGTCGCTGATCCTCGGGGCCCTGGCCGTGGGAGAGACCAAGATCACCGGTCTTCTGGAGGGGCAGGACGTGCTCGATACGGGCCGCGCCATGGCGGCGTTCGGTGCGACGGTCGAACGGCACGCCTCGGGGGTATGGTCGGTTCATGGGGTAGGCACAGGTGGATTTGGTGAGCCGGAGGACGTGATCGACTGCGGGAATGCGGGCACTGGCGTGCGGCTGATCATGGGGTCGATGGCGACCACGCCGATCACCGCGACCTTCACTGGCGACGCCTCGCTGCGCTCGCGTCCCATGGGGCGGGTGACGGATCCGCTGGCGCTTTTTGGCGCTGAAACACGCGGCCGCACGGGCGGCAAACTGCCCATGACGATGACGGGCGCGTCCCATCCCGTGCCCATCGACTATGAAACGCCAATGGCCTCGGCCCAGGTCAAGAGCGCGGTCCTTCTGGCCGGGCTCAATGCGCCGGGCGAAACGCGGGTGACCGAGCGTGTGGCCACGCGTGATCACACCGAGCGCATGCTGCGCGGCTTCGGCGCGGAGGTTCACGTCGAGCAGGAGGGGCAGAGGCGGACGGTCACGCTCGTCGGTCAGCCCGAGCTTCGGCCGCAGACGATCTCTGTTCCGCGCGATCCGTCGTCCGCGGCATTCCCCGTCTGCGCGGCGCTGATCGTGCCCGGCTCAGACGTGCTGGTGCCCAACATCGGGCTCAACCCGACGCGCGCCGGGCTCTACGAGACGCTGCGCGACATGGGCGCCGACCTGACCTACGAGAATATGCGCGAAGAGGGCGGAGAGCCCGTGGCCGATTTGCGCGCCCGCTTCTCCCCCGAGATGACCGGGATCACCGTGCCGCCTGAGCGGGCGGCGTCGATGATCGACGAATACCCGATCCTATCGGTCGTCGCGGCTTTTGCCACCGGCACGACCCATATGCCCGGCACGCATGAGCTGCGGGTCAAGGAGAGTGACCGGATCGATGCGATGGCAACCGGCCTGCGCGCCTGTGGTGCGACCGTCGACGAAGCCGAGGACAGCTTTACGATGCACGGGCTTGGCCCGGCCTCCGGTGCGCAGGGCAACACCGGTCTGCCGGGCGGTGCGACCGTTGCAGCCCGGCTCGATCATCGGATCGCCATGTCGTTTCTGGTCGCCGGCCTGGCATCGCGTGCGTCGATCACGGTGGACGACGCCGGACCGATCGCAACGTCCTTCCCTGACTTCCAGCCGCTCATGAGGCGTCTTGGCGCGCGCTTTGAGCGGGTGCGCGAAGATGCCTGAGATGCGGATGCGGGTCTGCCGAGGCGGCGCCCGCGCCGCGGACACTAGACCCATGCCCAAGGGGATCGTGTGAGCTTTACGGTGGCCATCGACGGGCCTGCCGCCGCGGGCAAGGGCACGATCGCACGGGCCGTGGCGGAGCACTTCGGCTTTGCCCATCTCGACACGGGGCTGCTCTACCGCGCGACCGGACGGCGCACCCTCGACGGCACCGCGCCGCTCGACGCCGCCCGCGCGCTTGACGCCGCCGACCTTACGGACGAGGCGAGGCTTCGGACAGAGGATGTGGGGCAGGCCGCAAGCCGGGTGGCCGCGTTGCCCGAGGTTCGCCGCGCATTGGTGGACTTTCAGCGGGCCTTTGCCACGCGACTGGGCGGGGCCGTTCTTGATGGGCGCGACATCGGAACCGTGATCTGTCCCGAGGCGGCGGTGAAGCTCTTTGTAACGGCGACGAACGATGTGCGCGCGCGGCGCCGCTTCGAGGAGCTCAGTGCCAAGGGCCATCCCGTCACGCTCGACACGGTCGCTGCCGATCTGGCTACGCGAGATGCGCGCGACCAGGGTCGCACGGACGCGCCGTTGCGGCCGGCAGAAGATGCCGTGATCCTCGACACCTCTGAAATGAGCATCGACGAGGCCGTGCGCGCCGCGATTTCCCGCATAACCGACGCCTACGGCACCGTCCCGCCACGTTAATCGGTGTTTTACGCATGCGCACCGGGCCGAACCGGGCTTGCCGCATTGCACGGTGGCGGCCATGTCGTATAGATCGGATGGGGTCACGGGCGCAATCACCCCGTACAAAGGGGACGGAACATGCGGATCTTGATAACGCTCGCCGCCGCTGCCGCGCTGATGGCGGGCCTTGTGGTCGTGATCGTTCTGGCCGCTTCTGCCGTGACCCAAAGCGCACGCGCCCTTGAGCCGCAGGGCGGACAGGAGCCGTTTGGCGGCCTTTCGAAAGTGGCGTATGCTGTGCTCTGGTGTCTTGTCGTCGGCTCCGCCGTCGGCCTGATCGGAGGCGGATGATGGCCAAACGGTTTGGGGGGACGTACTCGCCGGGCGGTACGGCGGGCAAACAGACGTCTCAGAAGGGCCATCCCGCAGCGCGACAGGCGCCGCGCGCCGCGGTGTCACACGGTGCGCCAGCCCGCATGCGGGGGCGCCGTAACCTGCTCTATCTCGCGCCTCTCCCGCTTGTTTGGACGGCGTTTCGCCAGGATGCCATCGGCATGGCCACAGATCTTGCCGCCGCCGCGACCATGGCGGGCGCGGTGTTTCTTGTCTCGGAAGGGCTGAAAGCCGAGGATGCCTTCAACACGCGCAAGGTCGCCCGCCGCCCCGCCTTTCCGCGCAAGATCGTGGCAAGTGTCGTCATGGGGTTTGGCGTTTTTCTGGCCACTCTCGCACCCGCCAGCCCGAGCTTTTTCGAGCCCTTGATTTATGCACTGATCGCCGTTGCCGCCTTTCTGGCCGCCTTCGGCCTCGACCCCTTGCACGACAAGGGCGTGAGCGGTGCCGACAGCTTTCAATCCGAGCGTGTCGCGCGCGCCGTTGATGAGGCGGAGGCGCATCTCGAAGCCATGAGCCTCGCCATCGCCCGCGCCGGGGACCGCGCGCTGGAACGTCGTGTCGAAGCGTTCCAGACCATCGCCCGCCAGATGTTCCGCAAGGTGGAGGACGACCCGCGAGACCTCTCCTCGGCCCGCAAGTTTCTCGGCGTTTATCTGGTGGGCGCCCGCGACGCGACGGTCAAGTTCGCGGACCTCTTCGCGCGTACCGGCGACACCGAGGCGCGCGACGACTACCTCGCCCTGCTCGACGACCTCGAGACCAATTTCGCCAGCAAGACCGTCGCTCTCATGGAGAGCGACCGTACCGATCTCGACGTCGAGATTGAGGTACTGCGCGAGCGTCTGGGCCGCGAGGGCGTGAAACCCATTGAATAGCTCCCGAATTCCTAGCCAGAAGGGATATCCCCATGTCTGATACTATTCGAAAGAAGGCCGAGGCCGCGCTCAAAGACGTAGAGACCGTGTCCGGCACGCTGTTGCCCGAGCCCGCCCCAGCCAATGCCGTCGTGCCGCTCAAGGATGCCGATGCCGCCTCGAGCGACGAAATCCGCAAACGTATGGGCGAAATCGACATGACGGACACGAATTCCATCGTGTCCTTCGGCTCGGCCGCGCAAGCTGAGCTGCAGCAGATCAGCCAGGCGATGCTGCAGGACGTCAAGAACAAGGACGTCGGCCCCGCGGGCGACAGCCTGCGTGAGATCGTCGGCACGATCCGCGGCTTCTCGGTCGACGAGCTCGACCCAAACCGCAAGCGCAGCTGGTGGGACAAGCTCTTCGGCGGGGCCAAGAACTCCGTCCATGAGTTCATGTCGAAATACGAAGACGTGCAGACCCAGATCGACAAGATCACTGAAAACCTGCTGGGCCACGAGCACACGCTGATGAAGGACATCAAGGCGCTCGATCTGCTCTACGAAAAGACGCTCGCCTTCTACGACGAGCTGGCGCTCTACATCGCGGCGGGCGAGGAGAAGATCGCCGAGCTCGACGGCACGCAGATCCCCGCCAAGGAGGCGGAAGTCGAGGCCGCACCGGCGGACGACCAGGTGATGAAGGCGCAGGAGCTGCGCGATCTGCGCGCCGCGCGCGACGATCTGGAGCGCCGCGTCCATGATCTCAAGCTGACCCGCCAGGTCACGATGCAGTCGCTCCCCTCGATCCGCCTGGTGCAGGAGAATGACAAATCCTTGATCACCAAGATCAACTCCACCCTCGTCAACACCGTTCCGTTGTGGGAGACTCAACTCGCCCAGGCGGTGACGATCCAGCGCTCGGCACAAGCGGCCAAGGCCGTCAAGGAGGCGAGTGACCTGACCAACGAACTGCTGACTGCGAACGCCGAGAACCTCCAGCAGGCCAACCGCACGGTCCGTCAGGAGATGGAGCGCGGCGTTTTCGACATCGAAGCCGTCAAGCAAGCCAACGCAACGCTGGTGGCCACGATCAACGAAAGCCTCCAGATCGCCGACGAAGGCAAGAAGCGCCGCGCCGAAGCCGAGGTCGAGCTGCAGAAGATGGAGACGGAGCTGCGCGACACGCTGGCCTCGGCCAAGGCCCGCGCCACCGGCACCGGCGACAACGCCGCAACCTCCGTGCCCCCGGCCTGACGCGATGCGGGTGTGGTGTAGCATAATGGCCTTTGCGGCGACGCTGCTGGCGGGATGCGTGCCCAGCGGGGTGACCGAGTCGCCAAAGCCGCCCGAGCGGCCGGACCGCGCCGCCACACCGCCCGTCACAATTCCCGGCCCCAGCGCCGAAAGCCGCGCGCTGGAGCAATACTATGCCCGGATCCAGAACGACCTTCTGGCCCGCGGCCTCCTGCGGCGCGATGGCGGGGGGCCGGACACGCCCTTTGACGCACGCATGCTGCGGGAGAACTTCGTCCGCATCGCGCTCTTTGACGAGTACACCGAACGCGCGGGTACGATGGTCGCGCGGCAGACCGAGAGCCGCCTGCGCCGCTGGGCACGTCCCGTAAAGCTGCAACTGACCTTTGGCGCGATGGTGCCCGAGGCGCAGCGCACGCGCGACCGTGCGGCGCTCGAGCGCTACGCCGCGCGCGTCAATCGTGCGACGCGCCATCCGATCTATACGGTCGGCAAGGGCGGCAATTTCCATGTGCTGATCCTCAACGAAGACGAGCGCCGCGCCTTTGGCCCAAAACTTCGGCGCCTCGTTCCGGGGGTGAGCGACACAGTGGTGCGCACCGTCGAGCAAATGCCGCGCTCGACATTCTGCCTGGTCTTCGCCTTCTCCGAAGTCGGATCGAGCGACTACATCAACGCCGTGGCCGTGATCCGCGCCGAACACCCGGACCTTCTGCGGCTGTCGTGCCTGCAGGAGGAGGTCGCCCAGGGGCTCGGCCTTGCGAATGACAGCCCGCGTGCCCGCCCGTCGATCTTCAACGACGACGAAGAGTTCGCACTTCTCACGACGCATGACGAGCTGCTCCTGCGTATGCTCTACGACAAGCGGTTTACCCCCGGCATGGGGACGGTCGAGGCGAGCCCCATCGCCCGTGTGATCGCCGACGAGCTGGTGGGCGGCCCCAGCTGACGCCCTGCGCAGAGGCGGTTTCCGGCCGCCGGGATCGTTGCCGCTGACGGACCATCCCGCCCGCTCCGAACTGATGCATGGCAGGACGCTGCCCTTTCGGGGAGGCGCGAAGCGTCCCCTCGACGCATCGGGCGTTTGCCCAAGGCCACTTCAGACAGCGCCACCGTCCGCTCCCGGACGCCCTGCCGCGGAATGCGGGCTCGCGCCCCGACGCACAGGCGGTTATAACCGGCGCAGAAGCGCGGGAAGGGATCGCATATGGGTATCTTCGATTTTCTGTCCGGCCAGTTCATCGACGTCATCCACTGGACGGATGACACGCGGGACACGATCGTCTGGCGGTTTGAGCGGCACGGCTACGAGATCAAGTATGGCGCCAAGCTGACGGTGCGCGAGGGACAATCGGCCGTCTTCGTGCATGAGGGCCAGCTGGCGGATGTTTTTACGCCCGGGCTCTACATGCTCGAAACGAACAACATGCCGATCATGACGACGCTCCAGCACTGGGACCATGGCTTCAAGAGCCCGTTCAAGTCGGAGATCTACTTCGTTAACACCAACCGCTTCACCGACCTCAAATGGGGCACCAAGAACCCGGTGATGCTGCGCGACCCGGAGTTCGGGCCGACCCGGATCCGCGCCTTCGGCACCTACACGATCAAGGTCACAGACCCTGCGCTCTTCCTGCGCGAGATCGTCGGGACGGATGGCGAGTTCACCACCTCGGAGATCACATTCCAGATCCGCAACATCATCGTCCAGGAAAGCTCCCGCGTGATGGCGGGCTCGGGCATCCCGGTGCTCGACATGGCCGCCAACACCGGCGACATGGGAAAGCTCATCGCCACCGAAGTCTCGAAGGTGCTCGCCGAATACGGGCTGGTGATGACCGAGTTCTATATCGAGAACATCTCGCTGCCACCCGCGGTCGAGGCCGCGCTCGACAAGCGGACATCGATGGGGCTCGCGGGCGATCTGGGCAAGTTCACGCAGTACTCTGCGGCGGAAGCCATGACGGCGGCTGCGCAGAACACGGGCGGGGCAGGGGCAGGCCTTGGCGCCGGGCTCGGCATGGGGATGGGTATGGCGATGGCCGGGATGCAGCCGGGCCCCTGGGGGCCGATGGCCGGCGCCGCGCAATCTGCGCGCCCGGGCCAGCCGGGGGTCGCCACCGCCTCGCCAGCGCAAGCAGTGCCGCCGCCGCCGCCTCCGGTCGAACACGTCTGGCACATCGCCGAGAACGGCAAGACGGATGGTCCCTTCAGCCGCGCGGACATGGGGCGCATGGCACAGCAGGGGCGCGTGACCCGCGAGTCGCTTGTCTGGACGCCAGGCCAGGATGGGTGGTTGGCCGCCGAGGACGTGTCCGAGCTGGCGCAGCTCTTCACCATCCTGCCGCCGCCCCCGCCGCCGCCGCCCGGCGCGTAACGGCAGGGGCAAAGCACCATGGCCGGACCCTGGGGCGATACAGACAGCGCCGACGCACCCCCGCCGCCACCTCCATTCGAGGAGGAAGAGGAGGTCGCCGCGCCCGAAGACGTGCGCGAGTTTCCTTGCGACAGCTGCGGCGGCGATCTTCGGTTCAACCCCGCGCGAGGCCTCCTGATCTGCCAGCATTGCGGCGACGAGCAAGAAATGTCCGCCCGCCATGGCGCGACGGACGGGCTCCGCGAACTCGACTTCGAGGCCGCCATTGCGCGGCGCCTGCCGGAGGCTGAGATCGAGGAAACCCGCGTCCTCAACTGCACTAATTGCGGCGCACAGGTGGAGTTCGAGCCCACGGTTCACGCGGCCGAATGCCCGTTCTGCGCTACGCCCGTGGTGACGGATACCGGCACGCACCGCCACATCAAGCCCAAGGGCGTGTTGCCCTTCGTCTACGATGAACCGGCTGCGCATGACGCGATGGAGGAATGGTTCGGCAAGCTTTGGTTTGCGCCCAACGGGCTCAAGCAATACGCCCGCAAGGGCCGCCCGATGAACGGCATCTACGTCCCCTACTGGACCTTCGACGCAGACACCAAGAGCAGCTACCGCGGCGAGCGCGGCACCGTCTACTACGTCAACCGCACGGTGACGGTCGATGGCAAACGCCAGACAAAGCGCGTCGCCAAGGTGCGCTGGCGGTCGGTCTCGGGCCGTGTCGCGCGTTTCTTCGACGATGTGCTGGTGCTCGGCTCCCGCTCGCTGCCCAAGCGCTTTGCCGATGCGCTGCCGCCCTGGGACCTCGGCGCGCTGGAGCCCTACACGCCGCAATATCTCGCCGGCTTTCGTGCCGAGGGCTACACGTTGGAGCTCAAGGATGCTTTCGTCGACGCCCGTCACCAGATGGACCGGATCATTGAGCGCGATGTGCGCTTCGACATCGGCGGCGACCGGCAGCGCGTGCACCGTGTCGACACCCAGGTCGACGACGTCACGTTCAAGCACATCCTCCTGCCGGTCTGGACGGCAGCCTACCGATACCAGGGCAAGAGCTACCGCTGCCTCGTCAATGGCCAAACCGGCCGCGTGCAGGGCGAACGCCCCTATTCCGCATGGAAAATCGCCTTTGTCGCGGTGCTCGCCCTCATCCTGGCGGGCTGTGTCGGCTATCTCTGGGCGATAAGCGAGACCGGAGGGTTCTGACATGCCATCCGCACGCCCAAAATGAGGGCCCTCGTCCAAAGGGTCACCCGCGCTGCCGTGCGCGTCGAGGGCGAAGTCGTCGGCCAAACCGGCCCTGGCGTGCTTGTCCTCGTCTGCGCCATGGGCGGCGACAGCGAGGCCGAAGCCGAGAAGCTCGCCGCCAAGCTCTCACGCCTGCGCATCTTCCATGACGACGCGGGCAAGATGAACCGTTCGCTGCTCGACACCGGCGGCGGCGCGCTCGTGGTCTCGCAATTCACCCTCGCCGCCGATACCTCCCGCGGCAACCGCCCGGGGTTCTCGGCCGCAGCGCCTCCAGCTGAGGGCGAGCGTCTCTACATGCACTTCGCTCAAGCGCTTGCCGCCCTGGGCATCGCCACCGAAACCGGCCGTTTCGGCGCGGAGATGGCCGTCGACCTCGTGAACGACGGCCCGGTGACGATCTGGCTCGAGGTGCCACCCTCCGGCCCGGCCTGACCGCGCCCGCAGAGCGGCGCGCCCCACAGGAACTGCCCAATAATTGTGCGAAACGAGAGCCCGCGCCGCGCCTCTCTTGCAGTTATCCCAAAGGCATCGCAGTCTCACCCCATGTCAGACGCACCACGCTTTTTCGACGAGCTCGGCGACGCACAAGGAACCCCGAGGCCCCCCTACAGCTCTTATTGCGGCTGGTTCGCCGGGGAAGACCCCAAGCGCCTGCACCGAAAGGCCGAGGAGGCTGAGGGCTTTTTTCGCCGCACCGGCATCACCTTCAACGTCTATGGCCAAGCCGAGGCCGACGAGCGCCTCATCCCCTTCGATATCGTTCCCCGCATCATCTCGGGCCGTGAATGGGCGCGCCTGACCCGTGGCATCGAACAACGCGTGCGCGCCATCAACGCTTTTCTCTACGATATCTACCACCGTCAGGAGATCATCCGCGCCGGCCGCATCCCGGAAAAGCTGATCTCCCAGAACGACGCATTCCTGCCCCAGATGATCGGCGTCACGCCGCCCGGCAACGTCTATACCCACATCGTCGGCGTCGATCTGGTGCGCACCGGCGAAGACGAGTTCTACGTGCTGGAGGACAACGCCCGCACACCCTCGGGCGTCTCCTACATGCTCGAAAACCGCGAGACGATGCTGCAGATGTTCCCCGAGCTCTTCGGGCAGAACCGCGTGCAGCCCGTCCAGGATTACCCCACCCGTCTTGCCCGCTCGCTCTGCGCCTCTGCGCCCCCCCGCTGCGCCGGCAAGCCGACGCTCGCGATCCTGACCCCGGGCATCCACAACTCGGCGTATTTCGAGCATTCGTTCCTGGCGGACAATTCCGGCGCGCACCTCGTCGAAGGCCACGACCTGCGCGTCGACAACGGCCGCATCGCCATGCGCACGACCCGCGGCTTCACCCCGATCGACGTGCTCTACCGCCGGGTCGACGACGACTTCATCGACCCGCTGAACTTCAACCCCGACAGCATGCTCGGCGTCCCCGGCCTCTTCGACGTCTACCGCTCCGGCGGCATCACCCTCGCCAACGCCCCCGGCACCGGCATCGCCGACGACAAGGCGATCTACTCCTACATGCCGGATATCGTGGAGTTCTACACCGGCGAAAAGGCCCTCCTGCCGAACGTCCCCACCCACCGCTGCGCCGAGCCCGAAAGCCTCGCCTATGTGCTCGACAACCTCTCGGAGCTCGTCGTCAAGGAGGTCCATGGCTCCGGCGGCTACGGCATGCTCGTCGGCCCCGCCGCCTCGAAAAAGGAGCTCGCCGCCTTCCGCGCCAAACTCGAAGCCAAGCCCGACAATTACATCGCCCAACCCACGCTCGCCCTGTCCACCGTGCCGATCCTTACCAAAGCCGGTCTCGCCCCCCGCCACGTCGACCTGCGCCCCTTCGTGCTCGTCTCCCCCAAGGGCATCGACATCACCCCCGGCGGCCTCACCCGCGTCGCCCTGAAAAAGGGCTCGCTCGTGGTCAACTCCTCCCAGGGCGGCGGCACCAAAGACACCTGGGTGCTCGAAGAATGATGTCGCCCCACGCCCGTGACGCGGCCAACCCCGGCCGCACAACACTCAACCGCTCCCACCCAAACGTCGCCCCCCGGCACCGTCCCCTCCCGCTTCATTGTGCTCCAAATATCCCCCCCGGAGGGCCGCGTCCGGCCGCCGCCCCACGCTGGCAAGGAGCGCGCCCATGATGCTCGGCAAAACAGCGGGCGGGCTGATGTGGATGTTCCGCTACCTTGAGCGCAGCGAGAACACGACGCGCCTCATCGAGGCCGGATTCCGCATCGCGCTCACCCGCCGCTCCACCTCCGACGACGAATGGTTGAGCGTGCTCGACGCGGCCGGGATGCGCGAGGAGTTTGAGGCGCGCCACGAGCAAGTCAGCCAATCCGCCGCGATCGACTTCATGCTCCGCGACAAGTCCAACCCGTCCAATGTGCTGGCCAGCATCGAGGCGGCGCGCAACAATGCCCGCCTTGTGCGCACGGCACTTTCCCGCGAGGTCTGGGAGGCTACCAACGAATGCTGGATGGAGGTCAAGCGCCTCCTGGCCCGCCCTGTGAAGGACCGGGACCTGCCGGAGGTGCTTTCCGTCATCCGACAGCAATCGGCCCTCGTGCGCGGTGCGCTCCACGGCACTATGCTGCGCAACGACATCTTCAACTTCGCCCGCCTCGGCACGTTCATCGAGCGCGCCGACAACACTGCGCGCATCCTCGACGTCAAGTACTATGTGCTGCTGCCGTCGATCAGCCAGATCGGCTCGACCCTGGACAACGTCCAGTGGGAGAATATCCTGCGGTCCGTCGGCGGCCTGCGCAGCTACCGCTGGCTCAACGGCGCAGATGTCACGCCCGTCGGGATCGCGGATTTTCTCATCCTTGATGGGCGCATGCCACGGAGCCTTGCGTTCTGCACCGCAAAGATGGCGGCCAATCTGGGCTATCTGGAAAAGGAATACGATATGCGCCATCCTTGCCAGGCACAGGCCGAGGCGCTGATGGGGCGGCTTTCGTCGTCCTCCACCGACGGTATCTTCGAGGCCGGATTGCATGAGTTCATCGTCGATTATCTGGCCGACATTGCCAACCTGGCCGGCCAGATAGAGCGCGACTACAGGTTCTACGGTTAAGTCCCCATGCGTCTCAGCATTCGTCATGTCACCACCTACACCTACACAGCGCCCGTCGCCTTCGGGCTGCAGCAGCTTCGCCTGACGCCCAAGAGCCGCCTTGGCCAATCGGTCCTGACGTGGTCCACCCGGATCGAGGGCGGAGTGCGGGAGCTCGACTACGACGATCAGCACGCCAACCAGGTCATGCTTGTCTCCTTCTCCGGTCAGGGCATCGGCGACGGGGAGGAGGACGGCAGCGTGCTCCGGGTCATCTCGGAGGGTGACATCGAAACCGCCGACACTGCCGGCATCCTTGGCAAACATGCGGGCTTTGCGCCGCTCTGGTATTTTCGGCACGCGACGGCCCGTACCCGCACAGGCAATGGCGTTCGTGCGCTGGCGCGTGGGCTCAACACGGATGTCCCCGATGAGATCACGCGGTTTCACACGCTCTCGGAGCGGATCCGCGAGACGGTCGAGTATGCCACCGGCGCTACCCATGCGCAGACGGACGCCGAGAGCAGCATCGCGTTGGGCAGCGGCGTGTGCCAGGACCATGCCCATGTGTTCGTCGCTGCAGCCCGTCATCTTGGGTATCCGGCGCGCTACGTGTCGGGCTACCTGATGATGGACGATCGCGTCGAACAGGAGGCCAGCCACGCCTGGGCCGAGGTGCATATCGACCCGCTGGGGTGGGTCGGCTATGACGTTTCTAATGGTATCTCACCTGACGAGCGTTATGTTCGCGTGGCTACGGGGCTCGACTATGGCGAAGCCGCGCCCATCACCGGGATCCATCTGGGCCAGGCGGAAGGCGAGGAGCTGACCGTCGCGATCGAGGTCCAGCAACAACAATAGCCCAAGGCGCGGAGCGCGGCCGGCGGCGGCGGCGGCAACCCCGATCTGGAACGGGCAGCACAAAGGAGCAGCGAGATGACCTATTGCGTGGGGCTGCGGCTGGATCGCGGCCTTGTCTTCATGTCCGACACGCGGACGAATGCTGGCCTCGACAATATCTCGACCTTTCGCAAGATGGCGAGCTGGGAGGTGCCGGGGGAGCGGCTTGTGACCGTCATGACGGCGGGCAATCTGGCCACGACCCAATCGGTGATCTCCCTGCTGGATGAGCGATCCAAGGCCGCGAGCGAGCGTCATCCCAGCGTGCTGGAACAGCCGTCGATGTTTCAGGTGGCGCGCGAGGTCGGCCAGACTCTGCGCGAGGTTATCGCCTCCAACGCCGGAGCGGGGCAGGCGGCCGAGAGCACCTTTAATGCGACGATGATCGTCGGCGGGCAGATCAAGCCCGGGCCTCCGAGGCTCTTTCTGGTTTATCCGGAGGGCAACTTCATCGAGGCATCCGAGGACACGCCCTTTTTCCAGATCGGCGAAACGAAATACGGACGACCCATCCTCGTCCGCGCCTACGATCCTGCGATGCCCTTCGACGAGGCGGTGAAGCTCCTCTTGGTGAGCTTCGATTCGACCATCAAGGCAAATCTGTCCGTTGGCATGCCGATCGACTTTCAGGTTTATGAAACGGACAGTCTGCGGAAGGGGGCGGAGGACAGAATTGAGCTGGGCGATCCCTACTTCGCCACCATCTCGGAGGGTTGGGGAGAGGCGCTGCGGGCCGCATTCGCAGGCTTGCCGGCCTTCGATCTTCCGTCCGCGCAGTCGCTTGCCGAGCGTCCGAGCCGCGTCGCTGCCGAGGCGCGGACAAAAGATTAAGGGATCCGGGCGCTCTTGGCCCCATGACCCTTCGGGCAGGCAAGCGAAAGCGCGCCAGCCGTGCCCGTGGATGTGCGCCACGGCGCCTGGGGGGCAAACACCGTCGCGTGGACGAGGTGCACGCGACGTGAGCATGACCGCTGTTCAGCGGCGGCCTTGCGGATGTGGGGGCGAGAGGGCAGGCGAGTAGGCGCCCCAGCCGACGCTCTCGCGCTTGTCGTGCGCCGAGAGGCGAGGGCGGAGCTCCATCCCTCGATTTGTGATATCGTTTGGCCCTACTCTACCGCTCATCGAGATGCCACGCGACATCGGTTGGGCCCATGATGACGTTGCCGCCGATGCCCGCGCAGGCGGCGCTCCGCGTCCAGGCGTCCAGGCGTCCAGGCGTCCAGGCGTCCAGTCGACCAGCGAGACGGCGCGACACTGCGCTTTTGCCTACGGTCAGAAACTCCTCCGGATCGACTGGGCAACCTCCTCCTTTTCTCCCATGATGCTGGCGAGCGGCTTTGCGCCCCCTCAGCGGGCTCCTGGCGGGAGCCGCTCGCGCAACAAAAGGGACTGGCTGTGACGAGCGTCGATTTGAACTGCGATCTGGGCGAAAGTTTCGGAGCCTATACGATCGGAAATGACGAAGAGGTGCTCAAGGTCATCTCATCGGCCAATGTAGCCTGTGGATTCCACGGCGGCGACCCGGTGGTCATGCACCGGACAATCGAGCTTGCAAAGGCCAACGGGGTCGGGATCGGGGCGCACCCCGGGTTCAACGATTTGTGGGGGTTCGGGCGTCGCCGGATTGCTGTGCAGGACACCTCCGAACTGGAGAAGATGCTGATCTATCAGATCGGGGCGATCCAGGGCATGGCGCGGGCCTGCGGCACGGAGGTGACGCATTGCAAGATTCACGGCGCGCTCAACAACATGGCCTGTGTTGACGCCGAGATTGCGATGGCGGCGGCGCGGGCTGTCCGGGCTGTGGCGCCCGAGTTGATCTTCGTGGTCTTGCCGCGGAGCGAGCTGGAGACAGCCGGAGAAGCGCTGGACCTGCGCATGGCGCGCGAGATCTTTGCGGACCGCGCCTATGACGACGACGCGATGCTTGTGCAGCGCGGCACGCCCGGCGCGGTCATTCACGATCCCGCGGAGGCTGCGGCTCGTATGGCCCGGTTTCTCCGCGAGGGCGCGGTCGAGAGCGTCTCGGGCAAGCGTGTCGAGGTCCCGATCGACACGATTTGCGTGCATGGCGATACGCCGGGCGCGGTCGCCATGGCAGCGGAGGTGCGCCGCGCCCTGACAGAGGCGGGCGTGACGATCCAGCCGATGGCGCACACGCTGGCCTGAGCCAAGCCGCGATGCGAGAGGAGGGCGTGCCGCCATGCCCTGCGCCCGCGCCGCCCGTGCGCGCCGGTGCAGCATCGGCGCGGTGGGGCAGGGCCGCAGCCATCGCGCACGCCCTGAGCCCCGCCATGGTCCGGGTGCCTGACCCGGCACGGTTGCGCTCCGTGGAGCGTCGTTTTGCGCAGGGTGCATAGCTCCCATGCCTCCGGAGGGACTGGCGGCGATCGTTTGGTGCCCCCACGTCATGCGCGAAAGGAGGTGCCCCATGCTCGACACCTATACGATGCGCACAGAAGACATGCCCCAAGAGATGCGGTTTCTCTTGGAGACGTACCCGCGCGGCACTTGGGAGGCCCACCCGGGCTTCAAGGAAAAGACGCGCCACTGGCTCGGGGCGCACCAGATGTTCCGACGCGTGGCGCGCCAGATCTGCCAGGATACGCAAGCCGTTCTCGACAAGGAGATTGCGCTGGGCGACTACGCCGGGCGCCTGTCGTACTTCGGGGGCGGTCTCGTCAGCAATCTGCACGGTCACCACGGCTGGGAGGATCACAGCTACTTCCCCGAGCTTGCTGCCGCCGATCCGCGCTTTGAGGCCGGGCTGGACCTGCTCGAACAGGATCACGCCGATCTCGACGTTGTCCTCGACGACCTGACCCGCAAGGCAAACCGGGTGATCCAGTTGACCACCCTCGACGCGGCGCAGGCGCAGGAGGAGGCGCCGGCCGTTCTGCCGGCCGCAGAGGCGATTGAGGCTTTCTTGCAGCGCCACCTGGGCGATGAAGAAGACCTCGCTGTGCCGATCATTTTGCATCATCGGCTTCGGGGGTAAGCTGGCATCCATGACCAGCGACACGTCGACTCAGGAAGACCAATCCAACGCAACCGCGCGCCGCGCACGAGGTGAATTCGTGCGCGGCGTCAGCGGGTTTCGTCATGCCATCGGGGAGGCGGCGTTCCCGCCCGAGCCGGGGCGTTATCACCTCTTCGTCGCGCTCAATTGCCCATGGTGTCACCGCGTGACGCTGGCGCGGGCGCTTCTGGGGCTGGAGCGCAGCGTGACCCTCGACATCGCGTTTCCGAACCGTACCGGCGACGACGATCCCGCCGGTCCCAACCTATGGGAGTTCGCCCCCGATCGTGTCGCGCGTCTGACCGGCGCACCCTTGCAAGATTGTACGCCCGAGACCGGCACGGGGCAGGGCCTGCGGCTGGCTAAGGAGATCTACCAGCGCGAAGGCTCAGAGGAGCAATCCGTCCCCATCCTGTATGACAAGGTGGCTGGGCGCATCGTCAACAATGAAAGCGCGGAAATCCTGCGCATGCTCGATGCGCATGCCGAGGCGCTTGGCAGCACCGCGCCCGACCGCCCGCGCCTTGTCCCCTCCGATCCGGAGGAGCGCGCCGAAGTCAATGCGCTCAACACGCGGATCTACACGACCATCAACAATGGCGCCTACAAGGCCGGGTTCTCCTCCGATCAGGCGGTCTATGCGCAGGCCTTTGACGCCTATTTCGAAACCCTTGATGCGCTGGAGACGCTTCTGTCGGACGGGCGCCCGTTTCTGACGGGCGCGCGATTCACAGAGGCGGATCTGCGCCTTTTTCCAACGCTCTACCGTCATGATCCGGTCTATGTGCTGCGCATGAAGCTCAACGGCGCCCGGGTGCTTGACTACCCCCATCTCTGGCGGTGGCTCTGCCGGGTCTACGCGATGGAGGGGGTCGCGGCGTCCGGGTCGCTGATCCACTGTCGACAGGGCTATTTCGGCCGATCCTGGAATGGAACGATTCCGCTCGGTCCGCTGCTGCCGAAGCCCTATCCCGACGCTTACCGCCATCCCGAGCTGGCCGAGGCCCGTTGATCCTGCGGGCGGTCGGGGTCTCCGGCGGGGCGCGCCGCGCTTGCCCCCGTCTCTTTTTCCCGGCCCTTGTCCCGCACGCCCAGATCGCGCCTTATGGCGGGGTGGCAGCCGTGTCAGGAGGGGTGGCGTGAGCAAGGTCGTCGTCGTTGGAAGTATTAATGTGGATCTGTGCTGCTATCTGGATCGATGGCCAGAGGTGCACGAGACGGTCCACACCGCCGGGTTCAAGCAGTTTCTGGGTGGCAAGGGGGCCAATCAGGCTGTTGCGGCAGCGCGTTTGGGTGCGGATGTGACCTTTGTCGGCGCTGTCGGTCGGGCGGCCTATGCCGATTTCGTCGAAGAAACCCTGGCCGCGGAGGCCCTCGCGCTCAACCTTGTGGACTTTCACGACGCGCCCACCGGCATGGCGTTCATCGACATCGGGCCCAGATCGGAAAACATCATCCGCCTGGTCGGCGGCGCCAATGCGGCGCTGTCGCCGGCCGATATCTCGGATCGCGCAGAGGTCTTTCAGCCGGGTGGCCTGCTGCTGTTGCAAAACGAGATCCCGCTCGAGGTGTCGCTCGAGGCTGCGGAGCATGCCCGTGCGCAGGGGATGACCGTCGTGATGGACCCCGCCCCGAGCCCGGCGCAACCTTGGCCGGTTGAGACCGCGCGTGCCTTTGATGTGCTGACCCCAAATGCCGTCGAGGCGTCGCTCTATTGCGGATTTGTCCCAAGCGGGGCGGAGGAAGGGCGCAACGCAGCGCAGAGGATCACGGAGCGCTTCGGCTGTGATGCGATCGTGACGATGGGGGCGGACGGCGTGGCGTGGAGCGCACAAGGAGACACAGGTTGGATCTCGGTGCCCGAGGTCGCAACGGTCGACACGGTCGGGGCGGGCGATTGCTTTAACGGTGCCTTTGCGACGGCCGTGGCCGAGGGCAAAGCGTGGCGGGAGGCGATGGCCTTTGCCGTCGAGGCAGCGTCCTTGTCGACAACGCGACAAGGGGCGATGGCCGCGCTGCCCAGACGGGAAGACCTCGCCCCGCGTGAAAGCAATTGACGCGTTACCTCCAAGGTCCCGCCTGATACGGGGAACACGGCCAGGCGGGCACCGTCAGACCGCGCCCATCCCGCTAAGGACGGGCCGGAGGCGGGCTTTGGCCGGGGTGACCGCACCGCGCGGCGGGACGAAGTCCATGGTGCCTTCTAGCGGCGGTCGGTGTGATAGGACGTGCCGCGGGGCAAAACGGGGTGCACAACCTCCCAGATCCAGTGGAACGCGTAGGCGTAGACGACATAGAACGTCGTGAGCCCGACATTAATCACCAGGGCTTCCGGCAGGCCATGGCCGCCGAGTGACAGACCGCAGGCAGGGTCAACACCGTTGACGTGACCTCCAGCACGACAGCATGCACGGCCCGAGCGCCGGGCGAACGGTCGCTGGCCACGCGCTGCGTCAGGCGCCACGCGACCGTGTCGAAGGCCAGATTGTAGAGCGGCATCCAGACCACCACGATCAGCGAGATCGCGATGAGCAGCCGTGCGGAGTGCGTCGCATCCGACGAGAAGAGAGCCATGTAGAGCGGAACGACGAGGTAGAGGCCGACCGTTTCGAACCTGAAGGTCCGCAGGTTTCGGTGCGACAGGCTGCGTTGGATCATGACAGATGGACTTCCTGCGTCGCCCTCGGCCCCGATGCGGATCGGTCGCGCTTTGGCGCAGGCTCGGGTGCGGAGCGGCATAGGGCTACTGTCGCCGTCGTTCTGTGATGCAGGTTCGTTGGCCCCGTCTTGTGTAACGGAGGTCTCGCTGCGGCGCGGCAGCTCGGCGGACACTATGGCTCAGGCAACCAGCACGCAGGGCGAGGCTCGCGAGGCCCTCGGTGAAAAGGCCCCGGCGTGAGAGCGCATCTGAGCCTGCGAACCCGCCCGCACGGCGCGGGGAGACGACATCGGCACGTTGTGCGATCTCGTTCATAGACGCGCAGGGGCGCCCCAGCCACTCGTCGGTCAGCACGACCAACGAGGAGCGCCGAGTGCATGTGGCCCGCCAAGACCCCCCAACACTTTCGGATTACAACAATACAAACAGGGATATACGCAGCCTTTTGCCCCGGCGTTTCAGCCTCGACCAAAGGCGCTGTCGTGGTGTGGCTGATAGCACTTGTCGCTTGGCCGGAAGACGCGCACGAGGTTCTCGAATACGCCACTCAGCTCGCTCTGGGCTGGTTCGCGAGCTGGTACGTCGCGCTTCTGATGGCCCTGTGCATGCTGATGCTGTTGGTGGCGAGCCTGCCTGTATCGGGCGTGTCCGCCTCGGGCCGGATGACGCGGTGCCAGAGATCGGCACGCTCGCGTGGCTCTCGATGATGTTCTGTGCGGGCATCGGGGCCGGCATTCTGGTCTACTCGGTGAGCGAGCCGCTCTCGCATTTTTCGACCAATCTGGAGATCCTGTCGGGCAGGATCGTGCCCCGTTCGCAGGCCGCAGTCGGCTCTGCGATGCGCCATGCGTTCCTCCACTGGGGGCTCTCGGCCTGGGCGTGTTACGCGGTGGCAGGCCTTGCGCTGGGCCTGGCGGCCCATCGGTTCGGGCAACCGCTCACGATGCGCTCGACAATCGCCTCCGTTTTCGGGCGGCGTTTGGCGGGCGTGCTCGGGCGCGGCGTGGACATCCTGTCGATCCTTGCGATCGTCTGCGGGACCGCGACGACGGTCGTCCTCGCGATGGAGCAGGCCTTCGTCGGGCTGGCCGAGATCACGGGCTTGCCGGCGTTTTCCAACGGCGAGGGGGGCGTGCCCGTTCCCTCGCTGCTCCTGGCCCTTGGTCTGTCCGTCGTGTGCGCGGTGGCCTTGATCGCGTCTGGCGTCAATGCCGGGGTCCGATGGGTATCGCACCTGGGGGGTCTGCTGGCCACTGCTCTGCTGGCGGCCTTCGTTCTTCTCGGTGCGGGGGCGGGGATCTTGGAGATCTTCGTCGATGGCACGTTGGGCTATCTCGCGGCGTTCCCTGCGGAGGCGGTGACGCTCTACGACGCAACGGAGTCCGGTATCGCGGGCGCGCAGAGGGCGTGGCAAGAGACTTGGACGGTGTTCTACTGGGCCTGGTGGATCTCTTTTGCCCCCTTTGTGGGCGTCTTCCTCGCCCGGGTGTCGCGCGGCCGAACCATCCGCGAATTCATCCTTGGGGCGGTCCTCTGCCCGACGATCATGTGTTTTTTCTGGTTTTCAGCCACCGGCGGGTCCGCTTTGATGCCCGAACTTGACGGGCATGCCGGCGGCGCGCTGCTG
This sequence comes from Pseudomonadota bacterium, assembly GCA_039189975.1. GTDB lineage: Bacteria > Pseudomonadota > Alphaproteobacteria > Rhodobacterales > Rhodobacteraceae > HLUCCA09. Next base: position 25,502 of record JBCCYI010000024.1, read on the forward strand.
GCCACGGAGCACACGCGGCGGGTCTTTCGCACCATCGAGATGATTGCGCCGGACGGGGTAGGGGAGTTGCTCAAGATTGCCCACACGGCGCTACTGCTCATTCTGGTGGTCGCGTGCGTGACAGCGGCTGTCTTGATGATCGCGTTGATCGCCGGGGCGGGGCAGCAGGCCACCGAACGGGGCGCTCACCCGGCCATCTGGGCGCTTGTGATCGCGGCGGTGCCGGGCGCTGTCATCGTCGTTGGCGGCACAGACGCCATAAGGTGCCTGATGATCGTGGGAACCTTGCCGTTCTCAGGGGTGCTCGCGCTGATGATCCCGGCGATCTTGCGGATGATCTGGTCCGATGCGACCAGCGTCGGCGCCTGTGTCTGGTGGCTTGCATTGGGCGGCCCGCTTCGGAGCACTGCATCTCCAGGTGGGGTCGCCTTTGCCCCGATCAGTCCCGCCAGTGCGCTGTGCGCGCGCAGGGCTTCGCGATCGTTAACCGTGATCTTCCCGCGTCGCGGTGTGACGATCCCGGCAGCTCTCCAATCGCCCAGGACCTTGGCCATCACCCCCGCCGCCGCCGTCACCTATGCGGATATAGAGATCGACCCGGACCGCGGCGTCGTCTACGCCGTCATGGAGGAAGAGGCCTACAGGACCAACGGACAGGCGAAGCAAAGCCTTGTCGCGCTCGGCCTTGAAGCCAAGCGCAGCCCGCGGAACCTGGCCATCGGCGGCGATTTCTATGCCGCGCCGCGTCTGCCACCCTCCGGCCAGCACCTGGCTTGGATCACCTGGAACTACCTCTCTATGCCGTGGGAGGGGACCGAACTCTGGCTCGCGGAGATCGACCCCTCCGGCGCCGTCCGCGCGCCCGTCAAGCTTGGGGGGGGGAGCCGGCGGGTGCGATCCCCGAAGATCTCAATCCCGTCCTGCAAGACCTCATGCGGTTCTCCGATGAAGTGATCTGCGCGCCGCTCTGGTCTCCCGATGGGCGGCTCTACGCAGTGTCGGATCGCTCCACCAGCGCGGGCGACCGTTGGGCCAATTTTCATCGCTTCGCGCCAGAGCAGGTCACGCCCGTCACCTCAGCCGAGGCCGAATACGCGGCGCCACCGTGGCGGCTTGGCGGGGCGTCTTATGGCTTTGCCTCGGAGCGGGACACCATCGCTGCCGCCACACGCGCGGGCACATGGTCGCTGGAGCGGATCGACATCGAAACCGGACGCGCAACCCCGATCGAGACGCCCTTTACCTCGATCCGGCACCTCCACGTGTCGCAGGGCGCGGCTGTCTTCGAAGCGGGCTCGTTCGTGTCCCCCGCCGCGCTCTACCGGATGGGCCTGGCAACAGGCGCGCTCACGTCTGTCCGCGAAAAGGCGCCGCAGCCCGCCCCCGAGGTCGCGGCGTGTCTCGCCGCGCCCGAACCGATGACCATTCCCAGCGGTGCGCAGGCAGAGGCCGAGGCCCACGCCTTCTTCTATGCAACGTCAAACCCCGAGTTCGACGCACCCGAGGGCGAAAAGCCGCCCCTCGTGATCATGATCCATGGAGGGCCGACGGCGGCGGCGGGCGCGGGCCTTAACCTCACCATTCCTTTCTTCACGTTGCGCGGCTTTGCCGTGGTCGATCCCAACTACCGCGGCAGCACAGGCTTTGGACGCGCCTACCGACGGGCGATGTACGGCGGCTGGGGCAAGGTCGACGTGGAGGATTGCGTCGGCGCGGTGCAGGCGCTCGTCAGCAGTGGGCGCGTCGACCCTTACCGCGTCGTCTCCCGCGGCGGCTCTTCGGGCGGCTACACGACCCTGGCGCTCGCCACGTTCACGGACCTGCTCAGCGCCGCGGCAAGCTATTACGGTATCTCGAACCTCGAGATGATCGCCAGGATCACCGACAAGCTCGAGGCGCAGTATGCCGCGCTCCTTGTCGGGCCTTACCCGGTGGCTTCGAAGCTCTTTCGCGCGCGATCCCTTCTCTTTCACGCGGCCCGGGTCGATGGCCCGATCATCTTCTTTCAGGGCACGGAGGATCCAGTGGTGCCGCCCGAACAGGCCCGGGTCATGATCGACGAGATGGCGTCGCGCCAGCTGCTGCATGCCTTCGGGTTTTACCACGGCGAGAGTGGGCGGCGGGTTTGGTCGCCGTGGGGAACTGGATTTCGGCG
>JBCCYI010000025.1:0-27321 GCA_039189975.1 Pseudomonadota bacterium
AGGACTGATGCCGGCCCATGCCGAGCACGCCAATGAGATGGGCACATCGGAATTGCATCGAACCAGCATCATGTTGGCAGCCCGAGCGCTGACCACGGACCGAAGCATGTACCCGGGGTGATCTCACTCGAACGAGCCGGACTCTAGAGTACGGCCCAGAAGGCTCGGACCAATCAAACCGCACCCCCGCGGCCGAGACCCCGTGCCCAAATCACTTGACTGGGACGGTCCCGTTACCGAAGTCATGGGCTTATCGCGCAATCATTGGGGCCTGCCTCTAGCGCGCGTCTGAGCGAGCGCATTGCGTGAAGCCGTGCGCAAGCGGCAGGAGCCAATCTGCCCCGCTGGCTACATCCGGCCAGAGACGCGCAGGCCGGAGTGTTCTCTGGGCGCATGCCCGTCTGGAATAGCTTAGCTGAATTTTGGAATGATCTCATTACCGTAGGTGGCAATGATGTTCTCTTCGTCACCATTATCGAGGTAGATATTGAATTGTGTCACATTGGCGGCCTCAAGTGCCTTGATCTTATCAATGTGCTCCGCTGGGCTGCCGAGAATGCTGAAGCTGTCGATAATATCATCGGTAATGAAATCCAGATACGGATTATCGCTCTGCCCGTGCTTTGAGTAATCGTATCCTTTCCGGTCCTTCACGTAAGCCGTCAGAGAAGAGGGAATGTCGTCGCGGTCCGTGCCGTACTTTTCGACTATATCCGCGACGTGATTGCCCACCATGGCGGGAAACCAGCGGGTCGCTTCCCGGCCTTCTTCGCGCGTTCCGAAGAAGGCCGGCGCAGCGGACATGACGCGGTAACCGGACATATCTCGACCGATCGCCTTGCCCGCTGCAATTGCCTGATCTGAAAGCCATTTGCAGATCGCGGGCTCCGCAATCTGCAGGATCAGACCGTCCCCCATGCGACCGGCGGAATCCAGTGCTTTCGGTCCGTAAGCCGCCACCCAAACCGGTAATTCATATCCGACCGCCCACGGAAACTGGATTGGATTGGGCACATCGCCGTATTGCCGTTCCTCACCGCGCACCAGTCCTTTCACCACCTCAATGAACTCATCCATTTTCTTAAGCATGGCGGGCTTGCGCCCCATGACGCGGACGGCACTGTCTCCGCGCCCGACGCCGATGTCGAACCGCCCGTTCGATTGCAGTGCAAGCGAGCCAAAGAGCGATGCCGCAGCCGACCACTCCCGCGTATTGGGATTGGTCACGCAGGGCCCAAACCGCATTTTCTGTGTATGTTCCATGCACATGGCCATGGCTGGGTAGCTCTCGCGCCATAGGATGTGGCTGTCATAAAACCAGCAATAGGTGAACCCTGCGTCCTCGGCCTGACGAACCAGTTTGCGCGCTCGATTGTGCTCCATAAAGCCTTTGAAGGTTATTCCGAATTCCATGGTTTTGGCCTTTCTTTGGTCGTGTCAGTGCTCGGGTGCCCAGATGCGGAGGCCGGCATGGCTAAAGGGCACGGCTTTGGAAATGTTGATGCGGATGAGGATCGGGGTTATCGCCTCGATGCAGCGCGCGGCTTGGGCATCCCCGGCGTTGTAGGCCGTCACACCGAGCTGCTCGATCAGCGCCATCACCTTTTTACGTGCGCCGAGGGCGTTGCCGCACACGAGCACGTCGCAGTTGATTGGCCACGCGAGGGTGTTGAGTGTTGTGGCGCTCACATTGTGAAGCGCGCCGACCACGGGAATATCGGGCCCGAGCAAGGCTTGCGCGGCTTCGGTGGCTGAGCCTTCGGGCGGCATATCGACCTTCTTTGGGTCGCCCTCCGCCAGCGGGACTACGATATCCACGAGAATTTTGCCGGCGAGCGCACCGCGCAGGGTGCCCAGCGTGGCGTTGTGGCCGGACCATGGGACAGCGAGGAGGACCATCTCCTCCGCGGCTGCCGCGGCCTCCGCATTCCCGTGCCCGGAGATAGGGGCGGCGTCGCCTGAAAGCTTGGCTTGCAGCGCCGCTGCGATCTCTGCCGCGCGCCCGGCATCGCGGGATCCGAGCGCGACTGGCACCCCTGCGCGCGCAAATCGTAGGGCAAGGCCCTGTCCCTGGGGCCCCGTGCCCCCGATGATTGCGAGTGTCACCTGAACATATCCTCCTTTTGGCTGCGCAGCAGATCCAGCGCCGAACTCTCGGCCGCATCCCAGTCGAGGCCGCGAATGCGCACGACCGGGGTCTTGGCTGCTTTGCGCACAACGAGCCCGGACGCCGCCGCCAGTTCATCGGCGAGCGCGGGCTCTGTCACGGAGAGCGGGCGCCCCCACGCGTCTGTGCGCCCGACCTCGGACGTCTTGGCAGGGACGCGGTAGAGCCCGATGGCGACGTTGACTTGCCCGAGGCGCCAGGGCCGTCCGAACGTGTCGGTGATAACGATGCCGATTGAGCAGCCGAATGCCGCCTCCAGCGCTTGTCCGAGGTGCCGCGCACTGCGATCCGGGTCGGGCGGCAGGGTGATAACCGTGCCATCAGCGGCAGTGTTCGACTCGTCGACCGCGGCGTTGGCCGAGATGTATCCGAGCCGGTGCTCACAGATCAGCGTGCCTTCTGTCTGCTCGGGGCGCTTGAAGGCGCGCACGATTCGAGCCGATTGCGACAGGATCACCTCGACCTTTCGCGGATTCTTGTTCAGCTCCCGGGCCAGGTCCAGCGCGCGCGGAGACGGTTCGACGTCAGCGAGCGTACGAACGCAGCCCTCCGCCTTCGAGACGATCTTGTGCGCGACCGAGAGGATGTCTCCCTCCCGAAGACCACCGGAGGCGCGCAGGCAACCGGCCAGAATGGCGGGCAGGTCGTCCCCTGGCTGAATGTCGGGTACGTTCGGCACCGGCGCGAGGTGGACGCCCGGGCGCATCATCCGCGCGCCGCTTCTATGACATTGGCCTTGCCCGCCGTCTCCAGAGGCTCTGCCGCCCCCGCAGCGCCTATCGCTACGTGGGAGATTGTGCGGGCATAGACTGCCGGGGTGTCGACGTCGTCGCGCAGGCTGGGCAGCGCCAGGGTCAGCGGCGCATGGCCGGCCGATCGAGCGGCCGCCATGTGGCGCGTCGCCGATCCGGGGCCGTAGCAGAACGGCATTGTGCTTGGCAGGGGCAGCACCAGTGCGTTCGTGCCGCCGTCAAAGGCCGGGCAGATCACCGGTTGCCCGGTTGCGCGCGCCGCCGACAAGAGGGCGGCTATGTCGCGCGGATCTGGCGCGGCAAGATCGGCGGGGAGCAGACAGAGCCGCGCGTATCCGAACGCTTCGGACCAGGCGCGTGCGCGGTGCGCTGCCATGTTCAACCCCTCCGCGCGATGCTCCACGATGACCTCTGCCTGGTGTCTTTGCGCGATCTCCCGGATCGTGGGGCTCGGGGTGATCACAGCGATGTCCACGCCGGTCATACGGCGCACTGTTTCCAGAGCCGCCAGCGTCATCTTGAAGAGCGTCACGGTCAGCCGCCGCCGCTCCATCGGCGAGAGTCGCGCTGAAAGCCGGCTTTTGGGCGCGCCAAGGTTCTTGACTGCCACGACGATTACCTCCCCACGCGGGGAGAGAGGGCCCCGGACTGTGCGTTTCATAACGGCTGGGCCTCCGTGCTTAGGCCTGCGCGCAGGATCTCCCGTGCGAGCCGTGCTTTAGCCGCTGGTTCGGCGATCAGGATATCCGAGACGACCGGGCGAATGCCAAGACGGGCCAGCTCTGAGCCAAGACCGGCATCGGTGTGATCGACAAAGAACGCATCAAGCATGTCGCCGTAGATCGAGGCAACTCCGAGCGCATCTGGTCGGTGGCCAAGGGAGGTCAGAACTCGGTCCGCCGGACCCTTGAGAGCCTTGCCGCCGATCAGGGGAGAAATGCCAACAACGGGTGCAGCCGCGGACCGGATTGTGGCTTGGATTCCGTCGACGCCGAGAATGGGCGCGATGCTGAGAAGGGGATTCGACGGGGCGATCACGATGAGATCAGCCGTTGCGAGTGCCGCGATCGCCTCCGCGGTGGCCCGCGCCTCGGTGATGCCGTCATACCGCAGACCCCGCACGTCCGGCCTGCTGCGGTCGCGCACGAAATACTCCTGGAACGACAACCACCCCGCGTCGGTGTGCACCCGGGTTTGAACCCGGTCGTCGGTCGGCAGGAGGATGCGCGATGTGACGCCAAGCTGCGTGGCAATGTCGGCGGCTATATCCGAGCGCCGGTCCCCCCGGCGCAGCCGTTCTGTCCGGTAGATATGCACGCCAAAGTCCCGATCCCCGAGAAACATCCACGTGTCAGCCCCCAGCGTCCGCAGGGTCGAGAGGGCGCGGTCGCCCTCGTCGGACAGGCCCCAGCCTTGCGTTCGGTTGATCAGGCCTGAGAGCGTGTAGGTCATCGTGTCGATGTCGGGCGAGACCCAAAGGCCGTGGAAGACGTCGTCGTCTCCAACGTTTCCGATGATCGTGAGCGCCACGTCATCTAGACCGGCAAAGCCCTCGGCCATGCGCGCGCCGCCGACCCCGCCTGCCAGAAGCGTGACCTTTGTACGCGCGCTCATTCCACGGTCTCGCGCGAAGGAAACATCGTCAGAAAGTCGAGCGGGGCGGATCCGCTGCGCGGCACCAGCGGCGTCTGCGGTGCGGGGTCGTGGTGCTCGAAGCGCTCCACCTGGCCATATACCGTGTTGCGTCGGACGGGGATGCGACCGGCCGAGCGGATCAGGTCGACCAGCTCTTTGGCCGTGATCTCCTGTCCATGGCGGGCGCCGGCGGCCCGCGAAATGCTCTCGTTCATCAGCGTGCCGCCCACGTCATTGACCCCGCGCGCCAGCATCTGGCGCGCCCGCTCCGCGCCGAGCTTGGTCCAGCTTACCTGGATGTTGTCGATATGGCCGTGCAGCACGATACGCGCGACGGCGTGCATCAGATCCACCTCGCCGGAGGTGGGGCCGGGGCGAACGGCGTCCGGGTTCTCCGTGTAGAGCGGACTGTCGGAATGCACGAAGCTCAACGGCACAAGCTCAGTGAACCCGCCCGTTTCGCGCTGAATGTCGCGCAACAGACACAGATGCGCGGCCCAGTGTTCGGGCCGGTCCACATGGCCGTACATGATCGTCGCGGATGTCGGGATGCCCGTGCGATGCGCGGTCTTGATAATGTCGACCCAGGCCTCGGCGCTCAACTTGTTGCGGGTGAGCTTCTGGCGCACTTCGGTGTCGAGGATCTCGGCTGCCGTGCCCGGCATGGAGCCGAGGCCGCAGGCCTTGAGGTCAGCCAGATACGCGGCAAGGGACATCTTGCGCTTGGCCGCGCCATACCAGATCTCGAAGGGTGAGAAGGCGTGGATATGAAGCTCCGGCAGCGCCGCTTTCAGCGCAAGGAGAAGATCGCGGTAATAGGTGCCGGGCATGTCGGGATGCAACCCGCCCTGGATGCAGACCTCCGTGGCGCCCCGGGCCCAGGCCTCCTGCGCGCGGACCACGACCTCTTGGGCTGAGAGCCATTCCGCGCCCGCATCTTCCTTACGTTTGGCAAAGCCGCAAAACCGGCATCCCATGTAGCAAACGTTGGTGAAGTTGATGTTGCGGTTGACGACAAAACTGACGTCGTCGCCGTTTACGCGCTGGCGCAGGGCATCTGCGGTGGCAAACACCGCCTCTCTGTCTGCGCCTTGTGTCCCAAAGAGCGCGACGGCCTGCTCCTGAGAGAGGTCCCGTCCGACGAGGACCCCATTCAGCGCGCGCCAGACCGGGCGGCTTGCTGCCTCTAGGCGCGCCTGGAGGTCAACGTCCCGTCGTCTGGCGAAGCTCTGTGGGGGGAGTTGCATGGGGCTGCCTCCAGAAATTGCGCGCGCGCGAGTCCATCGGCGCGGGACATCTCCGAGAGGCGGGCATCGAGGCTGGCCGGGATGTAGGTTTCACGGTCCGCGAGGAACCTGGGATAGACGGTGAGCCGTTCTTGCAGGCGAAATCCGGCCTGTGCGCAGGACGCGGCAAGCTCACGGAGTTCGGGCCAGTCGTGCTGGGGATTGATGAAGTCAATGGTGACGGGCGAAATGCCGCCCCAATCGTTGATCCCCGCTCCAAGATAATCGAGGTGGCGCTCCGACAGGTTTGGCGGCGCCTGAAGACTGATCTCGGGATCGAGAAGCAGACGCGCCGCGGCGATGGTGCGCAGCATATCGTCGAGGTCGGGCTCTGGGTGATCGGCCATAGCGATATCGGGCTTGCGCTGGAAATTCTGGATGATCACTTCCTGAATATGCCCATGCCGACGGTGCGCGGCGTTGATCGCCCTCAGCGCGTCGAGCCGTTCTTGCCACGTCTCGCCGATCCCGATGAGAAGACCCGTTGTGAACGGGACCTTGTGCGCGCCTGCGCGCTCAAGCGTGCGCAAGCGCTGGATGGGTGTTTTGTCCGGACAGGCATGGTGCGCCTGACCTTTGCGCATCAGGCGCCGGCTGATCGTTTCGAGCATCATGCCCATGGACGCGGCCACGGGCTTGAGCAAGGTGATCTCTTTGTCGCTTAACGTGCCGGCGTTGACATGGGGAATGAGCGTCGTTTCCCGCAGCACCAGCGCACACATCTCTGCCAGATAATCCGTCATGCGCCTGTAGCCGAGGCGGGCCAGGGCCGCTCGGGCGGCGTCGTAGCGCTGCTCCGGTTTCTCGCCGAGGCTAAAGAGCAGCTCCTTGCACCCCTTGCGCTGCCCTCGTCGGGCGATCCCGAGCACCTGCTCCGGCGTGAGGATTTCCGCCTCAGGCGACGAGGGGTGCTTGACGAAGGTGCAATAGCCGCAGGTGTCCCGGCACATATTGGTCAGGGGCACGAACACCTTTCGTGAATACGTCACTGTCCGGCCCCATTGCCCATCGCGCACGGAGCAGGCCTCCGCCGTAAGATCTTCTGTCGAGCGGCTGTTCCACGCTGTGGTGTCGGGAAAAGAAGAATGCGACGGGTCCATGGAGCTGAAGCATGAGAGGGTGCGTGGCGCTTCGTCAAGCAAAGTTGACCGGACGGTCAAAACGTCGCTGTCCCTGCTTACTTGGTGTGCAGTTGCTTTTCGTCCTGCTCACTCCAAGGCCCTTGCAAGATCCTGACAAAAACACTAAGGAACGTCTACTCGGTCTGGTGCGGCACCTCCCCGGCGCAGCATCAGCTAAGGCAGCTCATTCACCGGAATGCGAGAGCGATCGCGTTCCACCGTCCCCTTCCAAGGCGATCCGGCGTCAGGCCCATGACGCAGCGCGGGGATGGAACACTGACGTGCCGAGAGTGCCCCATGACCCTTTCGATTCAGGCCGGACACCCGACGACGATGCCGCTCGACGCGCTCGTCTGCGACGCATTCGAAGAAGGTTTGCTGCCCATCGCGCGGCATTTTTGGCTCGCCATCTCGCGCAAAGATACCGTGGCCTGGCATCGTGCCTACACCATTGCGGCGGAGCGCTACGGCGAGCGCATTGGATTCCCGCTAGGCCATCAGCTTGCAAAAATAATGCGTATCCTCAAAGATTTGCGTGGCAGTGGGTTGGAGATCCTGGACCCGCTGGATCTCGCGCAGAAGTCGCAAGTCACCAATGATGAAGCGCTTCTCGTCGCGATGATCCACCACATGCGGCGCGATGAGACGCCGTCGGCCCGGAATGCCGTCGACGCCCTGACCGAAGGACGTATGGACCCGGAAATCATCCGTGCGGGCCTGCATCTGGCGAGCCGGTTTCCGTCCGGCGCACCAGAAAAGACCCCACCAGCGGCGCAGGCGCGTCTCTTCGCCGTCAAGTGACGCGCCGCCACGTCCCATCTTCGCCCGGCAGTTTGGGCGTGCGCGGTCGCCGTGCCAACGGCACTTGGCTGCACGCCCTCGCACCCTCGAGCTGACATGACAGAACCCCACACTCTTTACGATCCGGAGCGCGAGCACAGCGCCTGTGGTGTCGGTTTTCTGACCCGCAAGGACGGGTCGCAGACCCACGATCTCCTGCTTAAGGGGCACGAGGCGCTCTGTGCCGTGCCGCATCGCGGGGGGATGTCATCAGAGGGCGTCGGCGACGGTGCAGGCGTCTCCGTCGATCTGTCGATCGGATTCTTTTCCAAGCTGGCCGGGCGCACGCTGCGCGCCGGTATGTTTGGCGTCGGCAATTTCTTTATGCCCGCCGACTCCGGCCAACATGCGAGGGCCGGGGCCCTGATTGAGAAGACGCTCGACGCAGCGCAGCTCAACATCATTCTGGTACGGGACATGCCGGTTGATCCCGGTGTGATCGGCCCGCGCGCGCCAAAGGATCAGCTTCCGATCCGTCAGTGGGTCTTCGACGCGCCGGAGGGCGTGCGTGGCGACGCGCTGGACGCCCGGATCCACCGTGCGCTGCTCGACATCGAGGCGGTCGCCTACACAGATCCGACCCTGGCCGGACTCTATCCGCTGTCGATGTCGGCGCGGATGCAGGTCTTTAAGGGACGCCTGAACTCCTGGGAAATCGTACCGTATTTCAAAGATCTGTCGGATCCTGCGCATGCGGTGCACACGATGTACTTTCATACGCGCTTCTCCACGAACACCGACCCGCATCCCTCTATGGCGCAGCCCTTTCGGTTGATGGCGCATAATGGCGAGTTGAATACCGACAAAAAGAACCGTCTCTCCGAAGCAGCGATTGCCTTGGCGCGGAACACGGCGATTGTTCGGCCAAAGGGTCAATCCGACAGCTGCCGCCTTGACCAGACGCTCAATGCGCGGGTCTTCGAAGAGGGGTTAGACCTTGTCACGGCCGTTGTCGCCATGATGCCGCCCGCCTGGGAGAATGACACGACCCTCAGCCCGCGTGTCCGCGCGATGCTGGAGTATTTCTCTCTTTCTGAAGAAAAGAACGATGGCCCCGCAGCCCTGATCTTCGGCAACGGCACGATTATCGGAGCCCGTCTCGACCGGCTGGGTCTGCGCCCGATGCGCTCTGTGGAGACGGGCGACTACTTCGCCGTGATGTCGGAAGCCGGGCAGATCAGCTTTCCGCCCGAAACGGTTCTGCGCCGGGGGCGGGTCGAGGCCGGCGGCATGGTGTACTTCGATCATGCCCAGCGCAGGATCGTCGAGACGGGCGAAGCGCTCGAACTGCTCGCCGCCGCAAAGGACTATCCGGCGTTGCTCGCCGACAGCCAGGTCAATATCGACGATCTGCCCGAGCCAGAGCACAACCCAGGACACGCCGCCGCCCGATACGAGGGCGATCTGGAGACAGCGGCTCGCTACGTCGGCTACACGCTCAACCAGGAAAGCTTCAAGTTTCTGATGGACCCGATGCTGCAAACCGGCGTCGAAAAGGTCTCAGCCATGGGATATGGCAACGCAATCAACGCATTGTCCGACAATGAGGGCGGTGTGGCAAAGTACTTTAGCCAGCGCTTTGCTCAGGTGACGAACCCGCCGCTGGACTCGATCCGCGAGGCCGACGGCATGACCTTGCGTGTGGCCCTCGGGGAGAAGCCCTACCTCGGCCAGAGCCGCTCCCGCCAGATCGTGGTGAACTCGCCCGTGCTGCGCATGGCCGACATCCTGAAGATCAAAGAGCAAACGGCCACGCCCTGGGACCGGTTCGATATGCTCTACGGCCCCGTCTTTGGCGACGGTCCGGGAAACGAAACTGCGCTTGTTGAGGCGATCGACGCGATGGCCAACGACGTCGTGGCCTTTGCCCGCGACAAGGGCGGCATCGCGATCCTGACGGATCGGCACATCTGTCGCGCGCGCGCTGCAATGCCGATGACGCTCGCGGTCTCGGCGGTCAATCAGCGACTGATCGAGGAGGGGCTGCGCTTCAAGATCAGCCTCGTGGTGGAAAGCGGCCAGATCTGCTCGTCACACCATATTGCCTGCGCGCTCGGTTTTGGTGCCTCGGCGGTGTATCCGCTTTCGGTCCGCCTCCGCGCAGAGCAGAACTTCGCCCATGATACCACGGCTGCGTTCATGCGCTTCAAGAAGGCCGCCGAGAAGGCGCTGATGAAGACGATGGGTAAGGTCGGGCTTTGCACGGTCGAAAGCTATTCGGGCGGCGAGTTCTTCGAGCCTAATTTCCTCGACACGAAGGATCCCGTCTTCGCCCGCTACCTGCCGAACATGAAGACCCCGGTGGGCGGGGTTCGCTTCGATGTCGTGGCCCGCTCCGTGGCGGATTGGCATGCCCGCGCGCTGACCGTCGAGAGCGACAAGGACATCCCGATCCTGGGCCTCTTCAAGGAGCGCTCCGAGGGGGCGGGCCACAGCTACGGCACGACAGCCGTGCGCGGCTTCGTCGATCTGACGGAGGAGCCGATCTCATTTGCGTCCAGCGAGGGGGAGGTCGACCCCCTTCGCCTGCTGACCCTGCGCCAGATGGACGATGCGTTCGGGATCGACGAGGCGGGCTACGTCAATACGTCTTTCGACAAGCTCCGCCCTGAGCAGATCGACGACTTCCGGATCACGCCTGGCTACCGTGCCTTCAGCCGGATGATGGCCGAGGAGCGTGGCCGCCGCCCCGCCGCCCTGCGCGACGTGCTCGCTTTTCCGGCCGACATCACATTCCTCGACACGGTCGACGCCGTGACGCGCGAGATGATGCTTTTCAACCGCGCTGGCAACCGGGACTTCGTGATCCGCGGCCTCACATGCACCGCGCGAGGCGGTGACGAGTTCGACCTGCGCCTGACGGGGCCTAAAGCGAAGGATATCGGGCGGTTGCACGTCCTCGCCGAAAGCCTTGTGCGCCGTTTCGCGTGCGACGTCGAAGGCCATTACATCACAAAGGGCGCGTTGCGTGTGGCCGCCAAGGGCATGGCGCTGGATTACCTGTCGCGCCTCCGCCCCTGTCCCAACCGGATCCCGGTCGAGGAGGTGCAGCCCGCTTCAGAAATCACCGGTCGGCTCGCCTCCGGCGCGATGTCTCACGGCGCGCTGGTCGCGTCAGCCCATGAGGCGGTCGCACATGGCACCAACATGGTCGGCGGCATGTCGAACTCGGGCGAAGGCGGCGAGCATCTAACGCGTTACGGCACAATCCGCGCCAGCCGGATCAAGCAGTTCGCCTCCGGCCGGTTCGGCGTGTGGGCCGGGTATCTCGCCGACCCGAACCTCGACGAAATCGAGATCACGATCGGGCAAGGCGCCACGCCCGGTGAGGGCGGGCAACTGCCCGCGCCAAAGGTCACTGTCGAGATCGCGGCGGCGCGGGGCGGCACGCCGGGCGTTGAGCTGATCAGCCCCCCGCCGCATCACGACACGTATTCCATCGAGGATCTCGGCCAGCTCATCCACGACGCGAAGGCCGCCCGCGTGCGCGTGATCGTCAAGCTTGTCTCCTCCGAGGGGATCGGCACGATCGCGGTGGGCGTGGCCAAGGCAGGCGCGGATGTCATCAACGTTGCAGGCAACACAGGCGGTACCGGGGCAGCGGCGGTGACATCGCTGAAATACACGGGTCGTGCAGCGGAGATCGGCATCGCCGAGGTGCACCAGGCTCTCTGCGCCAATGGCATTCGGCAGAAGGTCATGTTGCGGTGTTCCGGCGCGATGCAGACGGGCTCGGACGTGGTCAAAGCCTCCCTCCTCGGGGGCGACAGCTTCGAGTTCGGCACCACGGCGCTCATGATGCTGAAATGCGTGATGGCGAAGAATTGCAACGTCAAGTGCCCTGCCGGGCTGACCACCAATCCGGAGGTCTTCGACGGCGATCCCCGAGCGCTCGCGCAATATCTGCTCAACATCGCGCACGAGGTGCGCGAGATCCTCGCAAGTCTCGGGTTTCGAAGCCTCGACGAGGCGCGCGGACGGGCGGATCTCTTGCATCTGCTCGACCATCCCGCCTCAGTCGGCCAGCTCGACCTGCGTGCCATGCTGCAAGCCGTACCGGAGAACAAGGTCGAAGATCCCATCTATCTGGAGCGGGATTTCGCGGTCGACGACGCGCTCCTCGATCAGGTGCGCGACCGGCTGATCTTTGGCGGAGAAACCGCCATTGAGCTGCGCCCGAACATCCCGCTCAACAACCGCAACAAGACGGTAGGCGGTCAGCTTGGCATCGATATCGAGCGCATGCTGAACCACGAGCTGGAGACCCTGCCGATCGCCGCCTTCGAGGACAGCCGGGGTCGGCGGTACCTCGAGCCCCGCAGCGTTCGCGTGGTCACGCAAGGCTCCGCCGGCCAGAGCTTCGCGGCCTTTTGCAATGACGGCATGGTGATGGAGCACACCGGCACCTGCAACGATGGCGTTGGCAAAGGCGCGTCGGGCGGGGAGATCATCGTGCGTAGCCCCGGCGGCGGACGTCCGGGGGAAAATGTGCTGATCGGCAACTTCGCGCTCTTTGGAGCGACCGGGGGGCGGATGTTCGTCGAAGGGCAGGCGGGCGATCGCTTCGCCGTCCGCAACTCCGGCGCGACGGCTGTCGTCGAAGGGGTTGGTGACTTCTGCGGCGAGTACATGACCAACGGCGCGATCCTCAATATCGGCGCGTTCTCAAAAGGCTACGGCAACGGAATGTCCGGCGGCTTCGCCTATCAATATGATCCGCAGGGGCGCCTGCCGGAGATGATCAGCCGCGATTCCGTGCTGATGGGCGCGCTCACGGACGGCTCGGATCATGCAGCGCTCCACGAAGAGGCCGTGCGCCAGCTCCTCGGCTGGCATGTCGAGGCGACGGGCTCCACCCTCGGGCAGGACCTTCTCGCCGATTGGGATCAGACGCGCGCCCATATCGCGTGGATCATGCCGCGCGCTCTACTCCAGTATCAGGATGCCGATGAGATCCTTGCCGCGCGCAGCCGCAAAGACCTGATGGACGAGATGGCGACGGCCCTTTCGGCCCATCAGATCGCCGCACTCAAGGCGGCCTGGAAGCGCGGCGCGCCTGTTCATCAGGGCCAGGTGCCCGGCTATGGCGAGATGGATACCGCCGAAATGGTGCGCCTGCTCAACAGCTACACTGTGCTCGAGCAGGCCCAGGCGCTCGCCGCTAAACGCGCCGGGCCCGACCGTGCTGCGCGCGACAAGGCCACGCGTAATCTGATCCTGACGGAGGATTTCACGCTTATGGCGGCGCTGGCCAAGCACGCCCGCAAAGCTCTCGAGGATTTTGACGATGCGGAACTTGCCGTGTTGGTCTCGTGGAAACGTCTGGCCGACTTCAAGCGCGCGCTCGCGTTGCGCAACGTCCTCAGCATGGACAGTCCCGGCACCTATGCCTGGATCCTGCACCAGGACCGCAAGAATACGGCGCGCCTCGGCGACGTGCCCAGCTTTGATAGCCTTTTCGCACGCAACGCACTGCCCGATGTGGTGGCGCGCATGGCAGCGGAGTGACCATGACTGACACCACCGCACCAGACACCAAGACCAAAGTTCCCTACATCCCTGAGGATGCGCCCTTTTCCGGCGAACAGCGGGTGTGGCTGGGCGGGTTCCTCGCCGGTTTGCATTCGCGCATGTTCATGGGCGGTGGGGCCATGGTGGCGTCCGCGCAGGCAGTGGCCGAAGTCAAACCGCTCGATATCCTCTACGGCACGCAGACCGGCACCGCCGAAATCCTGGCAACAGAGGCCGCCGAAAAGGCGCGGGCCAAAGGCTTCACACCGCGTGTGGCGGAGCTTGACGCGGTCGACATCGCTCAACTTGCCGCGATGCAGAACCTGATCGTTGTCGTCTCGACTTACGGAGAGGGCGAAATGCCCGACAACGCCCACCAGTTCTGGGAGGCGCTCTCGGCCGATACCGCGCCGCGGCTCGAAGCCCTCAGTTTCGGCATCCTTGCGCTCGGCGACACGAGCTACGAGCACTTTTGCCAGGCGGGCAAGCTGATAGACATGCGGCTTGAGCAACTCGGCGCCCGGCGGATGATCGACCGTGTCGATTGCGATGTCGACTACGAGGACGCCGCCGAAGCCTGGCTCGTCAAGGCCATCCCGGAGGCCGGCTCCGTTGCAGCCGCGGCGCCCATGGCCCCGGCCTCATCAGAGCCCGCCACCGGTCCCAAACCGGCCGGCTACGGGCGCAAGAACCCGTATCTCGCCACGATGCTTGAGAACAGGAACCTTTCCGGCCCAAAATCCGCCAAGGAAATCCGTCACATCGCGTTCGATCTCGGCGACAGCGGGATGACCTACGAGGCAGGCGATGCGCTGGGCGTCATGCCGGTCAACGCCCCCGATCTCGTCCAGATGTGGCTGACGCGCCTTGGTGCCACGGCCGACACCGCGATCCCCGGCCATGACGCACCGCTCGGCACGCTGCTGACGACACAATTCGAGATCGTCACCCCGCCGCGCGATCTCATCCGCGCTGTCGAACGCCTCGCCAAAAACGATGAGCTGACCCAGGTGATCAGCAATGGCGACAAGGAAGCGCTGGAGGCTTACCTCTGGGGCAAGGACTCCCTCGATCTGCTGACCCTCGATCCACTGGTGACGCTCGATCCCGCTGAGGTTCTGAGTTGGCTCAAGCCGTTGCAGCACCGCGCCTATTCGATCTCGTCGAGCCCCAAGGCGCATGCCGGCGAGGTGCACCTGACCGTTGCCGCCGTCCGTTGGATCAACGCGGGACGCCCGCATCGGGGTGTCTGCTCCACTTTCCTCGCCGATCATGTGCCCGAAGGCGCCGCGGCGGGGGTCTTTATGTCGCCCAACAAGAGCTTCCGTGTCCCGCAGGACGATACTGCCCCCATGATCATGGTCGGTCCCGGAACCGGGCTTGCCCCCTTCCGGGCCTTCCTTGAGGAGCGCCGCGCGCGCGGGGCGACGGGTGCCAACTGGCTCTTTTTCGGCGATCAGCATCGCGAGAGCGATTTCATCTATGCCGACGAAATTGGCGCTTTCAGCGACAGTGGATTGCTTTCGGCGCTCCATCTCGCGTTTTCGCGCGATCAGGCTCAAAAGATCTATGTGCAGCACCGGATGCTTGAGAATGCCAAAGCACTCTACGGGCTGCTCCAGGACGGTGGGCACTTCTACGTCTGCGGCGACGCCACGCGCATGGCCAAGGACGTCGATGAAGCGCTCCACGACATCATCAAAACCCAGGGCGGCATGACCCCCGAGGCGGCAACCGACTACGTCAACCGCCTCAAGCGCGACAAGCGTTATGTGCGGGACGTGTACTAAGGGAGGTCCTTGTGGCCACGCCTCTGCACGCGCGCGACAGGTGCTGTCGCCTTCAGACCACGCTCCCCCGGACACGGAGCGCGCTTCTTGAAACCGCAACGCTGGAGGAGCTCGGACACGATTTCGAGGCGCTCGCGCTGGCGGGAACGCAATTCGACGATGCGCTGATCACGACCCAAAATCCAGGCGCCCTGATCGCTGGCCGTGGCGGGTACGGCGCGCTTCAGACAACAGGCATGCCTTTGCGTCTGAGCCAGTGCGATCGGCGGATGGATCTACGGTTTCTTCCAACTGCGGCCATCAATCTTGCCCGCGTCACGCCGCAGTCCGGTGATGTTGCGCCCTCTGTGGTCGCGATGGACGCGCGTGGGCAGGTCTCCCATCGCGTGCAGGTCATGGGTCTGCAGGACAGGCTCGTCGCGCAGAGCTTGCCACGTCGCGCAAACGCCCGCATGCCCGGGCAGAGCGATATCAGGGGCGGCGCCAACGTCATCCCGTTGCAGGCCGTCCGCAGTGCCCAGGCCAATTGGGACAGCATGGACATCGCCCACCATCTCAACGACTTTCTGTTTGACGGTGGCGTCACACGGCGCCGGTGCCTCGCGCATGTCGGGGCGAACAGAGCGTGGCGCATTCAGATGTCGATCCTCCCGAGCTTTCTCGCTTTTCTGGCCGCCCGAAAGGTCAGCTTTATGAGATCCGTGATCGGAGCGGGATTTTTGCAAGCGGATGTCGGGTGTCTTTCCGTGCTTCGAGAGAGCGATAGCGTACTTCTTGCCCGTGAGGCGGAGCGGGCCTTTTCGCTCGATCTCAAGGCGGCCGACGCAGCCTGGGTTACGGCATGCGGCCGCCACTGGCAGATCGAGATCTTCGACCACACCGAGCATGGTATTGCGGTGTTGGGAGCCGGGCCCGCTAGCGACCTGTGCGCCTGGCGCGATTATCTGTGCTCCCTGCCGCGTGCGGGATAGGCGGCCCTCCGTTCCCTCCGTCCTTCCGCGTCGCTCTCACAACCGCCACCGGAGGCAGAACCGGCGCAACGCGGCGAAACTGGTCTGAGCGGACCGCCACGTCGCCGGAGGCGTTGCAATCGAGACCCAGCCGAGGGTGGAAAGAAGCCCCAACCAAATGGTGAACCCGGCCCAGTTTCCACCGCCCATCAGCGCGCAGCCCGGTCCGAAGAGGAGCAGGCGCCACGCGATCAGGTGACGCTCTCCGTCAAAGGGACGGAGGCCAAACACCCGCCGTCGCTTTGGGTCCGTGGCGCTCAAACAGGCCAGGCCCAGGAGGCTCACCGCGCAGCATAGCGCAACGGCCAGCACGTCAGAATGTGAAGTTCACGAACGCGCCGACGACGAGCGGCTCTCCGACCCGAAGTTGCGTATCCGTTGCGACCTGGGTGATGTAGTCCTCATCGAAGAGGTTGCGCGCATACACGTAGGCGTTCCATGTATCGGCCTCGTAGCCGAGGGATGCATTGACGATGAACCGGTCATCGTTTTCCCGATTGTCGCTGTTTTGTGCATCAAAGAACGACGACCCGGTATAGACGCCATCGACAGACGCAATCAGCCCGTTCGCGAAAGTGTAGGATCCACCTATCGCACCGGTCCATTCCGGCGCATTGGGAAAACGATTGCCAGCCAGGTTTTCTCCGTTGTTGTCAAAGTTCAGAAACTCTGTCTTGGTGTATCCGGCATTGGCAAAGAGGCGCAGATCGTCCGTCGGGTAGGCTTCCAGCCCAAGCTCAATTCCATAGAGCTGTGATGTGCCGGCATTCGTGACCGTAAAGTCGAGCGGATTACCGCTCTCACCGGCAACCGAAACCTGCTGATCCTCCCAGAACGTATAGAAGACGTTGGCGTTGGCAATAAGTCGGCCGTCCTGGGACTCGCTCCTGAACGCGATTTCATGATTCCAGGTGAATTCCGGGTCGAATGTGCTGAAGTCTCCTGAGAAGAAGTTCAGCTGCTGACCCCCGGACCGATACCCCCGCTGAACGGTGTAGGTGGTTGAGACAAGGTCCGACCAATCATACGTGACCGCGAATTTTGGAAGGAACGCTTCGTAGGTGGTGGAGTCGTTCACATCATTGCTCGGGGGGATGAGATCCGCAATGCCGGGCGGCAATGCGGCAGGGGGGATTTCGCCAATCGCAGCATTGAAGAGCGTTACATTCTCGACAAAGCGCGTCTTCACCTCTTCATAGTCATACCGTGCGCCAACGGTGACAGAGAGCCCGTCAATCCATTGGTCCAGATCAATATCCGCTTCTCCGTAGAGGGCGATGTTTTCGATCTCTGTTCGGCTGGCGTTCTTGCGATCGAATTCGACGGGGCCAAACCCGAAACCAAGATCGCAATCAATCGGAGCTTGCGTACAGACATTTGCCGTTGAGTCCCCGGTCGTTTCGACGTCCGTGTTGGCATAAAAGAGGCCAACGACGCCTCGTACGGCCGGTAGATCGAACCGCAGCCGCAGGTCCTGCTCAAAGGCTTTTTGTGGGCCGGATTGGCGGAATAGTCCCAGATCTGCAGCGGTAAAATCGAAGTCCTGCTCACGATCGAAATCCCCGTCATAGTATGACGTCTCGGACTCGAAACGGAGGGTATCGCTGATATCCCAATTGATGCGCAGGCTGGCATTCTCGGACTCAACGCCAAGATAACTTTCGTCGTTGGCGATGGCCACACGGTCGCCCGGAAATGCATCCGCGTCGACAAAATCATCCCCGCGCCGGTTCTTCGTTTTGGCAAAAGAGAGAATGACGTCGACATCGTCGACAGGGTCCCAGCGCAGCTTGGCGCGGTAGGTTTCGAGCTCTCGGAAATCCCAACTGTCTTCGTCGCGTGTCGTATTCTCGATAAAGCCGTCAGAGCGCGCGGACTCGCCCGTGAGGCGGAAGGCAAGCTTGTCTTCTATGATCGGCGTGTTCACCATGAAGGCGCCGGAATACGTGCCGAAGTTTCCAATCTCGCCGCGGACTTTCGCCTCTTGTTCATAGGTCGGGTCGTTTGTGCGAATGACGATTGCCCCGGCGAGCGCATTGCGGCCTTGCTGGGTGGATTGCGGCCCGCGCAGCACTTCCACCTGATCGACGTCCCACGTCGAATAGGGCCCGAACTCGACCGACCGGTTTCCGGGAAGGGCGACGCCGTCCACCTGAACGGAGATCGTCTGGCCTTGGCCTCCGCCGCCAAGCCCGGTCTGCGAGACCCCTCTTATCGCGAACCCCTGCTCCCCGTTGGTCAGGCTCACGTTCGGGGCCTGCTGGATGACGGCCTTCAGGTTCTGTTCGCTGCGACGCTCCAGTTCGGCGCCGGTGACGACGGTCACGCTCGTTGGATTGTCCTGGATCGGCCGCTCGATCAGCTCTCCCCGCACCACGATCGTGTCAAGCGTCAGCGCTGTTTCAGGGGCATCTTGTGCCGCTCCAAGCCCGGCGCTGAGTGCCACCAGGGATACCGAGATCGCAAGCGTTGTGTGCGTGTGTTTCACGAGCCTTCTCCATCTGAGCCTTGTGCTGGCCGCGCATGGCTCGCTGGTCGGAGAGACTGGCTGGGAGGGGCCCGAGCGCCACCTTGCACCAAAGAGGGGTTGGCTCAACGCGAGCGTTGTCGCATCGCTTGCGGTTGTGGGAAACGTGCATCAAAATTGCACCGAGAGCGCCAGGTGGGATCGTCCTTCCCAGCCGATCCGAAACAATCGCGGGAGACGACGTCTCCCGGCCGATTGGTCTTTGAGCCAGCGGCCCGGATTAGGGGAACGTCTTGTACTTGCGACAGACCTTTTCGAGCGTCCTGCACTGGCCCGCGCTTCGGCCAACGCTCTTTCGTTGGGTGCTGGCGGGGCCGGTCGCCTTGGTCGTGGCGGTCCTTTTCATGGCTTCAATGCCGACCCTATTGCCGCCGGGCCGAGGCGGGGTTGATCACTTCGTTTTGCCCGTCATCCTCTTCCCCCTGATCTGGGCAATCGCGGTGCTCTACCCGGTGATGACCGAACACCTTGGGCGCGCCACGCTCGTATTCTGCGCCGTCCTCGCCGCCGAGATCGCCATTGTGGCAAAGGCATTGCTGTGAGGTGCCCATGACTCTGTCCGCCCCTGTGCTCAAGCGCCTGATCTCCTTGCATGGCTGGTCAGGAACCGTGCTGTCCATTTTGCTCTACGTCGTGATGCTGACCGGCACGGTGGTCGTCTTTGACAATGAGATCCACCGCTGGTCGCGCGGCGCCGTGGCCCCCTTCGGTCTCACGGACAGCTCCGTGGAGGCAGACGTAAGGGGGCTCGTGGCGGACGTGCCAGCGGCGCTGACCCACGAGATCGTGGTCAACACCAACCCCAGCGGGTACCGCCGCGTCTTTTTCTCGGGGCATCTCGACGCGCCGGGTCAGCAGGATTGGGCCATCCAGTTTCTGATGGATCGTAAGGGGGCCGTGGTGGAGCGGCTGGAGGGAACACCGGCTGACATTCGCAACGCGAACGACTACGCCGCCTATCAGAGATTTCTGGTCGATCTGCACGTCCGCCTGCACATTCCCGAGCCCTGGGGGCTCTATCTGACGGGCCTTCTCGGCTTCGTCATGCTGATTGCCGCGATCACGGGCGTGCTGATCCACAAGCATATCCTTCGGGACGTATTCGTGGCCGCACGCCCCGGAACGCGTCTGGTGTCGGTGCGTGACAGGCACACGCTGGCGGGCGTTTGGGGCCTGCCCTTCGCCGCGGTGCTTGCCTTCACGGGGGCCTTCCTGAGCTTCGCGATTTCGCTGGGATTGCCCGTGGTCGCATTCGTCGCCTTCGGGGGCGACCAGGTACGGGCGATCGAGGCGGCGCTGGGATCCGGGCGTGTGCCGGACATGGTCGAGGCCCAGATGGCCGATCTCGACACTCTCATCGCAAGGGCGGCCGCCCAGGCGGGTGTGCCACCCACAACGCTGCTGATCGAGGATTACGGTACACGCGGCGCCGAAGTGCGCACCTTTCACGGACAGGCTGACGGGCGCCTGACCGGGCGGACGCTGATCTTTAACGGTGTGACGGGGGCGCTGGATCGCGAGGGCGTCATTGTCGGGTCCGAGCCGTCGATCGGGTCGACCGCTGTCGACGTGATGACGCCGCTTCACTTTGGGAACTTTGCGGGCCTTGTCTCGCAGGCGGTTTGGGCGGGCCTTGGAGCGGCCATGACCTATTCCATCGTGTCAGGGATGCTCCTGTGGCTGCGTCGCCGCGAGGACGATCCCGGGTGGGCCAGGTGCCGCACGGTTCTCGTATGCACGGTGTGGGGCCTGCCGTTCGCGATGGCCACATCAGGGATCGCGTTCTTTCTTGGGCTTCCGTTTGGTGTCGCGTGGCAGGCCACTCCGCTGGGGTTCGTCGCGGGCGCATTCGCAATGATTGCCTGGGCGGCCGGGCGCATGAAGCATGACCTCGACCAACTCGGGCGCAGCCTGCGCTACGCCACTGGCGTGACTCTGGCGCTGTTGCCTGTCTTGCGTATCACAATCGTCGGGCCGGGATGGTCTTTTGCAGCGGCGCAACTCGATCACGCGGTCTACGGCGTAGATTTCGCGCTGTGGTTCTTCGCGTTCTGGCTCTTGTGGCCCCTGGCTCAGATCAGGGGCCGCTTCGCGCATGCGGCTGGCGGCCGTTGAGCGCCCTCATCGTGTCGGGAATGCCGAAGCGAGGACAGTGAGACGCTGCATAGCCCGGCGCCAGATGTGCCGTGGCTGCCGGATGAAGCAGTCGACTTGGCCACGACACGCTTATGGCCCTGCGTTTTTGAGGACGCCGGGCCATTTCAGCTCTAGCCGTTGCACTTGCATCCAGTGTGCCCGCATCCGGCTCCCTCGGGATGTCCGTTTGCGCAGGCATCGCTGCAATAGTTCTGATCGTCTTTCTTCACCGCATCGCTGATGTCGACGATGCATAGGCAATCGTCACATGCGCATTTCTGTTGGGTGACTGTCGGCATCTTGGGTCTCCTTTGGGGTCAGTCAGTTTCGTCATGTTGGTGGGAAAACAGGTGCTCGATCATGATATCCAGCACGCTGGAAACGCAGGCATCTGCCATCGCATAGAATACCTGCTTGCCGCGTCGGTCCGACTTGAGGATGCGCGCAGATCTCAGCAGCCGCAGATGGTGGCTGGTCAACGAGGCCGAAAGGCCAAGCCGCTCGGCAATGTCACCAGCGGAGCGTTCTTGATCCATGCAGGAGAGTACAATCGACAGACGTGTTGGATCTGCCAGCAAGCCAAAGGTGTTGGCCAGTTCGCTCGTCTGATCACTGTGCAGGTCGTGTCCGCTCATGACAAACAGTTGAACACTTGTTCAAATGTTTGTCAATTGGGGAGTGCGCCGCGTCGGGCGCCAGGGCGGCCGCGCCGCTGTCGGTCCGTCCTTGCAAGGCCGCCGAGGGAGACGTTGCCTGCTCCACGGTGCAACCCGGTGCGCGGTCTTGCCCGGGTGGGCCCGGTTTGTGCCCGCAACGCGCAATAGTCCGGTTTCCCGGCCGAAAAGAAGCCAACGACTTGGACGACTGCGCCGTCGTCGTGCAGGCCGGTCAAGGGGCAAGGGACGTCGGCAGGGCCGACGGGATCGACGTTGCGGGACGGCTACCCGGGATGCCGCTTTCGGAGGATCGTGCGACCGAGGTAGCGCAGCCAGAGGGACGCCGTCTTCGCCAGAGCGCCCGCCCCTTCAAAAACAATGCCGGGAGAGGACAGGGTCACCGCGCCCTTGGGCGTCGTGAGTTGGAGGGCAATGGCTTCTGGCCCTTCTTTGGCGCGCATGGGCAGATCCAGAGCGTCCAACAGGCGGTTCAGGGCGCTATACTTGGGAGAGGTGAGCGCAAAGCCTGTCACTGCACATTGCGCTGGGCCCTCCGCTCCAGGAGGTCTGGGGCGCGTTTTCCAGCAGATCACGCAGGGGCGCGTCGAGCGGAAACCCGGTCCTACGATCCCACGGGTATACACCCGGCGGCCGTAGGGGCTTTCCGTGTCGAGATGTTCGATGCGTTCGACCGGGGCTCCCACCTGTGCGGCGACGTTGCAGAAGCTGTCGAAGTGATCTGTTCCCAGATGCCAGAAGAGAAGCGACGGCGTCTCAAGCGATAGTAAGTGTTCCTTGATCGGGTGAAACCCGCGATGGGCCGGGTTTGGGCCGATGACTTCCAGGGAAGCGCCATCGGGGAGCGGCATCACGGCGCTCCAATACCATTGCCCCTCTTCCGGTTCTGTCGCGAAAACCGCGGCGCCGGTGCGCGCGTGCAGCCAGGCTGCTCCAGCTTCGGTGTCCGACACGCCCAGCGCGACATGATCGAAACCAAACGTGCCCAGTGCCTTAACCACTTGTGACATCCCAGTGTCCTCCTGATGTTCGCCCTATTGAGACGCGCGGCACGGCGCGTTCTGGCTGAGATGACGCTCTGGCAGTTGGCTAAACGTACACTGTACGCTTGATCTGCCAAGTGGGGGTTGTCAATACTGCGATATGAAACCGACCTCCCGCACGAACGCCCAAGAAGACAACGGCAAGCCGCGCCGCCGGGGTGGCCTGACCCGTAAGGATATCGTCGCGGCGGCGCTGGAGATCGCACGACAGGACGGGGTAAATGCCGTCTCGATGCGTCGCGTCGCCAAGCGGCTCAACGCGGGAACAATGTCGCTCTACGCCCATGTAGAAAGCCGGCGGGATCTGGTGATTGCGATGCTGGATCGGCTGGCTGACGCCATCGACGCTCCGGCAGAAGAGGTCGACCCGCGCGCGGACATCCTATCCGTGGCCCGGACCCTGCATCAAACGCTGTCCGAGGAAGAGTGGGCGGTCGATCTCATTGTGTTGGAGGGAGAGGGCAGCTTGAATGTGCTCCCGTTGATCGAACGGCTGCTGGCAGCGCTGCTCCGCTTGGGGTGCGCACCGGAAGACGCGCGCGATCGCTATCTGCTGCTGATGCAATACATCTACGGCGAATGCCTGAACCATCGGACCCGCGAAAAGCGATCCAACGACTTGGCCATGCGCAGCAAACCTCTCTTGCAAGCCTTTCCGGCGACCGCGTCCATCGTGGCGCTTGGTCCGATCGACAGGCGCAAGGCGTTCGATGCCAACATCCGGCGCATTCTGCCGTGAGGACGCGACACGGGCGCGCAGGACATGCGCGCAGGTCACGTCGACTCGCGCCGCTAGGCGCTCCGTGCCGATCGCGATCACAAGGCGCGTAACCTTCAGAGCCGGCCGATTCGGGACACGCGCTCCAAGGTAAGGACGCGGATCAAGTGCCTGGGCACTGGCACGTCTTCTTCAATCGTGCAGTGCGAGAGGTCGGGCGACGGATTGCAGAGGGGTACGCGCCAGGTTGAACGGGCGTGTCAGCGGGGCTCCCTTACGACGCATCAGGACGTCTGCCCTGCAGCTGTCATGCAGGTTCGGACGTACCCGGAGTATGGACCTCGTTCATTTGGCGTCTGTCGGCCGTGGCCCCGTTCACGTCGTAACCGCAGGCGCCCAGCGCACCGGCGCTGAGGCGCAAGACCTTGGCGCTCAAAACGCACAGTATGTTTCCGCAGTGATGCTGCGCGGTAAGACGGCAGGCGCGGCAGGATCAGCGCCCGTATCCCATGTATCTGCCGAACCAAACGATCATGGCTCAAGATGCTGACCGAAGTGATAGTAACCGTCAAAGGGGCAGGAGGTGTCCTCGATCCAGAAGAGCTCCCTGTCATGGCTTTCCATGATCTCAAAGGTGGTCGGGCCGTCATCTGGCGGGGTCCGAGCGTCATCGCGAACCTGGGCTATCAGTGTTGGAGCCGTCACCGCCCCGGCAAAGTCGTGGGTGGGTCATCTGCGCATTGGTGAAGCCGCCGAGCTTCTCTTGCTCGAAGTCCAGCGACATCCATGTAGGCCCCCACGCCTTGAAGCGCGGCGCTCCGCCCCATCAGCGATGTCATGGACAGAACCAGCGGGCCGAGCATACAAAGCACCGCGTCAAACACTTCCGGGTGCCGTGACATCGCTGCAGATTGCGCAACACGTTGTGGCTCCAATCAGAGATGCCATGGTCCGGCGGGGTCTTGTGCGGGGGGGCGCGGAACATCGGATTGACAGCAAGATTGGCGTGAGACTTCACAATCGCACGCGTGTCCTCCGGGCACTGTGTTTGGGTCCTCTTGGCCTCCGTTTCGGCAATCGCGTCTGCGATGCCGGGGACGTAACCACAGAACGTCGCGCGCTGAAGTCGATGGCTCTCAGGGGTCTGCCAGTCTCTCTCAATCTCGCCTGCTGGGGCGCTCCGGGCGCCGTTGACCCGATAGCCTTGGGTCCAGACACAGGAAGGATGTCATGTTTGCCCCTTCGGCCCATGCAGCCGACGCGCTCATGCCCCGTGACCGAGACCGCAATGCGGGCGGGTTTTGCGACTCTGACCTGAGCGCCGTGCGTGTCTTCGATACCAACCGCCCCGTCTCGCATAAGCCGCTGCACGACCCGCCGGCTCTGGCCATCATCCTTTCAGGCAAGAAAACCGGCCCCCCCGACGGGCGTCGCTTTGAGTGTGGCGCGGGCTCCTGTCTTGCGGTCGGCCTGCCGTTGGTCTTCGAACGTGTGACACTGGCGTCGCCTGAGGATCCGCGCTTAGGGCTCTTTTTGCGCTCTGTTCGACGATGCTCAGCGCGTTGGGCGCAATGTGCCAGTGCGCCTTCGGGATCAACGGGATCACAATACATGCCAGGCGGCGAGCCCCTGACCGGACCGTCCCACAGCCAGTGGCACACGCGATCGCACGTTTGGTCCAGCAGCTCTGCACGCCACCTCAGGCGCAGGCCCTGGGTGCCGGCGCTCTGCGCAAGTTCCTTTTTCACGCCCCGGACGCCCTCCACGGATGCGTCCTCATCGCGTTGACGCAAGCGGGTCAGCCGGTGGCATGCATGGCCGACTTCCTGCGCTGGGCCGAATTCCGGGACGAGGCGCGTCTCGACACGGAGGTGCTCGCTGCCCGGGCTGGGACGCGTTCGGCCCCCCCGCATCGCTATCTCAGAAGCGTGACCGGCTATCCGCCACTGCAATAACTGAAAGGTCAAAAGCTGATGCGCGCCAGGGGGGGCGTGCCCGCGGCGTGACGGTGGCGCAAACCGTATATTCGATCGGCTATGGCGATCCGGCGAACTTCAGCTTGGAGAGCCGCAAGGTCTTCGGCCATCCCCCAAGTCGGGACCGCAGCCCCGTTTGAGCGCGGCAGAGGCGCCATGCTTGCCGCGGTGTGGCCCCGGTGAGGCTATGCCTCCGGCATGTTCGACGGGCGCGGGTCCGGCAAAGGGGAGGCTCCGCCATAGAGCGGGAAGCTCTGCCGCGTCATGATCCGTTCTCCTGAGCGGTCCAGCGCCTGGCAATGCAGCGCGATCTCCTCAAGGGGGGCAAACCAGACCTCGCCCGTCTCCTGCATCTCGTCGATCATCTGCTCGATCCGCTGCCAGCGCGACAGACGCCCCGACACGAAGGGGTGCCAGACACCGATCCACAGCCCGCCGCCAGCCTGCCGCATCGCATTGAACTCTGACATGAAAATCTCCATCGCGCGGTCCGGTGCCATGATCTGGAACATATAGTCGAGGTCGATCGAATGGACGTAGGGCGGCCAATCATCGGTTGCCCAGCTCGCGGGCAGCTCGATGATCTCCCCCTGCGGCGGGGCCAGCACGTAGGGCACATCGTCGCCCATCAGGGAGCTGTCGTAGAGAAACCCTTCTTCGGCGAGTATGCTTGGTGTGTCCGAGGACATATTGTAGAGCGGGGAGCGATTGCCGCGCGGACGCTTGCCGGTGAACCTTTCGATCACCTCGATCGAGCGTTGCATCCAATAGCGCTCCTCCTCGGGGGGCAAGGCGTTGGGCGCCTCATGGATGTAGCCATGAAAGCCGACCTCATGCCCGCCCTCGACAATCGCTTCCACGGCCTTGGGATGCTGCTCGATGCACCAGGCCGGGATGAAGAAGGTCTGTGTGAGCCCGTGGCGGCGATACCCTTCGAGGATCCGTGGAATGGCGACCTCCGGGCCATAGCGAAGCATGGAGATCGTCGAGAGGTATTGTGTGCCCCGGGCGCCTTTCTCGATGTGGATCAGGCTGTCGGCATCCATATCAAAGGTGATGGCAACAGCCACCTTGGCGCCGTTTGGCCAGGGCACAGGGTTCTGGATCATCTTGTCCTCACAGCATGACGGCCCCGCCGGAAGGGCAGATGGTTTGACCGGTCATAAAGCTCGCCCCCGGTGAGGCCAGAAAGAGCACGGCCGCGGCGATTTCTTCGGGTGTCCCAATACGGCCCATCGGGTTGTCGCTCTCCTTGGCGAGCCAGTCGGGCGACATGGTTTCCGCAGAGAGCATGGGCGTGTCGGTGGGACCGGGTGCCACGCAGTTGACGTGGATCTTGGGCGCGACTTCGCGCGCGAGCGCCCGTGTCAGGCCGATGACTCCGGCCTTGGAGGCGCAGTAAGCGGCAAAGTCCGCGCGGCCGAGATAGCCCAGCTCGGACGAGATGAGGACAAGCCGTCCGGCTCCGCGTGCCTGCATCTCGCGCAGGGCGCCTTGGGCGATCAGGAAGGAGCCGCGCAGGTTGACGGCGATTTGACGGTCAAACGCGTCGGCAGACATGTCGAGGGTCGGGCTTTCGATCAGGATCCCGGCTGCGTTGACGGCGATGTCGAGCGGACCCGTCTGTGCGAAGAGCGCGTTGACCGAGGCCGGATCGGAAACATCCACGTGGAGCGCGCGTGCGCCCGAGATCTTGGCCGCAGCATTGGACGCATCGGTGAGGTCCGCCAGGATCACTGTCGCCCCCGCCGCTGCCAGGGCTTTGGCCGAGGCCAGCCCGATGCCGCGCGCGGCGCCCGTCACCAGTGCGGTTTGCCCGTCCAGCATCATTGCATGAGCTCCCCGCGGTCGATCGTGTAGGACTGCCCAGTGATGTTGCGCGCCGTCTGAGAGGCGAGAAACAGATAGATCTCCGCCATGTCCGCGGGCTCCATCAGGCCCGGCAATGCCTGCGCACCGACGATCTCCGAGAGCAGTGCCTCTTCTGTCCGGCCCGATTGCTCCGACATTGCCCGGAGCGACCGCATGGAGGCCTCTGTCCGCACCCAGCCCGGGCACACGGAATTGACCGAAATACTGCGCGGTGCCAACTCTTGCGCGAGGCTGCGCGTCAGTCCGATCACGGCATGTTTCGA
>JBCCYI010000026.1:0-27290 GCA_039189975.1 Pseudomonadota bacterium
CGCTGGCGGGGCTGTCGATGGGCGGCATCGTCGCGATGGAGGTCATCAGCCGCGCGCCGGACCGGGTGAGCCGTCTGGCACTGATGGACACCAACCCCCTGGCCGAGACCCCGCAGGTCGCGGCCGCGCGGGAGCCGCATATCGTCGGCGTGCAATCGGGGCGGCTGGAAGAGATCATGCGCGAGGAGATGAAGCCGCGCTACCTCGCGCCCGGGCCGACGCGCGTCGAGGTGATGAGCGTGGTCATGGACATGGCGCGCGACCTTGGCCCGTCGACCTTCGTGGCGCAGTCGCGTGCGTTGCAGCGGCGGCCGGATCAGCAGAAGGTGCTGCGCGGGATCAAGGTGCCGACGCTGGTGCTCTGCGGCGAGCACGACGCGCTCTGCCCGGTCAAGCGGCATGAATTCATGGCCGAGCTCATCCCGGGCGCGACGCTGGAGATCATCAAGGACGCCGGGCATCTTCCGACGCTCGAACAGCCCGACGCCACGACCGAAGCGCTGCGCCGCTGGCTGGGGGGACCGCTCGTGCTGCGGTAGCGGCACGTGTTTCGATGGCCGATCAGGGGCGGAGGCACATCCCGAGCATGGCAACGCTGCCAGGGTGAAGCAGCCGACGCAGCAAGCCAAGCGGCGCAGGGACCGCGCCGTGGCGTATCAGCCGGATTTCAGAGCGTATCGGTCGTTTTCCTCAAATACGTCGAGGAGCAGTGAGCCCGCCGGCACTTTCACGGCGTGCACAGTTCCGGCCGGGATGTCGTAGCTCTCGCCGGGGCCATAGGTGCGCGTCTCGCCATTCATGGTGAGCTCTATCGATCCTTCGATCACGGTCCCCCATTGCGCGCCGTGGGCATGCGGCGGCAGTTCGGTATCCTCCTTGATCGTGAAGAAGACAGCGAGGCCGTGCTCGGTGCGCATGGCGCTGGTGGCAACCGCCGTTTCGGGAAAGGGCAGCTCAAGGCTGGGAAAGGCGGCCAGGAATTCCGGGAGAGGCATGTCGGCTATTTGTTGATCTTGTCGAGCTTGGCTTGCAGCGAGGCGAGCTGGCTCTTTATGTCGTCCAGCTCGGAATTCGCGGATGTGTCCGCCCGTTCCGGCGTGGCCCAGGCGCCCTTGCCCCCGATGCCGCCAGTCATGGCCTTGAGGAAGGCCTCCTGTTGGGCCTTCATCGCGTCGTATCCAGGCATTGCGGCCATCGGATTCATCTTTTCCATGTTTTCCATCATCTTGGACTGCCCGTCACGGAGCATCTCGAAAGACATGGCGAGGAATTGGGGCACCACGGAGTGCGGAGCGCCAGCATAGGACCGGACGAGATCCGTGAGAACGTTGATCGGGAGAACGTTTTCGCCCTTGCTTTCGTGCTCTGCAATGATCTGCAGCAGGTATTGCCGGGTGAGATCGTCACCGGATTTGAGATCTTTGATCTGGATGTCCCGGCCCGCGCGAATGAACCCGGCAATGTCTTCGAGCGTCACGTAGTCGGACGTTTCAGTGTTGTAGAGACGGCGGGACGCGTAGCGCTTGATGAGAAGGGGGGTGTCAGTGGCCACGAGCTGCCCTTTCATGATGCAGTGCAGCAAAGCGTAAGCGAGCGTTCTGCGAAAAGAAAGAGCAGTTTAGGAACTGTGATGGCCGGGCCCGCGCGAACCTCGTGGTCCTGTCGGCCCACTGCGGCCCGCCCGCCCCGGCATCCCTTTGTCGCGTCCAACGTTTGGGTCTGCTTGCCCAGGGGCGGGATCCTTGCGACGGTGCGACTCATGGATACGCTCGTAAGACTGGAACGGGAGCGCGTGAAGCTCGAGGAGCGGCTCGCGCGCGATGTGGCTGCCTTCTCTGATCTGCTGGCCCCGTTGCCTGCCGAGCGGGATGCGGACCAAGTGCAGGAGGCCTGGAATGCCATGGCCTCGGCGCGACGCAGGTTCGCCCTGTTTCTCAAGAGATGGGCGGATCGGGCCCGACCGGGCGCGGGGGCAGATCGCAGGGCGAAGGCGGCGGAACTTGCGATGAGAGCGAGCCAGGCGCAGCTCCGGCATTGGGGCCGGTTCGAGACAATCACGCGCGCGCAGCTCGCCCCGCAACGGCGTGTTCTGATCGAAGCGACCACCGCCCGTGATGGGGATCCGGAGGTGACGGATCAGGTGGTCGCGCTCTTTCTTGATGCTGTTCACAACCTCGCCAATCCGATGGCCTACGCGCAGAGCGAGACAGCGAGCCGGTTGGGGTTTCACCGCGACATTCCCTTTCCGATGATGAGCTTCAGCAAGATGCTGGCGGGCGGGTATCGGGTGTGCCTCGCGCAGCGCCGGGCGCACCCAGTGCGGTTTCTCGACGTGGGGAGCGGTGGTGGGACAAAGGTCCTGGCGGCGATGATCTGTTTTGACCGCTGTGAAGGGCTGGAATACGAGGAAAGCTATGTGGCCCCCGGGTCGGCGCTCCTCACGGCCCTTGCTCCCGACCGCTGCGGGCTCCTTCACGGGGATGGCCTCACCTTCGACGGCTACGGCGGGTATGACGTCATCTACTATTTTCGACCGATCGCGAATTCCGAGCTGATGCTGCAGCTCGAAGACCGGATCCTGGAGCAGGCGCGTCCGGGAACGGTGTTGCTGGCCGCCTCCGGCATGGCGGCACAGGACTGGACCCAAAAGAACGTCCAGAAGATCGCGGAGCAGATCTACGTGACGGGCATTTCCGCGACAGAGGCGGAGCGCCTCCGGGACGCGGCAGAGCAGATGGGAACGATGGTGCCCGGGTACACGCAAAGAAGCCACGGCGATCTGGGATACTGGCAACCGCTTTACGAAGCCTGCGCGCAAAACGGCTACTTTCTCTGACGCATCGGCAGGTCGCCAAGCAGCGCTGCGGCCCTGAGTGCCCAGCCGGATACGGGCGGGTGGCCGGTCGGCGCGCTGCGTCCCGTGGCGCGCTGCGCCTTCCGCAAGAGGAGAGCGCACAAAAAAGGACGGGCCCCGAAGGGACCCGCCCGATCATTCCGCACCAGCAAGGGAGGAGGAGGGCTGGTGCGAAAAGACGTGTGCGGCAGCCTTACTTGGCGGCAGCGGCTTTCTTGGCGGCCGTGGTCACCTCGGCGGTGGCCTTTTTGACGGCGGCGGACGCATCCTCGGAGAAGTCCTTGCCAGCGGCCAGCATCAGCTCGACGGTTTCCATCTGGACCTTCTTGGCGACCTCGGCGAAGGCGGCCATGGTCTCGGCGACCATTTCGGCCTGGGCGGAGGCGTAGTCCGTCATGGCTTTGGTGTAGTCGGTCGGCTCGTCCTTGAGCTTCGTGACTTCGCTCATCTTGGCGATCGACTCTTTGGTCCACTTGGCGGAGATCTCGGTGGACTTCTCAGCGGCTTCGAGAGCAACTTTGGACATCTTCTCGCCCAGAGCGGCTTGCGTTTTGAACGCGTCCTGCATTGCGGTTGCGTCCATCGGGAACGCGGCCATCATGTCCTGCATCATCTTGGTGACGTCGTTGGCGTTGGTCATGGTATCTCTCCTTGGTAAAAGCCCATGAGCCGGTTCTTCCGTTCTGGGCGCCCGGTCTCTTTCGCCGTTGCAGCATTTAGATACATGCTGCAGTGCGGCATTGCAAGAAAAAATGCTGCAACGCAGCAATGCGGGCTGCCCGTTGTTTTGATTGCGAAATTGACCGTGGCGGAGGCAGGCCCCCGCTCAGATGCGGTTCAGAGCGGCTTGGAGGGCTGATTCGGAGGGTTGGTTGGGATCCAATCTTCGCGCAATCTCGGAGAGCACCCCCGCGGGTCCCGCACCGGACGACCAGCTCAGACCGCCACATCGCGCCTGCGCGGCTGTTTGCGCGTGCAGAAGCACGGCGAGATCCGTCGCGGCAACGTCGCCGCGATGCAGCGCGTCGCGCACCTGCGTCATTGCCCCGATCTGGAGGATAGAGCTCGTGTAGTTCTGTGTCGCAAACTCCTGCACGGCCGTGCGAACCACCAGCTTCAGGATGTCACGGCGCGCGACGCCCGTGACGGGCAACACGACCTCGCCCAGCGCCGAAAAGAAGGACGGATCGTGATCCGCGTCGCGGCGGCAGATCCAGCGCCAGCAGGCCGTTGGCACCCGATCAGAGAGCAGCAGCGCCGTCAGGACACAATCGGTAAGGCAGGTGCGGTCGTTCTCCTCGTTGCCGGCGTCGATCAGCGTCGGGTAGTGCCGGGTGAAGGCTAGAATGAGCGCGCTCAGCGCCTCGGACGCGCCGTCGGGCCGGGCCGCGCGCAGTGTGTCGCAGAATGCCTCTTCGGAAAATGCCACGCCGCGGACGACAAAGAGGGGGGACCAGAACTTGTCCGTCATCACCTCGTCGAACCGGGTGCGCACCACATTGGCCATCTTGTGCAAACCCTCGACAATGCGCTCGGGTGCCTTGTTGGGCAACCGGATGTTGGCGGGGCGGGCGCCGAGCAACGTTTTGCGGACAATGGTGAAGGCGCTTGTCCAATCTTCCTTGGTGCGGAGCGTGTCGGCGGGGATCTCGACGATCGTGCCGTCCGCGAGAGGCACAGCCCGGAAGGGAGGGAGCGTAACGCGGGCGGCGGCCGCGTCGCCATCGAGGCGGAGTGCGGCCGGCCCTTCGGCGACCAGCCGGACGGTTTCAAGCGGGTGCCGCGCCACACCGGGTGTGATCGGGAACGCTGGAAGCGGGCCGGGCCGCAGGAGCGGGCCGACCCGACCATCCGGAGCGATCTGGCGCAGCAGACCGCCGATGAGCAGGACGACGATTGTGCCGTCCTCCAGCCACGTGGCATCGAGGGGGAAGCCTGCCGCGATGCCCGCAAGCACATCAGGCCCATGTTCCGCGCGAGGGGCGGGCGGACCTTTCGGGGCAGGGTCGATTGGTGTGTCAAAGCGCAGAGGCGCGGCGAGGCGGGACAGGGGCTTGAGATCGGTCTGGATGTGATCGACCGGCATGTGGGCGAGGTCCAGCGGGCCAACTGGCGTTCCGCGATCCAGGTCCCACAGGGTGGTGCGAAGAGCGAGATGACCCGGCGGTGGCGTCGTCGGATCTGGCGCGGGGCCTGCGAACAGACGTCGTAGGAGGCTGCGCCTGGGCGCGCTGGGCGTGGCCACAAGACCAGTTGCTCGGATGAGCGCACGACGGCCGTCCGCGTGCATGGCGATGATGTCCTCGTGCCGGTTGGAATAATGGCGCGCATAGCCCGACCACAGGGGGCGGCGGCGCAGGACGCCAGTGTCAAGGTCGATCTCGAACAGCGTCAGATCGGCGGCGAAGGTTGCCTGATGGTCCGGTCCGTGGTCGATCTTGGGGGTCGCCATGTCGAGCCAGCGGAGTGGGCCGCCGGGGCACCAGGCCGCTGCGCTCACCGTCGGGCGGAGGGCGAAACGTGCGGCACCCGTTGGCGCGACCCCGAGGCTGCGAAGGTCTTGTTGAGGCAATGAACTGCTGTCGAAGAGCTGCCACGTCCTGGTGTCTGGGTCTTCCGCGCCGATCTGCTCGGCTGCGGTCCATAGGGTCTTGATGGACAGGGTCTCTGCGTCCAGGACAGACACCATTGTCTTGCCGAGCACGACCACCCGCGCGTCTCCGGGCTGGTGCAGCAAACGCATCGCCGCGCCGTGCGCGAAGCGTGTGCGGCGCAGAAACCGGGCGGAGGCGGTGTCCAGAAGGGCGACCTCGCCCTGCACGCCACCAAAGGCAGACATCACGACGATGGCGCGGTCGGGCGCGATGGTCTGCGTGTCCTGCACCATCAGGCGCGTGCTGGCGACCACGCGCCGGGGCGAGCCGCCCTCGGGGCGGAATTCCAGAATGGAGCCGTCGTTCTGGGCGTTCAACGCGCGGATGGTCATGGTCATGCGGGCGGCCTTCGAGGGGCGGGTCGACACCGGTCAATATAGCGGGGGATTGTGAACCAAATGGGGCCACGTGTGGAGAGCGGCCCTTCGGGGAGGATATTTGGAGCACAATGAAGAGCGTTGGGCAGCACTCAGAGACGCGCGCGGGTGCGGTACGGCCGGAGCTGGCCGGGGCTCAGACTGCGGGGCGTATGGCGGGAGTGTCGAAGCGGGCCGACGGCGCAGTGAGGGCGAGGCGGAGAGGCCTTGATTTGGGAGGGGAGCGTTGGGGGTCAGGCGTCTTCGCGAGAGAGCACGTAGGTGCCGGGCGCGTCACAGAGCACGGGGTGGGCGGCGTCCCCGGGTTGGCGCGCCGGGATCTTGCCGCCGGATTTGGTGCGGAGCCAGTCGTGCCAGCGGGACCACCAGGAGCCTTCGTGGAACGTGGCTGTCTCCTTCCAGGCCTCCGGGGTAAGCGATAGGTCGTCGTTGGTGTAGTGGCCGTATTTCTTCTTTGAGGGGGGATTCACGATGCCGGCGATATGGCCGGATTCGGAGAGGATGAAGGTTTTGTTGCGGGCGCCCATGCCCTGCACGCCGCGGTAGGAAGAGCGCCAGGCGGCAATGTGATCAGTCTCGCAGGCGATGGCACAGACGGGGACGTCGACATCTGCAAGTTTGGCTGTGGTGCCGCACAGCGGGAAGGTGCCTTTGGCCAGCTGGTCTTTTTGGCACAAACCCCGCAGGTACTCGACGGCCATGCGGGCCGGCAGATTGGTGCCGTCACCGTTCCAGTAGAGCAGGTCGAAGGCCGGGGGCGCTTCGCCCATCATGTAGGATTTGATGGCGGGGCCGTAGATCAGGTCGTTTGAACGCAGGAACGAGAAGGTCGCCGACATGTAGAACTTGTCGAGCACTCCATTGCGGGCGACCTCATCTTCGATCGCGTCGACGAAATCGTCTTCGAGAAAGACACCCACTTCGCCCTGATCGGAGAAATCCGTGAGCGTCGTGAAGAAGGTGGCGGAGCGGATGGAGGTGTCGCCGCGCTGCTTGAGGATGGAGAGTGTCGCGGAGAGGGTAGTACCGGCGATGCAGTAGCCGACGGCGTTGACCCTGTCTTCACCGGTGATCTTTTTGACCTCGTCGATCGCGGCGATGTAGCCCTCTTCGACGTAATCATCCATGCCGGTGTCCTGATAGGAGGGATCCGGGTTGACCCAGGAGACCACGAAGAGCGTGTACCCCTGATCGACAATCCATTTGATGAGGGAGTTCTTTTCCTTGAGGTCGAGGATGTAAAACTTGTTGATCCAGGGTGGAAAAATGACAAGCGGGGTCTTGTAGGTCTTTTCCGTCGTCGGCGTGTACTGGATGAGTTCCAGCATGCGGTTGCGAAAGACGACCTTGCCGGGCGTTGTGGCGAGGTTGTGCCCGATCCTGAAGGCGCTCTGATCGGCAAGGGTGACGACGAGGTCGCCGTCGTTGGCCTCCAGATCGCGGACGAGGTTTTCAAGCCCCAGGACAAGGGATTCGCCGTCCGTCTCGACGGCACGGGCCAGCGCGTCCGGGTTGGTGCCGAGGAAGTTTGCCGGGCTGAACATGTCGACGATCTGGCGCGAGAAGTACCGCAGACGCTGCTTGTCCTTTGGATTGAGGTGATCGATGTCCTCCACTGCCTGGGTCACGGCCTCGGCGGAAAGCATGTACTGCTGCTTGATCCAGTTGAAATACGGATGTGTCGTCCAGAGCTCGTGCGTGAAGCGGCGATCCCGGGGCGTATGGTCCTCGGGCGCGGTGAGCTTGCCCGAGGCGAGAACGTGCTGCGCCTCGACGTAATGCTTGAGCGTCTTGCCCCAATAGCTGACCTGATGCTCCAGAATCTTGGAGGGATTCGACATCATCTCAGCCATGTAGGCGCCCGCGGCTTTCACAAAGAGGTCCTGTCCGGGGCCCTGAAGACTGGGGTCGATGTTGCGTTTGTGTGACAGTGCAGTGACAAGCCGCTGTGACAGTTCTTCAATCTTGGCTACGTTCTCGTTGAGTTTGGCTAGGTCGCCTCCGGCGGGATTTGGGTCGCTTTCGGTTTCCATTGCCATCGCTCATTCCCCCCCGTAGGTTCTCGCCCGAAGTACGTTGACCCTGCTCACCGAGCAAAGCGACGAATTGTTCCGGCCCCGTCGGCCAGAGAAAGGCGCACGATGAAATATATGATCACTTACGACTATATGGAGTCGCTCCGGGTTACCAATGAATGGATGGGATCGACGGCCAAGGCGGCGTTTTCTTACCCGATCTTTGGTCTGGCGGCGAACCCGATGGTGCAGTGGACGGCGGCCTGGGGCGAAGTGACGGAGCGCAGCTTCAAGCGGATGGTGGCCAAGCCGGACTGGAACGTGTCTTCGGTGGTCGGGGAAGATGGGCGTGATCATCTGGTCAGCATCGAGACGGTGGTGGAACGGCCCTTCGGGGATCTGATCCATTTTTCCGTTCAGGGACGTCAGGAGGTGGCGCGCAAGGTTCTGCTCGTGGCGCCGATGTCCGGGCATTATGCGACGTTGTTGCGCTCGACCGTGGTGTCGCTCCTGCCTGATTGCGAAGTCTACATCACCGATTGGCATAACGCGCGCGATATCCCGGTGTCGGTCGGGAAGTTCGATGTGGAGGATTATACCCTCTATCTTGTCGATTTCCTGCGGCACCTGGGGCCGGACACCCATGTGATCGCTGTGTGTCAGCCCGCGCCCCTGGCGCTTGCCGCAACGGCCTATCTCGCGGAGGAAGACCCGGCGGCGCAACCCAACACGTTGACGTTGATTGGCGGGCCAATTGATCCGGATGCCTCGCCAACGGAAGTTACGGACTTTGGGCACCGGGTCACAATGGGGCAGTTGGAGCGGCACGTGCTTCAGCGGGTGGGCTTCAAATACCCCGGCGCAGGTCGCATGGTGTATCCGGGGCTGCAGCAGCTTGCGTCGTTCATGGCGATGAATGCGGAGACGCATGCGACGGCCTTCAAGGACCAGATATTGCGCGTGGCCAAGGGCGAGGCGGCGGATCATGACCGGCATAACCGGTTCTATGATGAATATCTCGCGGTCATGGATATGACGGCGGAATTCTATCTTTCCACGGTCGAGCGGATCTTCAAGCAGCGTGAGATTGCCCGCAACACATTCATTGTCGAGAGCAAGCGGGTCGATATCTCTAAGATCACGGATGTCGCGGTGAAGACTGTCGAAGGGGCCAATGACGATATCTCCGCCCCGGGGCAATGCGTCGCCGCGCTGGATCTCTTGACGGGGCTGTCGGCGGACAAGAAGGCGAGCCACGTGGAGCCGGGTGCGGGTCACTACGGAATTTTCGCGGGCAAGTCCTGGCGTAACAACATTCGTCCGCTGGTGCTGGAGTTCATCGACAACAACATGACGCATGAGCGCCGCCGGCTCCTGAAGAGTGTGGGCTGACGCGCGCCTTGATCCTGCGGGCGGCGTGAGCGAGATGGGGGAGCCGCCCTCGGCGCGCGCCCACCCGCCCACCCCGCACACCGAGGGCGGCCTGCGCTCTTGCCGCTGGGTAGGCCCGGCGGCACCGGAGGTGCCGGATGCGTGATCAGGCAGGGCGGATCTCTCTGTGGGGCATAGAAGTGTTTCTGGCCTGCGCCGACGAAGGGTCGGTTTCGGCGGCCGCGCGGCGGCTGGGCGCGTCGGTGTCGGCTGTGTCCCAACAGCTCACCAATCTCGAACAGGCGCTAGGCGTCGAACTGATCGACCGGGGGCACCGTCCGGCGCGGCTGACGCCAGCGGGTGAGACATTTCGGCGACGGGCCGCACTGATCGCGCGGGAGGCGGCAGAGGCACGGGCGGAGCTTGCGGCGCCCGATCTCTCTGCGCTGACGCGTCTGCGTCTCGGAATGATCGAGGACTTCGATGCGGATGTGACGCCGCGCCTGCTCTCAGACATGGCGGGTGAGCTGAAACGGTGCCAGTTCCTGCTGGAGACCGGCGCGTCCCATCGGCTGCACGATCTGCTCGACAGCCGGTCGCTCGACATTATCGTCGCAGCCGAGACGGGCGAACCGCACGCCGATTGGATGGAAGTGCATCCCCTGATGGAGGAGCCTTTCGTCGCCGCCGTCGCCAAGGGCACCCCCTGGGACGCACCGCTGCCGGAGATGCCACTGATCCACTACACGCAGCGCCACGTGATGGGGCGCCAGATCGCGGCGCATCTCGTGCAGGAGGGTATTCCCGTCGCGCCACGCTTTGAGCTCGACAGTTATCACGCCATTCTCGCGATGGTGGCGTCCGGCGCGGGGTGGACGATCCTGACACCGCTGGGCTATCTGCGCGCGGCGCGGTTCGGTGCCGAGGTCGAGCTGCGGCCGCTGCCCGCGGCGTCCCTGTCGCGCAAGATCCATCTCTTTGCTCGCAAGGGTGTCCTCCGCGACATGCCCGGGACACTTGCGGACCGGCTGAAGGGGCTGCTCGCGGATCTGACGGTCGTTCCGGCAACCGCGCGAATGCCCTGGCTCAAGGGACAGCTCCGCGTTCTGTAGCCTCTCCCCGCGATTCCGCAGTTCTTTCACTAAATCCAAAGGCGTGTTTCGGGTTTTCAGGCGGCCGGGATGCGAGAGATCGTGCCTTGCGGCGGTTTTGACGATCAGCGTGACCGCTTCGGCCGTCGCCTGTTCACCAAGCGCTGCAATTGTAAGCGCTTGCATGATTTGCAGACACGCACTGCGAATAGTGACTGGACGTCGCAGCCAGGCAATGGGTAGCTTTTCTGCTAAGCCGGGCGGCCTGCGCCGCATCGGCCGTCGCGGGACAGCGCATCGGTCTGGCGCGCCGCGGGGAAAAACGTGGACCGACAGGGAAAGGAAGATACCATGCTCAAGAGAAAGGCTGCCGTCCTCTCGGCGAGTGCGCTCGTTGCGCTCAGCACCGTGACTGCCGCGTCCGCCGCGGACCTCGTCCTCGGCGTGCCAAACTGGCCGGCCGCAAGCGCGACCTCCAACATCCTCAAAATCGTGATCGAAGAGAACTTCGGCATTGAGGTGGAGCTGCAGAACGGCACCAACCCGATCATCTTCGAGGCGATGGACTCGGGCTCCATGCACCTGCACCCCGAGGTGTGGCTGCCCAACCAGGCCAACCTGCACCAGAAGTTCGTGCAGGAAGAAGGCACCGTCGTGGCCAACCAGAACCCGGTGCAGGCCGTCCAGGGCATGTGTGTCACAAAGCATACCTCGGAGACCTACGACATCACGTCGATCGACGATCTGACCGATCCCGACAAGATGGCCGTCTTCGACAAAGACGGCAATGGCACCCCCGAAGTGTGGATCGGCGCCCCTGGCTGGGCCTCGACCGTGATCGAACAGGTCCGCGCAAAGTCCTACGGCTACGACCAGACGTTCGAGCTCAAGCAGTACGATGGCACTGTGGCTTGGGGGGAGCTGGGTGCAGCTGCCAATGCGGACGATCCGTGGATCGGTTTCTGCTACGAGCCGCACTTTATCTTCGTGGCCTATGACCTCGTCTACCTCGAAGAGCCTGCACATGACCCCGCAACGTGGAACATCGTGCAGCCGACGGACGATCCGGCGTGGCTCGAAAAGTCCGAAGCCTCCACGGCTTGGAACGGGGCCAAGCTGCACCTGCACTATGCGGCGAACGTGCGCGAGAACTTCCCCGAAGTGGCCGCGATGCTCGACGCCTACGCCATGCCGCCGGCGGTTCTCTCCGAAGCGGGCTTCAAGCTCTCGGTCGAGGATATGCCCGTCGAGGAATACGCCCGGGAATGGGTCGACAACAACCAGGACGTGGTCCTGCAGTGGTTGACCAACTGATCTGACACACGCGCCGCCGAGGGTCCCTTCGGCGGCGCTTCTGCTTCGGCCCTCCTTGCGAAGATTGGACACGCGATGCCAGAAACGGTCGTCGAGCTTGATGGCGTATGGAAAGTTTTCGGCCAGCGCGCCAAGGAGACTATAGAGGATGCGAAGGCCTCCGGGCTTTCAAAGCCCGAGGCGCTTGAGAAATACCAAACCGTGATCGGCGTGCGCGACGCGAGCTTCGAGGTCGCCCGCGGCGAGATCTTTTGCATTATGGGGCTGTCGGGATCTGGCAAGTCGACCCTGGTGCGCCACGTCAATCGACTGATCGAGCCCTCGGCGGGCAAGATCAAAGTGTTGGGCGAGGATGTGTCGGCGATGGGCCAACGGGCCCTGCGCGAGATGCGGGCCAAGCATATCGGCATGGTCTTCCAGCACATGGCGCTGATGCCGCATCGCTCGGTGCGCGAAAACGTCGGCTACCCGCTGGAGATCCGCAAGATCCCCAAGTCAAGACGCTGGGCGATCTCGGACCACACGCTCGGCCTTGTCGATCTGACGGGCTACGAGGACCGCCTGCCCCGCGAGCTGTCGGGCGGGATGCAGCAGCGCGTCGGCATTGCGCGGGCGCTCGCCTCCGACCCTGAGATCCTGCTGATGGACGAGCCCTTCTCCGCGCTCGACCCGCTCATTCGCCTGCAATTGCAAGACCAGTTCAAGGCGCTCGTGCGCGACCTGAACAAATCGACGCTCTTCATCACCCATGACCTCGACGAGGCGATCCGCATCGGCCACCGCATCGCGATCATGAAGGACGGCGTGATCGTGCAGATCGGCACGCCCGAAGAGATCGTCACCCAGCCGGCTGACGAGTATGTGCGCGAGTTCGTGCAGGGCATTTCCCGGCTGAAACTGGTGCGCGCGCATACGATCATGGAACCGCTGACAAACGGCCACGCGAACCCCTCAGCAGACGCCAAACGCGTCAATGGCGAGAGCGACCTTGATGCGCTGATCGACATTTCCGTGGGCACCGACGAACCGCTCGTGGTGCAGGAGAACGGGCAGGACGTCGGCGTGATCACCAAGAAAACGCTGCTGCGCGGCATTCAGGGAGGCAAGTGATGAGCACCGTCGAGGAATTCGAAGCCGCCGCCCCGAAGGCCGCCGCCGTCCATGACATCGAGGTCGACCGCGAGGCGCTCGACAGCTCGATCAAGGAATTCGCCGGTGAGAACGGCGACTACTACGCGGGCGCCTTCCATACGATCCACAACACGACCGGCCCGGTGCCGCGCGTCTTCAACATGGCTGCGTTCCTCGCGGGCCCGTTTTGGGCGGCCTCGCGCGGGGTGTGGGGCATGTTCTGGGCCTTCATCATCCTGGAGATCATCGCCTTCGTGCAGATCGGCCGTGGAACATGGGGCGAGTTGGGCGCCGAGGCCCTCGCCCAAGCCGAGCGGCAGCAGGCCCGCGCGGAGGACTTCCTGCGCCAGGCCGCCGAGGCCACGGCTGCGGGCGAAGACGGCTCCCGCTTTGAGACGTTGGGCAGCAACCTCATGCGCGCCGCCGAGCGCAGCCGGGAGACAGCCGAAGCGGCGGCCGCCGACGCCTCAATGATCCTGCTGACAGGGCTGGTGATGCTGATCGTGCTGCGCGTGATCCAAGGCGTCTACGCCAACGTCGTCTATGAAAAGCAATATGCGCGGTGGCGTGTGTCGCCCGAAAGCGTGCCCTCGGGCCGCGACCAGAAGAACATGATCCTCGGTATCGCTTTGGGTCTCGTGATCATTCCGCTGACGGTCTACCGCTTCACGGTCGAGGGGGTGAGCGCTTGGATCACCGAGTTCCCCGCCAACCCCGACCATTACACGGGCACCGCCCGGTGGCTCGAAGAGGCGATCGACAATGCCGCCCAAAGCGGGGCGGGGGCGTTCGATGGGATCGTTCTGGGCGTTCGGCAGATCCTCGACGCGATCTCTGTTGCGCTGATCGGCACACCCTGGCCGGTGGTCATGGCCGTCATCGTCGTTGTCGGTTGGCGTGCGGCGGGACCGCGGGTGGCGATCTTCACGGCGGCTGCGCTCGCCTACATCGCCTTCCTCGGCTACTGGGAAATCGCGATGGAAACGGTGGCGCTGGTCGGCGCTGCGGTGGTCCTCTGCGTTGTGATCGGCATCCCGCTGGGGATCTGGTTTGGCAAATCAAAGCGCGCTTATGGCTTTGCTGAGCCGGTCCTTGACCTGATGCAGACGCTGCCCGCCTTCGTCTACCTCATCCCGATCATCGCCTTTTTTGGCACAGGCAACCCGCCCGGCATCCTCGCCACGATCATCTTCGGCATGCCGCCGGTGATCCGCCTGACGGCGTTGGGGATGCGCGGGGTGCCCGACAACATCAAGGAGGCCGCGCTCGCTTTCGGGGCCACCAAGTGGCAGCTCCTGCGCGACGTTGAACTGCCGCTCGCGCTCCCCTCAATCATGACCGGGGTGAACCAGACGATCCTGATGTGCCTGTCGATGGTTGTGATCATCTCGCTCATCGGCGGCGGCGGCCTCGGGCAGGTGATCCTCGAAGCGCTGCAATTCGCGGCCAAGGGGCCAGGGCTCCTGGGCGGGTTCGCGATCCTCTTCGTGGCGATGGTGATCGACCGGATCGTGCAGGGTGCCTTTAAGCGGGCGGACCAGAAATAAGCCATGCCGGTGAACTACCTTAAACGCGCGGAGCACACCGCCGAGACCGGCCGGCAGGACGTGCGCGATATGGTCCGCTTCACGCTCGACACGATCGAGCGCGAGGGGGACGCCGCCGCGCTGCGCTATGCCAAACAGTTCGACGGCTGGGAGGGTCCGGCGCGTGTGTCAGACGAGGCGCTGGAGTCGGCGGCCAAACGCGTCCCCCAGCGGCTGCAGGACGATATCCGCTTCGCCCATGACAACATCCGCCGCTTCGCCGAGGCGCAGAAGGCCACGATCAGCGATTGCGAGCTCGAGGTCCGGCCCGGCTTCTTTGCCGGCCAAAAGCACATCCCCGTCGCGGCGGCGGGCTGCTATGTGCCCGGTGGGCGCTACAGCCACATCGCCTCGGCGATGATGACGATCACCACGGCCAAGGTCGCGGGTGTCGGCCACATCACCGCCTCTTCGCCGCCAAAGCCGGGCGTGGGCATTCCGGACCCGATCCTCTTTACGATGCAGCTTTGCGGCGCCGACGCGGTGCTCAACCTCGGCGGCGTGCAGGGCGTCGCCGCGATGGCCTACGGTCTCTTTGGCTTGCCCGCGGCGTC
Organism: Pseudomonadota bacterium; assembly: GCA_039189975.1. Taxonomy (GTDB): domain Bacteria; phylum Pseudomonadota; class Alphaproteobacteria; order Rhodobacterales; family Rhodobacteraceae; genus HLUCCA09. Next base: position 14,948 of record JBCCYI010000026.1, read on the forward strand.
GATCCTCGTCGGCCCCGGCAACCAATATGTTGCGGAGGCCAAGCGCGCGCTCTTTGGCCGGGTCGGGATCGATATGTTCGCCGGGCCGACCGACTCCATGGTGATCGCGGACGCGACCGCCGACCCCTACCTCGTCGCCTGGGACCTTGTCGGCCAGGCCGAGCACGGGTACAACTCGCCCGTCTGGCTCGTCACGGACCATGCGGCCCTCGCCGAGCAGGTGCAGGCGCTTGTGCCGAACCTCATCGCGGAGCTGCCCGAGACGAACGCGGCCAATGCCGCGGCCGCCTGGCGCGACTATGCCGAAGTGATCCTGTGCGACACGCGCGAAGAGATGGCCGAGGTCTCCGACAGTTACGCGCCTGAGCACCTCCACATCCAATGTGCGGATCTCGACTGGTGGGTCGGGCGGCTCCAGAGCTACGGCTCGCTCTTTCTCGGCGAGGAAACCACCGTGGCCTTCGGTGACAAGGCCGCCGGGCCGAACCACGTGCTGCCCACCTCCGGCGCGGCGCAGTACACCGGCGGGCTCTCCGTCCACAAATTCATGAAAACCGTCACCTGGCAGCGTTGCACCCAGGACGGCGCGCGTCCCATCGCGGAGGCAACGGCGCGGCTCTCACGCCTCGAAGGCATGGAGGGGCACGCGCGCACCGCGGACGTTCGGCTCAAGAAGTTCTTCCCGGATGAGGCGTTTCACCTCATTGCGTCCGGGTAGCCCGCGCCCGCGGCGCAGGTGCAAAGTCAGCTTTGGGGCATGGGGCAGAGCCACGGCTCCGGAGTCACGAAATGCGCTTTGCACTGGGTGACGAACTCCGTCACCGCGCGGCGCGGCTGCGCATCGCGGTACCCCACGGAGAGGACGAGAGGCGGCAAGTCGTCGTAGATGGGGCGGGCGGCGAGCCTGTCGCCGCCGTAGCTGACCTTTGTCAGAGGCACCATGTTCAGAAGCGCGCAGGCCCGACCAGCGCCGACAAGGCTGCGCACCATCTCTGTCGAGTTCGTCTGTGCCACAACCCGGGGCCGGACCCCCGCCTGGGCGAACAGCGCGGCATAGTATTCCCCCGCGAAGGGCCTGTTGAGGGCGACGATGTCCTGCCCGGCGAGGTCTGCGAGGGCGACCGTCTCCCGTGCAGCCATCGGGTGCTCACCCGACATCAGGCAATAGGCGGGCGCTGTCACGAGCGGGTCGAACCGCAGGCCCGGCTCGGCCCCCTCGGAGACGCACAGGACCGCGTCAAAAGCACCGCGCCGCAGCCCTTCCAACGCCCTGCTGTTGTCGCATGCCTCAAGGTGCAGGGTCAGCTCGTTTTCGGGCCTCAGCAACGGCGCCAGGATCTGCGGCAGGAAGGCGGGCGCCACGGGGGCGTAGTATCCCACACGCAGCTCCCCGCGCAGCGATTGCTTCAGGTCAACACCGTCCCGCAGCACGCCGTCATATTCTTCGAGCAACAGGTTGAACTTTCGCGCCATGACGTGGCCATCGGCGGTGGCCACGATCCCGCGCGCGCGCTGACGGTCCGTGAGTTGCAGAGCGAAATGGTCCTCGATCCGGTCAATCGCGGCCGAGATCGCCGAGGCGGATACGTTGAGCGCCTCTGAGGCACGCGTGATGCTCCCTAGACGCAGGGCCATTGTGAAGTATCGCATCGCGCGCAGACTGATGGACAAGGCCCACCTCCGAAAAGCCGAGGATATTCTCCGAGTAATTCTGTTTTTCAGGACGCATGCAATAGGACAAGCTCTGCTGCATCGCAACGTGCCGGAGGCCGCAATGTCAGACGCAAAGCTCAGAGGCTGGAATCACCTGCCGCAGACACCGCTCACGGCGTCGCCGCTCTTTGCCTGGCCGCTGCGGCCGATGGCGGTGCTGCGCTGGGTGTGGAACGCGTGGTTCCTGATCTCCGAGCGCCTGATCCTTGTGGCCATCGCGTTCATCTCGGTGACGTGGTTTCAGCCGCCGCTGGAGGAGACGCAGACGCTCGCCTTCGGCTGGATTGCGGAGCTCTACCTGCGCAACCTAGTGCTGATGACCGTGGTTGCGGGCGGTCTGCATCTTTATTTCTACACCTTCACGGCGCAGGGGCAGCGGCTGAAATACGACCCCCGCCCGCTGATGGTCAACGGTCGGCAATTCACGCTCGGCGGGCAGATCCGGGACAACATGTTTTGGACACTCGGCAGCGGTGTCCTGGTGTGGACGGTCTACGAAGTGCTGCTCTTCTGGGCGATGGCCAATGGCTGGGCGCCGGTGCTGACCTGGGCGGAGAGCCCGGTGTGGTTCGTCGCGCTCTTCCTGCTGATCCCGATGTGGGAGAGCTTCTATTTCTACTGGATCCACCGGCTTCTGCACGTGCCGTTTCTCTACAAACACGTCCACGCCCTGCACCACCGCAACATCAACGTTGGCCCGTGGTCGGGCCTGTCGATGCACCCGGTGGAGCATGTGATCTTTCTGGGCTCCGGCCTGATCCACTTCATCGTGCCCGCGAGCCCGGTGCACATCCTCTACCACATGCAATACCTGACGCTGACGGCGGCGACGACGCATTGCGGGTTCGAAGGGGTGGTGGTGAAGGATGAAAACCGGCTGAAGCTCGGCACCTTCCACCACCAGATGCACCACCGGTACTTCGAGTGTAACTACGGCTCGCTGGAGATCCCGTGGGACAAGCTCTTCGGCTCGTTCCATGACGGCACGGTCGAAGCGGACGAGCGGATCAAGGAACGCCGCAAGCGCATGATGGGCTAGGCGCGGCCCGTCGGGCCACGCTTCGCCCTGGGAACGATCTGCAGAGCCGTCTAACGCCAAGCGCTGTGCGGGGCAGGCACCTTCGGTCAGAGCTGTTCCCCCTACGAGTCGTTGCGACTGTACCCCCCTTCGGTCCTAAGCTTGCTGAGCTTTCAGGGCTTTAGCAAATGAATTGATGGCCTGTGACGGGACGCCCGCGAAAGGCCGGACCGCTGTGCTATGTCTCCCCACGTGCCGCCTGGAGCCAGCCGAGCGTATCTTCGGTCGGGCCGCCGGGTTTGTACTCGGCGCCGAGGGGAGCCGCATAGCCGAGCGCGGCGAGATGCGCGAAGATGTGAGGGTAGTGGACCTCGCCATGGTCCGGGGCGCCGCGGTCGGGAACGGCGGCGAACTGGATGTGGCCGATGCGGGGCAGGAGACGCTCCAGCCGGTGGCTAAGGTCCCCCTCCATGAGTTGGATGTGATAACAGTCGAACATCAGACGGACGTAGGCGTGGCCGACGGCGTCGAGGATGCGGATCGCCTGATCGGTGCCATTTAGGAAGTAGCCCGGCGCGTCATAAGTGTTGAGCGGCTCGATCAGAAGGCCGACGCCGTGGGGCGTGGCCCTCTCGGCGGCATAGGTCAGATTGGCGACAAAGGTGCGCTCCGCCTCGGCGCCGGACGCAAAGCCTGCCATGATGTGGACGTTTCGCGTGCCGGTAGCGGCGGCGTAGGCAATCGCGCGGTCGATGGCGGCGCGGGCTTCGGCCTCGCGCCCCGGCAGCGCGCTGAGGCCGTTCTCGCCCGCCGCGACGTCGCCCCGTTCGGTGTTGAGCCCGAGCATGGGCAGGCCGGTCTCCTTGAGGGCTGCGACGACCGCGTCGACCTCCGTGGCGTAGGGCCAGTGGCACTCGACAGCATCAAAGCCCGCACTTTGTGCCGCCCTGATGGCGTCGGGCAGCGGCAGCTCCGTCCAGAGGAAACCGAGGTTGGCGGAGAACTTCATGGGGCTGACTCCCGGAAAGCTTGGGCATGGACGGGTCTCGCGGCGCAGGCGGCCTGGCAGGTCACGCGTCCCACTCGATGTCGAACTTGGTGACGAGGGCCTGGATCTGCTCGGGCGTAATCTGGCGGGCCTGGTAGCCGCGCATCAGCATCGCCAGCCGCGCAGTGTCCTCAAGCTCCTCGATGGCGTTGCAGGCGGCCTCCACGTCCTTGCCCGCGACGACAGGCCCGTGGTTGGCCAGCATCACAGCCGAGCGCTTGCCCGCGAGGCCGCGCACCGCCTCTCCCATGGCCGGATCACCAGGCAGGAAGAAGGGCAGGAGCTTGACCTTGCCCAGCTTCATCAGCGCATAGGGCGTGAGCGGGGGCAGGAAGCTGTCTGCGTCGACCTCGGGCATCATCGACCACGCCACCGCGTGGCAGGAGTGCAGGTGCACCACCGCGCCCGCCGTGCTGCGCGTGTCGTAAAAGGCGGTGTGCAGCGGCATCTCCTTGGTCGGCGGATCGCCGTCGATCAGCGTGCCCGCCGCGTCGAAGCGGCTCAGCCGCGCGGGGTCCAGCCGACCAAAGCTCGTGCCTGTGGGGGAGACCAGAAGGCCCCCGTCGTCGGTCCGGGCGGAGATGTTGCCGGTGCTGCCCCCGGTCAGCCCGCGCTCGAACATCGACTTCGCCAGGAGGCAGATCTGTTCGCGCAGCCGGGCCTCCGTCATGCCGCATCCAGCCGGGCGAGCGCGTCGGAGAAAAAGCTCTCCGCCCCGAAGTTGCCGGACTTCAGCGCGAGCGCGACCGTGGCGCCGCCGATATCGGCATAGGTCCAGGGCACGCCCGGCGCGATCTCGCGCCCGATCTCGAGCCGGTTGACGCCCAGCGCCTGGGTCACCGCGCCCGAGGTTTCGCCCCCGGCGACGACAAAGCGGTGCCGTCCCTGGGCGCGCGCCGCGCGCGCGAGGGTGGCCAGCGCGTCCTCGACCAGCGCTCCGGCGCGGGCGGTGCCAAGGGCGGCCTGCGCGGCACGGACGTCGTCGGGCGCGGCCGAGGCATAGAGCATCGGCGTCACGTCGAGCGGCTGGGCGGCGAGCCAGTCCAGCGCGTCGCGCGGACCGGCGTCGGCGAGCGTGAGCGGGTCGAGCCGCAGGCTCGGCGCGTGCGGGGCGTAGGCCGCGACCTGCGCACGGGTCATCGCCGAGCAGCTTCCCGAGAGGACCAGCGCCCCGGGCGGGACCGTGGGCAGAGCCGCGTCCGCGCCAGTGCCATCCCAAGTGCCGTCCGCGCGGTAGAGCGCCGGGAGCGGCATCGCCAACGCGCTGCCCCCGGTGAGGAGCGGCAGGTCGCGGCAGGCCTCCGCGATGATCGCCAGATCGGCATCCGCCACGGCGTCGACCACCAGATGCGCCGCGCCCGAGGCAGCGAGGGCGGCCCGCACGGCCTGAGCGCCCTGCGCGACGGTCAGCCGGTCGATCAGCCCGACGTCGCGCGTCACCTGCGGCGCGAGGAGGCGCATCAGATTGCTGTCGCGCATCGGGGTCAGGGGATGGTCCTTCATCGGGCTTTCAGCCAGGGGCTGCTGACCGACAAAGAGGTTGCCCATGTAAATCGAACGCCCGTTCTCGGGAAAGGCGGGGCAATAGATCGTCTGTGCCGCGCCGAGATCCGCCAGGAGCGCCTCGGTCACGGGGCCGATGTTGCCCTCGGGCGTCGAGTCGAAGGTCGAGCAATACTTCCAGAAGAACCGCTGCGCCCCGGCGGCGCGGAGCCAGGCGAGGGCTGCGCGACACTCGGCAACCGCTTCGGACACCGGCGAGGTGCGGCACTTCAGGGCAATGACCTCGAACGGAGCGTTGTCATGCCCGGCTTCGGCGGGCGGTGCGTCGGGCACGCCCATGCGCAAGGACACCCGCGCGCCGGAGCGGGCGAGAAGGCCAGCAAGATCCGTCGCGCCGGTGAAATCGTCCGCGATGCAGCCAAGGACAGTCACTGTGGGCTCTCCGGCGATGGCGCCCCTGGGGCGTCATCCTCAAGATAGACTTGGATCAGTTCGTCAGGCGTCGCTTCGGAGGTGAAGCCGAGCGCATTGGCCCTGTCGCAGGTGAAGGCGCGGGGCCAGCTTGCGATGATGCGCGCAATGGCGGGATCGGGCGCGGCGTCGATCAGGGCGGCCGCTTCAGGACCGGCGGCGCGGGCGAGCGCCTCGATCTGCTGCGCCACCGTCGTCTCGACACCCGGCATTGTGAGCGTGCGCCGCGGGCCGATTGCCGCCGTATCGAGCCCTGCCGCATGGACAAGAAAGCCGATGGCGGCGCGCGGGCTCGCGAGCCAGTGTTTTGTCTCAGGTGGCACGGGCAGGCTGCTGCGCTGGCCGGCCAACGGCTCGCGCAGGATGCCGGAGAAGAAGCCCGAGGCCGCGGCATTGGGCAGCCCCGGACGGATCACGACCGTTGGCAAGCGCAGTCCGATCCCATCGAAAAAGCCGCGCCGCGTATAGTCGTCGAGCAGGAGCTCTGCGATGGCCTTCTGGGTGCCGTAGCTCGTTTGGGGGGCGCGAATGTGGTCGTCCGGGATGGGGTCGGGCAAGGGCGCGCCGTAGACCGCAAGCGACGACGAAAAGATGAGCCGCGGCCTGTAGCCCGAGATCCCGTGCTCGGCGCGGATCGCGTCAAAGAGGGCACGCGTCGCGTCGAGGTTGATGCGGTAGCCCGTGTCGAAGTCGCGCTCCGCCTCGCCAGAGACGATGGCGGCGAGGTGAAAGATCACGTCCGGCCGGGATGCCACCAGCGCGGCGGGCGCCTCCGGACTGGCGATGTCGCGCGCTTCTGCGCGGCAGAGCGCCTTGCCGCCGTCCGGCACTGGCGGAAGCGCGATGTCAACGAGGTGCAGCGCGGTGAGCTTCTTGCCGGCAAGCCTGCCATCGGCCACCAGCCGGCGCGCTAGCTTGGCGCCAATCATGCCGCCAGCGCCGAGGATCAGGACCCGCATCGCGCCCGTTCAGCGCTCGCCCGGCAGGGTGAGACCTGCCTGGCGCGCATAGACTTTGGTGATAGCAGCGTCGTCCTCATGGCCGAGACCCATGTCGGCGGCCTGCATGTATTGGGCAAGCGCGGTCGCGGTGATCGGCGTCTCAAGCCCGGCCGCCTCGGCGATCTCGCGCACAATGCCGAGGTCCTTGGGCCAGATGTTGATCTGGCTGAGCGGGCTGTAGTCTCCCGCCACGACATGGGGCGCGCGGTTCTCCAGCATCCACGACGTGCCAGCGCATTGCCGAATGACCTTCAGGACGGTGTCGGGCGCGATCCCCTGGCTGATGCCGAAGGCCAGCGCCTCGCCCATGACGGCGATGTGGACGCCGGCGAGCATCTGGTTCGTGGCCTTCATCGCGGAGCCGGGCCCCGCGTGGTCTCCCAGCTCAAAGACAGTCTCGGCCGTGGCCTCGAGAACAGGGCGCGCGGCGGCGAAGGCTTCCGCGGTGCCCGCGGCCATGATCGACAGCGCGCCCTGCGCCGCTTTGGCCGCGCCCCCCGAAATCGGCGCGTCGAGGTAATGGAGGCCAAGGCCGCTACAGCGCGCCGCGAGGTCTTTTGCCGTCGCGGGGGGGATCGTCGGGCAGGCCACGACGACCGCTCCGGCGCTCATCTTGGGCGCTGCCCCATCCGCCCCGAAGAGGACTGTCTCCAGCTGCGCGGCGTTCAGGACGACGACCACCAGCGCGGAGAGGTCGGCCCATTGCGTCTCTCCCGCCTGACCACCTTCCGCCTGCAGCTTTGCGCAGAGGTCGGGATTGATGTCGTGCCCCCAGGTCCTTAGCCCCGCCCGCACGCAGGACTGCGCCATGCCATAGCCCATCGAGCCTAGCCCGATGACACCAACCAAACCGTCAGCCACTTCCAGCGCCCTCCCCGAACAGGTGCCGAACATGTGCCGGGTTGGCACATTACGTGCAAGGGGCTTGTTTGGTGGCTGACGCGGCCGCACGCCCCTCATCGGTTCAGGGAATGGCCCGATCGTCCGGATCCCATGCTTATGCTGGCCCTGAGTGCCGCCGGTGTTGCGCGCAGGCTGCCTATGCTGCGTTTCTCCCGCGCCCTGTCAGACGTTCAGGCACCAGCGCAGGATGGCCTTTTGCGCGTGCAGCCGGTTTTCGGCTTCGTCGAAGATTACGGAATGGGGCCCATCCATCACAGCGGACGTGGCCTCCTCGTCGCGATGAGCGGGCAGGCAATGCATGAAGAGGGCGTCCGGCGCGGCATGGGTCATCAGCGCGTCATTCACCTGATAGGGGTGCAGGAGTGCGTGTCTTTGCTCGCGGGCCTCCGGAGCGTCATGCATGCTGAGCCACGTGTCGGTCACGACCAGATCTGCGTCCCGCACGGCCGCAACCGGATCGCGCTCGATCTCGATATGCGCGCCCTCTGCGCGCATCGCGGAGAGCCCGTTGGGGTCAGGGTCGAGCGCCTGCGGCCCGGCGAATGTCAGCGGGAAATCGAAGCGTGCGGCGGCGTGGGCAAAGGAGGCAAAGACGTTGTTGCCGTCTCCGAGCCAGACGACCTTGCGCCCATTGATCGGCCCGCGGTGTTCCTCATAGGTCATGATGTCGGCCATGATCTGACAGGGGTGGGACGCGTTTGTCAGCCCGTTGATCACCGGCACCGTCGCATGATCGGCCAGCTCCAGCAGATCGGCGTGATCGAACGTCCGGATCATGATGAGGTCGACATAGCGCGACAGGACCCGCGCCGTGTCCGCGATCGTCTCCCCGTGGCCAAGGTGGATTTCCGCGCCCGACAGAAGGAGCGTCTCTCCTCCCAATTGCCGGACCCCGACGTCGAAGGACGTGCGCGTCCGGGTTGAGGGCTTCTCGAACACGAGCGCCACCACATGGTTGGCCAGGGCCTGCTCTGTGTCCGGGGCGCCCTTCGGCTGTCCGCTCCGCGCCGCCTTCATGCGATGGGCTTCGTCGAGCATCCCACGCAGCTCCTCCGCGGGCGTCGTATGGATATCGAGAAAATGCGGCACGGGCGCGGCCTCCTTTCGATCAGAGTCGCCAAAGGACCCCGTATCGCCGCGAAGCGCAACCCCGCACGGCGCAGCCGTGCCGGGCCCAACGGAAAGTCGCGCCGCAGGCGTGGCTTGGAGGCGGGAGAGCCCCCAGCTCTGCCGTGCATGCATGCCCGGGGCGACTGGCCGATCCCCCTGGTCCTTCCTGAGCTCGGAACCGTGGCGCGCGCACGGGGCGCGTTCTCAAGCGCAGCCTTATGCGTGCTTGCCGATCTCCCAGCCGGACTGGGTGACCAGGCGCACTTCGGCGGTGTCACGGGGCAGATCCTCGAGCGCCGAGCCCATGGAGTCATTCCAGCGGTTGAGATACCCGAAGAGGGCGACCACCCCCATGATCTCCACGATCTCACCCGGAGCCCAATGCGCCTGCAGTCGTGCCTCGATCTCCGGTGTGACAGCGTTCGGCACCAGTGTCGCCGCCTGCGCAAAGGCAAGTGCGGCCTTCTCGGCGGGAGTGAAGTGCGCACTCTCCTCGAATGTCCACACCTCGTTGAGCCGGCCTTCGGACGCGCCAAACCGCTCCGAGGCAAGGATCATGTGGGCCTGACAATACCGGCAACCCGAGGCAAAGCTCGACACATAGCCCAGAAGCCGCTTGAATTCCGCCGTCACCGCCCCGTCCGAACGCATCACGGCCACGTTGAGTGCCGTGAACGCCGCCGCGATTTCCGGCCGGTGCGCCATCGTGCGCACCGAGTTCGGGATCACCCCCAGGGGTCCCTTGAAGAACTGCACCTGGTCGCGCAGGTGTGGCTCCATGTCCTCCTCGGTCAGCGGTTCAACCAATGCCATCCGGTTCCCTCCCTTTGCTGTACGGTCGGCGCGTGGGTTCTTTCGGGTCGCCACCGGCGCGCCCTACGGGCTGTCCGGCTTGCCTTCCCGAGCCCCGCGCCTACTCTGCCTCGCGATAGCGCGGAGGAGTAATATGCCCGAGCCTGAGAAACGCAACCCGATCCGAGAGACGGACGATGCCGCGCGCGCTCTGGCGCGTGGTCTGATCGACGGTGCGCGGTTTGGCGCCCTGGGGGTGCGCGACCCTGATACGACGGCGCCCATGGTCACGCGCATCGCCGTGGCCACGACACCGGCCGGCGCACCACTGACGCTGATCTCCGACCTGTCGCATCACACCAAGGCGCTCAAGGTTGATCCGGTGTGCTCGCTGCTTGTTGGGGAGCCGGGCGACCGGGGCGATCCGCTGACCCATCCGAGGCTCACCTTGCAATGCCGCGCCAGCTTTGTGCGGCACGGCGAAGAAGACCACGCCGCAATCCGGGCGCATTACCTCCAGCAACATCCCAAAGCCGGGCTCTACATCGACTTTGCGGACTTCTCCTTTGCGGTGCTGACGGTCGAGGACGCGCATCTCAACGGCGGGTTCGGCAAGGCTTTTCGCCTCACGCCCCAGGATCTGGGGCTCTGACCTGACAGCATGCCCTGCGGCCGCGTCCTGCGGGCGGGGTGAGCTGACGTGCGACGGCTTGGTCCGCGCACCCCGCGGCTTTGCGGGCGCACCCTCTCTGCGGCATGCTTCAGGGAGGCGGAGCGTTGGCAACAGCCCTGTCCGTGGCGTGCTGACGGGTCAATGAAGCCGGCCGGTAGGGTCGTCCGTCCGGTCGCGAGGCGCGCCATCCGTGGCGTCGTCTTCGCCCTCATCGGTCGGGATGGCATAGCCGCCGGTCAGCCATCGCCCCAGGTCAATGTCGGCGCAGCGGCGTGAGCAGAAGGGGCGGTACTCCGCCACAACCGGACGTTTGCAGATCGGACAACTCATCCCACGGCCTCCAGAAAAGCAGGGTCGAGTGGCCAGCGTTCGCGCTTTCGGCTCAGCTCGACGTGGCCGAGCGGCGTCCATCCGACAAAGGTGGTCTCGACGGGATCGGCCTTCAGCGCGGTCTTGAGAACCTGCTCGGCCTGCTTGCGGTCTTTCTTCGAGAGCGGCGCCAGATCGAGGACGATCTGCCCGCCGAGCCCGCGCACCCGCAGCGCGCGCGGCAGGGTGCGCAGCGCGGCCAGGTTTGCCTTGAGCGCGGCGGCGGGGGAGCTGTCCCGGCCCGTGTTGACATCGACAGCCACGAGCGCCCGCGTCGGCTCGACTGACAGAAACCCGCCGCCCGGCAACGCCACGTCAGGACGTGCGAGCGCGGCCAGCATGTCGAGCACGCCGCGCGCGTCCAGAGCGCCGGGGGTCGTGTCGATCTCATCGGGTGTGCCCCAGTCGCGCCAGGCCAGGTGATGCGCGTCGGGCGCCTCGGTGAGCCACTCGGGCGCACCTGCGGTGTCGGCGGTGACGGCTTCGGCGAGGGTGCGCATCTCGGCGATGTCGTCAAGCACCTCCGCCTCCGGCGCAGCCGCGGCGCCGGACCGCACGATCAGGCCCATCGCCGCGTCCCCCTCGGCACCTTCCATCCCGTCTTCGGCGAGAAAGCGCAGCCGGGCTCGCTCCTCCTCCTCGCGGATCGCGCGGGAGACGTTGAGGCCGGGTGCACCGGGTGTCACGATGGCATGGCGGGACTTGAAGAGGAGCTTTCGCGTGACCGGCACGGCCTTGCCAGCCTCGGCGCGGCCGGTCACCTGAACGAGAAGCGGCTGGCCCGGTGGGAGGGCCTTTTCGCCCTTGAGATATCCCTGCACGCCGTCGGGCAGCCGGACAAAGACGCCGCCCATCCCCTTCATCGCCCGGTCCGCCACAGCGCGGGCGATGGCGCCTGGGCCTGCCGGCGCGCCTTCGGGGGGATCAATCAGCAGGTCGTCGAGCTGACCGTCCTGCAGAGCGACGCTCACCCGGCGGCCCGCAATTGTGTCGAGCAGGATGCTGCGCCCTTTCATGCGGGCCTCTTGGGGCGCATCGGGCCTTTTGGCTTGGCGGTCATATCGGGCATGGGGCTGGCGGCCATGGCATAGCCTGCGGCCTGCAACAGATGCGCCGTTTCGGTCAGGGGCAGGCCGACGACCGCAGGATACGACCCGCGGATCCAGGGCACGAACGCGCCTGCCGGGCCCTGGATGGAGTAGCCTCCCGCCTTCCCCTGCCAATCGCCCGTGGCCAGATAGGCCGTGATCTCGGTCTCTGCGAGCCGCTTGAAGGATACGGTCGTTTCCACCAGACGCTCGGTGAGGCCCGCCGCCGATTGAACCGCAACCGCCGTCAGCACCCGGTGACGCCGTCCGGACAGCGCGCGCAGGAAGCGCTCTGCTTCGGCCTGATCTGCGGGCTTTCCTAGGATGCGGCGACCGAGCGCCACCGTAGTGTCCGCGCACAGCACAATCTCGTCCGGGGCCGGGCGAAACGCCTCCGCCTTCTGACGTGCGATGCGGGCGCAATAGGCGCGCGGGAGCTCGCCCTTGGCTGGCGTCTCATCAATGTCCGGCGGGCGCACGGCGTCTGGTGTGACGCCGATCTGGTCCAGCAATTCCAACCTGCGCGGCGATCCCGAGCCCAGGATCAGCCGCGGTCCCGTCCGGGCGGTCGGCACGCGATTACTTGAAGCGGTAGTTGATGCGCCCTTTGGTCAGGTCGTAGGGGGTCATCTCCACCTGCACCTTATCCCCCGC
>JBCCYI010000027.1:0-27113 GCA_039189975.1 Pseudomonadota bacterium
GCCATCGGGTGCCGAGGTGCAAGGGCGGGGCGCGCGGGGCGCCGCCGCTACGACCCTGTTGGCCCCGGCGGCCCCGGCGGCAGAGTGCGGCCCGCCGTGGGGAACGTGCGCGCCGCATCATAGCTCGCAAAGCTCGACAGGCGCTGCGCGTTGCACTCCTCCTGCCAGCGGCTCCCGGGCATCACCGCCGTGACGACGGGAAAGCGGCCCGCCAGCGCCCGTGCCCCCTCCGTCGCCTCCATCGCGATCGCGACCAGCCCGGCGACCCTGCCCTGCTGGCGCTCCACCAGGCGGACGGCGCCGTCCATGGTGCCGCCGGTTTCGATCCACTGGTCCACGAGGAGCACCCGCGTGCCCGGCGCGAAGGCGGGGGCGCGCATCTCCATGTCCTGGGTACGGCCGGAGTAGTTGGAGAACGACACCGCGTCCGTGTCCACGCAGAGCTTGCCCGCCTTGCGGATCGGCAGAAACCCGCGCTGCAGCCGGCCGGCGATCGCAGCGCCCAGGACAAAGCCCATGGCGTCGAGCCCGGCGACGACGTCGATCCCCTCGGGATCGAGCTCGGCACAGAGATCGTCGAGCAGGTCCGCGAACGCGACGCTGTTGATGTAGATCGACGTAGGGTCGAGCCAGGCAAACTGCGGCCCCTTCGTGTTGGGCGACATCAGCGATAGATACCACCGGTCTGCCCTCGAGCCCTTTTCGGTCATCATCCGCGTGTCCCTCCCGTTGCCAGAGCGTCTTGCAAGGCGTGCAGCCGCGCAGGGTCGATGTTGTAGAAATCGCCGGGCCGGTTGATGCCGGTCGCCACCAGCATCAGATCCACATGGTCGGCGTAGCGCGCGACATTCTCCGGCGTGATCCCGGAGGCCAGCGCCAGGGGGGCCGTGCCCAACGCCGCCCGAAACCGGCGCGTCTTGTCCACATCCGCCTCGTGGCCCGTTGCGGGGCCGGAGGTGGTCACGACATCCATGTACGCGCGGGCGAGGGTCGCGGCACGGCTCTCATCGGATCGTGCAACGGGCCGCTGCTTCTTGAACGCCACTCCGCCGAGATAGAGCCCATGCCAGCCGCTTTCGGCCCGGATGCGGGCGATCTCTTCGGCCTCCGGCTGCGCGGGATCGGCGCCCTCGGTGGCTGTGCGCTCCTCGATGCGGGCGTCATCCGCCCAGTAGGCCTGGAAGGGACTGCCCTGGCGCGCCAGATCGGCCAGGATCGGGAAGGCGACCGCCCCCGTCTGGGCGAGAAAGTTCACGCCAAGCCACATCTGCGGACAGGCCGCGCGAATGTCCCTGAGGATCGGCAGGAACGGCGCCACCCCGAAATCGTGGTTGATCAGAAAGGCTCCGGCACCGCCGAGTGCCTCGACGTGGCGCAGGTTCTCCACGGCCTGGTCCGCCGTCAGAACGTGAATCACGGGCAGGATCACCGGACGTTGTGCTAACAAGATACGCCCAAAATCCATGCAGCTCTCCGGTTCTCTGCTGATTTCCTTGCATGGGATACAATCCGATCCTTCATGTCAGAAATTTATTGTACTGATCCACAGATGACATATTCCTATGATTGATGCCTGTGAACATCCCGACCGACCTTCTGCGCTGTTTCGTGACCGTCGCCGATCTGGGCGGCTTCACCCGGGCCGCGCGGGCGCTCGGCCGGACGCAACCGGCCATCAGCCTCCAGGTCCGGCGATTGGAGGAGCTGCTTCAGGCCAAGCTCTTTCACACCAGCAGACGCCAGGTGGCGCTCACGGAGGCCGGGCTGGCGCTCGGCCCGTACGCGCGCCAGATGCTGCGCCTGAATGACGACATTCTGGCTCATTTCGGTGAGGCCGCTCTGACAGGACTGATCCGCGTCGGTGTTCCGACGGATTTCGCCCACGCCTTCCTGCTCGACGCGATCACGCGCTTCGCCAGCGAGAATATCGAGGTGCGTATTGAGATCGAAAGCAAGCTTTCCAGTGAGTTACGACGGGACATCGCCGGAGGCGCGCTCGACATCGCTGTCGCCATCGCGCCGGATGACGAAGCGCCCTACCTTGTGGAAAGCGCCCTCGTGTCTCCTTTTTGGGCGGTGAAAGACAGCTTTGTCCCCGACGCCAAGGCCCCTCTGCCCATTGTGCGGCACCCCGACCCCTGCGAATATGCAACGCGCATGCGCAACGCCCTTCGCCGCAGTGGCCGGGGGTGGCGGACGGTCTTTGTTTCGCGCGATGTCGCCGGGCTGCAAGCGGCACTTCAGGCCGGGCTCGGGGCGACGGCGCTGACGCCCGCCACCTACCTGCCTGGCCTGCGGCCCGGTCGACCCGAGGAAGGGTTTCCAACGCTGCTGCCCCTGCGCATCGGCCTCTTTTACAAGCATACCGGCCTCTCGGATGCCGGAAACTCGCTCGCGCAGTCCCTGCTTGAGCATATCAACTCAAGCAAGAGTATTGACTTTGGATAAGCAGCCAAAATGAGCTCATCCAGACTCCTCATTTCCCTCGGTGATTGCCACTCGTGATAGTTTGCGCATCATCTGCTGCAAAACAGGGCGCCCGGCGAGGACCGGCGCGCGTTCCAATCCGACCGGAGGTTTCATGTCCCGCCAATCCAATCGCCTGACCCGCCGCACGCTGATGACCGGTGCCGCGGGCGTTGCCCTCACCGCTCCGATGATCAACCGCGCCTGGGCGCAGGACCCTGTCGAGATCAACATGCTGGCCTGGTACGGCCACGCCGAACCCGACATGGTGGGCGAGTTCGAGGCGGAGAATAACGTCAAGTTCGTGCCGAAGTACTACGCGGGCGGCGACAACATGCTGGGTCTCATCGCCCAGTCCCCTCCCGGCACCTACGACATCATCCTGTCCGACGGCGAGTTCGTGCAGCAGCTCAACGCGGCGGGCTACATTGAGGAGATGGACGCGTCCCTCTTCCCGTTCGACGATTTCTACCCCGCCTACCAGAACTTCCCCGGCCATTGGACGGGCGACACGCTGTGGTCCGCCATGGTCCGCTTTGGCCTGCTGGGGGTGTCCTACAACACCGACGCGCTGACGGCCGAAGAGGCCATGAGCTACAACGCCTTCTGGAACGAGAAGGTCGCGGGCAAGGTCGGCCATTTCGACTGGCACCTGCCGAGCCTCGGGCAAATGTCGCTCCTCAACGGCAACAACAGCCCCTCGCCCTATGACATCGGCGAGGATGCCTGGGACGCGGTGCAGGAGAAGACACTGAGCCTCAAGCCGCAGGTCGGCGGCTACTTCGACTATGGCGGGACATTCGCCTCGCTCAAGAACGCCGAAATGCTGGCGATGTGCGGCATCGGCGACTGGATCACGGGTGTGCTGCAGAAAGACGGCGCGCCGGTCGCCTCCGTCATCCCCGAAGAGGGCGGCATTCAGTGGACGGAGAGCTATTCGATTGGCAAGGGCACCGACAAGCACGAGATCATCAACAAGTTCATTCAGTACATGCTGAGCCCGCGTGGTCAGGTGAAGTCGATCCAGATGGCGGCCTATCCCGGCCTCTCGCCGACGAAGTCCGGCTGGACGGCGATCCAGGAGGCGAACCCGGCGGAGGCCGAGCGCTCCGGCCTCATTGAGGGCCACGCCCAGAGCCCGATCAAGCTCTTGGAGGAAAACCGCATCCACCTGCGCAACATTCCCATCCAGCAGAGCCTGGAGGACTGGAACGACTTCTGGTCCGACTACAAGACGGCCTGATTTTCCTTCCCGGCGGTGCTTTGGCGCCGCCGGCCCAGCTCAGGCCCTCATGTCCAACCGCAGAGACCTTTATCCCTACGTCTGGCGCGTCCCGCTGCTGATCTGGCAGGGCGCGTTCTTCGTTGGTCCGCTTCTGTTGATGGTCGCGATGTCGTTCTGGCTCGTGCGGAACTACCGCATGGAGCCCGACTTCGTGCTGAACAACTGGGAGCGGATGCTGGGGCGGGACTTCTTCTGGAACGCCTATTGGGTGACGCTCTGGCGCGCGACACTCGCCGCGATCTGCGCCACGCTCATCGCCTTTCCCGCCGCCTATGCGCTGGCGTTCCGCTGTTCGGACAGCGTGCGTCGCTGGGCGATCTTCTTCCTCATCGTGCCGTTCTTCACCTCGTACCTCGTGCGGATCTACGCGTGGCAGGTGCTGCTCGCGGAAAGCGGACCGATCAACGCGTTCTTCGGGCTCGGCGGGCTCGCGCCCATCACGATGCTCAACACCGGCTTTGGCGCGATGGTCGGCTACATGACGCTCGTGCTGCCGCTCGTGGTCATCCTGCAGACCTTCTCGATGTCCGCCATCGACCGGAACCTCATCGAAGCGTCGTGGAACCTCGGCGCCTCGCCCCGCGCGACCCTCTTTCGGGTGATTATCCCGGCATCGAAGGTGGGGCTGATCGTCGGCGCGCTCTTCGCCTTCATCCTGTCGTTCGGGGACTTCGTGGCACCGTTCTACCTCGGGGGTTCGAACCCGCCGACGCTCTCGATCCTGATTGTGGACACGACGAAGTCCGGCCAGCAATGGCCGCGCGCGGCGGTCGTGGCGATCATGATGATCCTGACGCTCTTCGTCGTGGCCTTCGCCGCGGTGGGCGCGGCCTACCGGAAGCGCACATGACCCAGCGCGGCGATCTCCTGTTGCGGATCTACCTGGTCGCGCTTTTCCTCTTCGTCTTTGCGCCGATCCTGACGAGCATGGTCTTCTCGTTCAACTCGGACCGCTTTCCGACCTTTCCGCTCGGCTCCTTCACGCTCGATTGGTACCGCACGGCCTTCGCCCGCGAGGAGGTGTGGGAAGCGTTCCAGAACTCCGTCATCGTGGCGCTTTGTGCGGCCAGCCTCTCCACCGCGCTGGGCTTCGCGACGGCCTACACGGACTTTCGCTACGGCTTCCGGTTCAAGCCCGCCTATCTCGCGTTGGCGCTTTTGCCGCCGACGATCCCGCTTGTGATCATGGGCTTGGCGATGCTGGCGTGGCTGGCGCGGCTCGGGATCTCGGGCACCATCGGCGGGATCGTCATCGCGCACACCGTCATGGGCGCACCCTTTGCCATGGCGATCATCCGGCTGCGTCTGTCGCAGATGGACGAGGCGCTGGAGGCCGCCGCGTGGAACCTCGGCGCGAGCCCCTGGCGGGCGATGCGGGCGGTGGTGCTGCCGTTTTGCACCCCGGCGCTGATCTCCGCCTTTTGCCTGACGGCGGCGGTGAGTTTCGACGAGTTCCTCGTGGCGTGGTTCGTCTCTGGCCTGAACAAGACGGTGCCGGTGATGATCCTCGAAATCCTGCAGGGCAACGTCGACCCGCAGATCAACGCGATCGGCACGGTCGTGTTCGTGACGTCGATCACGCTGGTGATCGTGGCGCAATTGCTGATCCTGAGGCGGACCGGAAAATGAAGATCGAGAACCCGCTCGTCCGCATCGAGGGCGTCAAGAAGAGCTACGCGTCGTTTGAGGCCGTGAAGGGGATCGATCTGGAGATCGCGCGGGGCGAGTTCGTCGCCATCATGGGGCCGTCGGGCTGTGGCAAGACGACGACTCTCAGGATGCTCGCGGGGCTCGAGGCGCCGACGGAGGGCGCGATCTGGATCGGCGGGCAACGGATGAACGACGTCCCCGCCCATGAGCGGGACACGCCGATGGTCTGGCAATCGCTGGCTTTATTCCCGTTTCTCAACGTGCGCGAGAACGTCGAATTCGGGCTGAAGATGCGGGGCGTTGCCGACGGCGAGAGGAAGAGCCGCGCGATGGAGTGGCTCGACCGGATGGGGCTTAAGGGCTTCGAGGAGCGGCCCGTCGACCAGCTTTCCGGTGGCCAGCGCCAGCGGGTGGCCCTCGCACGCGCGCTGGTGACGGAGCCGGAAATGCTCCTGCTCGACGAGCCGCTCTCGGCGCTCGACGCCCACCTCGTGATCCGCATGCAGGGCGTGCTGGCGAAGCTGCAAAAGGAGCTCGGGATCACGTTTGTCTACGTCACGCATTCGCAATCTGAGGCATTTGCCATGGCCGACCGGGTCGTGATCATGGGCCACGGCGAGATTGAGCAGATCGGCAAGCCGCAGGAGGTCTATCGCGCCCCGGCCACGCGCTTCGTCGCGGAATTCGTGGGGCGCAACAACATCTTCGCCGGTCCCGTCGCCGATGGCGCCATCGAGATCGACGGGGCAGCCATGCCCTTGCCGCCGGGGGTGGGCGTCGCCCCGGCCATCGTCGTCGCCGCCGACAGGATGGCGGTGCACGGCACCGATCCGGGAGGGCCCGCGCTCAAGGCGGACTTTCTGTCGGAGGAGTTCGCGGGCACCGGCATAATCTGCTATTTCGAGCGGCCGGATGGCACGGAGGTGAAGGCGCAGGTCAGCGAGGCGGACCTTACAGCACTCGCACCCGCGCCCGGCAAGCCGTTTTGGCTCACCTGGGCGCCCGAGGCCGCCCACATCGTGACAAACTGAGTTCCAGACTGAGGGCAGGGCATGTTCGATCTCATCGTCAGAGGGGGCGTGCTGCCCGACGGCACGCAGGCCGACATCGCGATCGCGGAAGGCCGCATCGCCGCCGTGGAGGCGGGCATCACGGCAGAGGCGCGGGAGGTGATCGACGCGACCGGCAAGCTCGTCAGCCCCCCCTTCGTCGACCCGCATTTCCACATGGACGCGACGCTCAGCTACGGCACGCCGCGGGTGAACCAGTCGGGCACGTTGCTGGAGGGGATCGCGCTCTGGGGCGAGCTGAAGCAGCTCCAGTCGAAGGACGACATCGTCGCGCGGGCGCTGACCTATTGCCGACAGGCGGTGGCCAAGGGCGTGCTTGCGATCCGCAGCCATGTCGACGTGACGGACCCGAGCTTTCGCACGGTCGAGGCGTTGCTGGAGGTGCGCGCGCGCGTGAAGGACGTGCTGGAGCTGCAGCTCGTCGCCTTTCCGCAGGACGGCTGGTACCGCGCGGACCATGGGCACGACCAGGTGATCCGGGCGCTTGATGCGGGGGTCGACGTGGTCGGCGGCATTCCGCATTTCGAGCGCACCATGCACGACGGGGCAAACTCCGTGGCCGCTGCCTGCCGCATCGCGGCCGAGCGGGGGCTGCGCGTGGACCTGCATTGCGACGAAAGCGACGATCCCCTAAGCCGGCATATCGAGACGCTTGCGAACGAAACGCGCGTGTACGGGCTGCAGGGGCGCACGACGGGGTCGCATCTGACGTCGATGCACTCGATGGACAATTACTACGTCGCCAAGCTCATCCCGCTCATTGCGGAGGCCGAGGTGGCCGCGATCCCGAACCCGCTCATCAACATCACGCTGCAAGGGCGGATGGACACATACCCCAAGCGCCGCGGCCTGACCCGCGTGCCGGAGCTGCGCGCGGCAGGGGTGACGGTGGCCTTCGGACAGGATTGCGTGCGGGATCCGTGGTATCCGCTGGGTTCGGGCGACATGCTCGACGTCGCCCATATGGGGCTCCATGTCGCGCTGATGACCGACCGGGCGGGGATGCGCGCGGCGTTCGACATGGTCACGGCGACGCCCGCGCAGATCCTCGGGGTCGACTTCGGGCTGGCGCCGGGACAGCGCGGCAGCCTCGTCGTGCTCGACGCCCCGGACCCGATCGAGGCGCTGCGGCTCCGGCCGGCGCGTCTCTGTGTCGTGTCGAACGGCCGGGTCGTGGCACGCACCGCGCCGGCGGCGACGGAGGTGCTGGTCGACCTTTGAGGTGTTCGTGGGGCAGCAGATGACTGGCCCGTTTGGTCTCCACTGACAAGATGACCTCAAGGACCGGGAGGGGTGAGCACGCGCCGTTCCGAGGGGAGGCGCAATCGCGCCGCCCCGTGGGGGCGGAACGGCGCGGCCTGACGGTACCCGTCAGGCAGGGCGCTTCGACATAGGCGCTGTTAGAGCCCGCCCGTGGCGATCCAGGAGGGCCAACAGGACCTCACGGGACCACAACGATGTTGCCGGTGTGGGCCTTGCTGATGAAGGCCTTCTGCGCCGCGACCAGCTCTTCCAGCGGATAGGTCGCCGCGAGGACGGGGCGGATCTGGCCCGCTTCGATATAGCCGATAAGGTTCGTCATGACCTCGGGGTCGATCACGGTGGAGCCCGTGAAGGTCAGGTCCCGCAGGTAGAGCGTGCGCAGGTCGAGCTCCACCATCGGGCCGGCGATCGCGCCGGAACAGGTGTAGCGACCGCCACGCTCCAGAACGTCGACGAGCGCGGGCCAGGCGGGGCCGCCCACCACATCGGCGACAACGGTGACCCGTTCGCCCGTAAGCGACGCGGCCAGGTCCGCGGGCGCGCGCGGCAGGACAACGTCGGCCCCGAGTGCGGCCACGTCGGCGTGCTTGGCCTCGGAGGCGAGCGCGATGACCCGGGCGCCGCGCAGCTTCGCGAGCTGGACCAGCGCGCCGCCAACACCCCCGGAGGCGCCGGGCACCAGGACGGTGTCATCGCCGGTGAGGGCGGCGCGGGTGAGCATCCCCTCGGCGGTGGAATACGAGCAGGAGAACGTGGCGAGCTCGGCGTCCGACAGGTCGCTCTGGACGGCCAGGGCGTTGGTGGACGGGAGCGTCGTGTACGCGGCATAGCCGCCATCGCGCTCGGAGCCGAAATAGCCGGTCTTGTTCTTGTCGAGCGGATCGGCGGGATCGCGCAGCCAGTTGTCGGTGATCACGCGCTCATCGATGCGGGCGGGGTCGACCCCCTCGCCGACGGCGACGATGATCCCGCAGACATCGGCCCCCTGGATGCGCGGAAACCCGATGGGCGCGCCGCCCCAGGAGGGATCCTCGGCGGCGGGGGCTTCGGCGTCCGCGCCCGTGGGGCCTGTGACCGCCTTGGAGTACCAGCCCTCGCGGGTGTTGATGTCGGTGTTGTTGAGCCCGCAGGCCTTCACCTCGACCAACACCTCACCGGGCGCGGGATCCGGCCGGGGCCAAGCTTCGTGAAACACGAGCTGGTCCATCCCGCCGTGGCCCATGGTGACCATGGCGCGCATGGTGGTGGGCAGATCCGTCTGTGCCATGGCGACTCCTTTGCCGGGCGAGCCTCATTCGCGCACAGCGTTGGAGCGGGCGGAGCGAAGTGTCAATCAAGCGCGGCGTGATGCGGCCTGGTGCGGCCCGAAGCGGAGGCCCAAAACGAAAACAGGCCGGCGAAACCGGCCTGTTTTCTATTCGCATGAAGGGCGCCGCTTAGCTGGCTTCGGTCGCCTTCGCGACGTCGATCGAGACGCCGGGGCCCATCGTGGAGCTGAGAGCGACCTTCTTCATGTAGGTGCCCTTGGCGCCCGAGGGCTTGGCCCGTGCGACCGCGTCGACAAATGCGCGCACGTTCTCGACGAGCTTGGCCTCGTCAAAGGACGCCTTGCCGATGCCCGCGTGGACAACGCCAGCCTTCTCAACCTTGAACTGCACTTCACCGCCTTTGGCGCCTTCGACAGCCGTTTTGACATCGGGCGTCACCGTGCCGACCTTGGGGTTCGGCATCAGGTTGCGCGGGCCGAGGATCTTACCGAGGCGGCCGACGATGGGCATCATGTCGGGCGTGGCGATGCAACGGTCGAACTCGATCTTGCCGGACTGGATCGTCTCCATCAGGTCTTCGGCGCCGACGATGTCAGCCCCGGCGGCCTTGGCCTCCTCCGCCTTGTCGCCACGGGCGAAGACCGCGACGCGGACCTCTTTGCCCGTGCCTGCGGGTAGGGCCACCTTGCCACGGACCATCTGGTCGGCATGGCGGGGGTCGACCCCGAGGTTCACAGCGATCTCGACGGTCTCGTCGAACTTCGCGCTGGCGTTGGCCTTGACGAGGGCGACAGCCTCTTCGACGCTCAGCTCTTCCTTGCCTTCAAAGGCTTCGCGTGCGGCGCGGGTGCGCTTTCCAAGCTTTCCCATGACTTACCCCTTCACCTCGATACCCATCGACCGGGCGGAGCCCAGGATGATCTTCATCGCCTGATCGACGTCGACGGCGCTGAGGTCCTTCATTTTGGCTTCGGCGATCTCGCGCACCTGCGCGACCGTCACGGTGCCGACGGTTTCCTTGCCGGGGTTGTTGGCGCCGCCCTTCAGCTTTGCCGCCTTCTTGAGGAAGTAGGACGCCGGGGGCGTCTTGATGTCCATCGTGAAGGACTTGTCCTGGTAGTAGGTGATCACGGTCGGGCAGGGCGCGCCGGGCTCCAGATCCTGCGTCTTGGCGTTGAACGCCTTGCAGAATTCCATGATGTTGATGCCGCGCTGACCGAGTGCGGGGCCGACGGGGGGCGACGGATTCGCCTGCCCGGCGGGCACTTGCAGCTTCATCGTGCCTGCGAGTTTCTTGGCCATGGGCCAACTCCTTTCTCAACGCCCGTCCGAACGCGTCCGTCGGGCTATGGTTGATGTGGTCCGGTCTGACGGTCGCGACCGCCGCGCCTCCCACGAGATCCGCTGGGATGTCCCAGCAGGCTGGCCGGTTACACTCGCCAGCAAGGTTTTGCAAGGCGCGCAGAGGAGGCTGCAGCCCAGCGCGCGCCCTACGGGCGCGACGTGCCCCAGCACGACGCCGAGCAGCGGTCCGGGCCTAGGCGGTCTTGGCGACCTGGGCGAATTCGAGCTCGACGGGCGTGGCGCGGCCAAAGATCGAAACCGTGACCTTGAGGCGCTGATTCTCGTCGTCGACCTCCTCGACATCGCCGGAGAACCCTTCGAACGGGCCATCGGTGACGTTGACGTTTTCGCCGATCTCGAAGGTGATGAGCGAGCGCGGCTGCTCGGCCCCTTCCTCGACACGGTTGAGGATCTGGTTCACCTCCTCATCGCGCATCGGCATCGGCTTGCCCTGCGGGCCGAGGAACCCCGTGACGCGGTTGATCGAGTTGATCAGGTGGTAGCCCTGGTCCGTCATCTCCATGTGCACCAGCACATAGCCCGGCATGAAGCGGCGCTCGGCCGTCACCTTCTTGCCGCGGCGCACTTCGATGACCTCTTCGGTCGGCACGAGCACTTCGTCGATCTCGTCGTCGAGACCCTTTTGCGCGACGTCGTGCCGGATCTGCTCCGCGATCTTCTTTTCGAAGTTCGACAACACGCTGACCGAATACCACCGCTTTGCCATGTCGCCTTCATCCGTTGGTTCTGTTGCACGGGCCCAAAACAAAAAACGGGCGTGCGACTCGATTTCGACGCACGCCACATTGTCTCGGGATGGGTGCGTTTACTCCGCCTCGCGGGCCGATACAAGCGTCAATCGGGAGGGGTAACGGGCCGGGCGCGTGCGCATGCGCGACGCCGCGGGCGCGACTGGCGCCCGGTCCGCGGCGGGACGCACTCCGAAAGCGGGGTCGCGGCAGCTGGTGCGGGCGGCCGCGGACGGGGCTCCTTAGGGCGCGGCGGTGGCCCTATGGGCGGGTCAACAATGGCCTCGCCGGGGCCTGCAGCGATTGACGGCCACTTGCCCGCATAGTGCGGCACTCACAAAGAAAAGCGCGCAGGGCTGGGGCCCCGCGCGCGCTGTTGGTCGGGCCCCAGCCTTAGTTCACAGGGGCGCTGGGCTCGTACTGGGGGATGGCGCGGGTCGAGGCGGGGTCGCCTTCGATGCCCGGCCAGTTGGCTTCGCTCGACGTCAGGTTGCCGGGAATGTCCTCTTCCCAGAAGCCCACCACGGTCGGCGTGATGTTGAGGTAGAGCTTCCCGTCGAGGATGCGCCAGAGGTTCGGGTTGCCCGGCACCTTGCCGCCCTGGGCGACGCCGTAGGCACAATGCCCATCGTATTGCGGCGCATAGGATGCCGGATTGGCCAAGAAACGATCGCGATTCGCTTCCGTGGCGAACGCGTAGGTCGCGCCATCATACTCGGCGGTGATGCTGGATTTGCCAGGGACGGCGCCGGGCTGGGCGGTGCCGACGGGCGCTTGCTCGAGGTCGAAATAGGCCACGACGTCGTAGCCGGACACGGCGAACCCGTTCGCAGCGGTGTAGGCTTCGCCCGCCACGGCGGCGGAGACGGAGAGCCCGACCAGGGTCACGGCGGCGGCGGTGGTGCGGAGAGCTTTGAACATGGATCAGTTCCTTTCAGCGGCTGGTTCTGAGCGCACCTGACGCAGAGCGCGGGCGCTTGGCCAGTCACGAACCCGTGCTTCACGGGGGCGTGTCCCCGAGCGACGAAGACGTGCGTGTGATGCTGAAACAGGTGGTCCGGGGCGCCCATGCCGCACGGCGTTCGGTGACGGGGTTGCGGCCCGGTGCGAGGACCGACCGGGAGGGGCGCTAGCTGCCGAAGAAGGACAGGACCTGTGTCAGCCCGTTGCGGATCAGCCAGTCGACGAAGAAGAAGAAGATCGCCGCCAGCGTTGCCATCAGGAACACCATGACCGTCGTCAGCGCCACTTCGCGCCGGGTCGGCCAAACGACCTTGGAGACCTCGGAGCGGACCTGCTGGATGAACTGGATCGGATTCGCCATGGGACTCTCTATCTGCCGGTTGTCGCGCAGATATGGGCTGTCTACGCCAAATTCAAGCACAGAGCGTGCAGACTTGGGTGCAGGTGGCGCGACCTCCGCGCACAGACCCCGTGGCGGCGGTGCGCCTGCTATCCGGTCATCACCGCTCGCACCGTACGCGCGCCGTGCGCGAGGCCGGAGCACACACGGGGCGTGAGAGGCCACAACGATCCACGATCGGGACGCGAACAGTCGGCGAGAGGGGGCCGGCAGGCCGCGACACCCTGGCGGCAAGACCGAGGGGGGCGGGGTTTTGCCGGTTCGCGCGCCCGTGATTTGACGAAGGGTCACCAAACATCGCAGGGTCGCCGCGACCCGACCCAGTGGAGACGCCCATGCCGCGCAACGTATCGATCCCCGCTCTCGCAGTGAGTTCCGCACTGACCCTCGGAGCTGCGAACGCGGCGGAGTTGATCTCCAAGACCTCCGCGCACGATGTCCCCACCACGATCGACCGTCTCGCCGCGGCTGTCGAGAACGCCGGGGCGACCGTCTTCGCCCGTGTCGATCATGCGGCCGGGGCCGCGCGCGTGGGGGCGGAGCTGCGCCCCACGCAGATGCTCATGTTTGGCAACCCGGCGCTCGGCACGCCCGCGATCCAGGCCGCGCAAACGGCAGGGCTCGACCTGCCGCTGCGCGCGGTGGCCTACGAGGATGCGGACGGGACGGTCTATCTCGTCTATCACGACCCTGCGCATCTGGCTGAGACCCATGGGATCCCCGCAGATGCGGAGGTGCTGGCGCGCATGACGGGCGCGCTGAACAACCTCACCAACGCGGCGACCGGCGAGTAGTCGGCCGAACGCGCCGCCCGCCGACGGGCGATTCGCGTCGGGCGCCCCCTCCGGATCGGGCGTGAGACGCCGTCGGAACACTGTCAGAACGCCGCCAGAAAAAAGCGCCGCCGGTCTGGAATGGGCGCGGTGCATGAGCGCCGTACTGCGCGCCCGCGCCAGACTAAGCCCGCCCCACCGGGGATGACTGGCCGAGGACGGCAAGCGACCGAAGGTGCACGCGGAGCGCCGCCGCCGACCTGCGTTGCGCATAGTCGCGCGATGCATAGTGCTGAGCGGGACAGGGTGATAAGCGGGACAGGGTGATGGGCGGGACAGGCTGGCAGGGGCAGAGGGACTCGAACCCACGACCCTCGGTTTTGGAGACCGATGCTCTACCAACTGAGCTATACCCCTAGGCCGGCTGCTGGCCTACGGCAGGCCCCGCGCAAAATCAAGCCGATTGTCCGGCATCCGCGCTGGTTTCGCGAAGCGGCCTCGGATATGCGCCGCTCATGGACCGTTTCGCCCGCCCCGATCGCACAGCCGCGCTTGAGACACGCCCTTGGACGCGCCTTCTGGAGCGGGCCCTCGGGACCGCCCGGACGGTGCCGACGATGCTGTCGAGCGAGGAGCAGAAGCTCTATTACTGGCTCACAGCTTTTTGGGCCGAAGGCGCGGGCGAGATCGTCGATCTGGGGTGCTTTGCGGGCGGCTCGACGGCACGGCTTGCCGAAGGGCACCGGGTGGCCGGGCTCCGGACAGGGCTGCACGCCTACGACCGGTTCACCGCCAAGGAGGACGTCAAGGCCTCCGTCCTCTATCCGCAGGGCATCGAGCCGTTCGAAGGAGAGGACATCCTCCCGCTCGCAGAGCGGCTTTTGTCGCCTTGGGCCCCGCGCATCACGTTCCACCGCGGTGAGATCGACCAGCATACGTGGTCGGACGGGCCGATCGAACTTCTGGTGCTGGATGCCTCGAAAACGGCCGCGACCGGCGATGCCATGGCAGAGATCTTCTTTCCGCATCTTGTGCCGGGCCAGAGCCTCGTCGTGCAGCAGGACTTTCTGCATTGGTCGCAGCCCTGGGTCCCGGCGCAGATGGAAGCGCTGAGCGGCTGCTTTCGCCCGCTCGCGCATGCGCCGCGCGACACGATGGTCTTTCTTTGCGAGCACGTCCCGACGGCCGAACACCTCGCCAGCGCGCGGGTCTCGGCGCTCGACGATGCCGCACTCGACCACAGGCTGGCAGCCGCGCAGGCGCGTTACGCGGGCTGGTCTCTGTCCGAGCCGTTCGAAGAGATGCGGGCCGCACTGGCCGCCAATCCCGGGGAGCGCCGGGCCTTCGCGTTTGTCAAACCGTAACATGCCTCGCAAATCAGTGAGGCTGGGCCTTCTGGCGGTCGCAAGCAGTTGCTTTGTACGGAGGTCGCGGCGGGCCTAGGTTCGGCTCAGGAGGACCGCATTATGAGCCAGAGCCCCATGCCCGACCGCCCCGCCCACACGCCCTTGCCCCATGACCCGACCCGCCGCCGCTTCTTGGCGGCCGCTGCCACCGCGCCCCTTGCGGTCGGTGCCGCGTCACGCGGGCACGCAATGATCGACCCACCGCTCGAAACCGATCCCTTCACCTACGAGATCCAGCGCACCGAAGCGGAATGGCGCGCGCGCCTGAGCCCGGAGGAGTACGAGATCCTGCGCGACGGATGGACAGAGCTGCCC
Source organism: Pseudomonadota bacterium (assembly GCA_039189975.1). Lineage (GTDB taxonomy): Bacteria > Pseudomonadota > Alphaproteobacteria > Rhodobacterales > Rhodobacteraceae > HLUCCA09. The sequence continues at coordinate 14,953 of JBCCYI010000027.1, forward strand.
CGCACAAGCGCCCTCTGGAATGAGCGCCGGGAGGGCAACTACGGCTGCCGCGGCTGCGGCCTGCATGTCTATTCGTCGAACTGGCAGGTGCCGATCGACAAAGGCTGGGTCTTTTTTGCACATGCCGAGCCGACCACGGTGATGATGAGCATCGACGGCCCCCAACAGGCCTATGGGATGGATCCGAACGGCCCCGGCGCCATGATTGAAGTGCATTGCCGACGGTGCGGCAGCCACCTGGGACATATCCTGATCGTGGAGGGAAAGCTGGTGCATTGCATCAACGGCGCAGCCCTCACCTTTACCCCGGCGAGCGTCTGACGGCCCCACGACAGACACTCCTGAAAAGGCCCGGCGCTTCGCCGGGCCTTTTTGGTTTCGGCAGGCTGTGTCCTCCAGCGCGATCGGGCAGGATCGGAAGAGACCCCGGCCGCCCGCGGCCCTCTCCATGCGCGAAGCACCATGGCCGAATGGGCAAAATCCGATCACAGGGGCTCTCTCGTGCGTGAGGCACGCGGACTTGACCCGCTGCAACAGACCAGCCGACCACCGGTGGGCTCACGGTATTTCACGACCTCCGTGAGGCGTGAGGGGGGGCGTCCTCACGCCCCGGTGAGCCATTCGGCGGAAGTGTTACCGCGCGGGCCGGTCCGCGCCGCCACACGGGCCTGGGGCGGCTCCGGATCACGGCTTGCGCCTCTCGGCAACTCACCTCGTCGATAGGATTATGTCAGTATTTCAGAAGCATGGAAGCGTTTGATCCGGCGACCCCTCGTGCCCCACCTAGCTTGTGTCCGACGCAAAAGGCACGGACAGAACATCCAACTGGATACGAAAAGGACGAACACATGAAACCGCAAATCCTTGCCGCAGCCACTGCTCTCGCAATCGGCCTTACCGCCGTTTCGGCGTCCGCGCAGGACACGATGGACCAGGGCCACAACATGCTGACGGGCGCTGTCTACAACGCGCTCAACCGCGGCGGCTTCGACACGGACCACATCGACAACCTCACGCTGAGCGAAATCGCCCAGCTGCGTCGCCTGCTGACGGAGGACATGGGCAGCAGCGAGCGTCAGCGCATCCAGCTGATCCTCGACCGCGCTGCGGAAGCAGGCTAAGCGCCCGCACCGTACCGCAGAGGTACCGGCAGGGGCCGCCGCGCGCGGCCCCTGTCCATGTGCCAGGGGGCGATGGGCCCGCCTAGGCCGCCGGCGGTGTCGCCAAGGGATGTGTGCGCTTCCAAAGGCCCAGGGCAATCAGCCCCACCCCGTTGAACACCAGCTCGACGCCGAGCAGGATCCCGAGCAGGGCGACCGTCGCGGCCGGGTTAGCAAGGATGTAGACGGCCAGGCCGATCGACACCACGCCCGACAGGATCATGCCCCAGAAAACCGGGCTTCCCCTCATGCGCAGCGCGAATACGAGCCGCAGCACGCCTCCAGCGCCGATCAGGATCGTGACCAGCAGCGCCAGCGAGATCGTGCCCGACAGAGGATTGGTGAGAAAGGACAGCCCCAAGAGCGCCATGACGAGCCCCAGGACGATCGAGATCGCCTTGCTGCTCATGCCCTCGTCCCAGAACCCGGCCACAGCCTGGATCACGCCGGACAGGAGGAACATCGCGCCCACGACTGTCGTGACCGCCAGCGAGAAGATCACCGCGTGATTGAGGGCCAGCAGCCCAAAGATGATGGACAGCACGCCCACCAGCACCCATTTGAACCAATCCGCCATTCTGGCCCCCTGCGTTGTTGACGTCTAAGCGCTTGCTGCTCCCGGCTTAGACCATGTCTCGGACATCCGTCAGGCGACCGGTGATCGCAGCCGCCGCCGCCATCGCGGGGCTCATCAGATGCGTGCGCCCGCCGCGGCCCTGGCGTCCCTCGAAGTTGCGGTTCGAGGTCGAGGCGCAGCGCTCGCCCGGCTTGAGCTGGTCGGGGTTCATGCCGAGGCACATCGAACACCCCGCCATGCGCCACTCAAAGCCCGCCTCCTGCAGCTTTTGCGCGATCCCCTCTTCTTCTGCCTGCAGACGGACCAGACCGGAGCCCGGCACGATCATTGCCCGCAGACCGTCCTTGACGCGCTTGCCGTCCATGATGCGGGCGACTTCGCGCAGGTCCTCGATCCTACCGTTGGTGCAGGACCCGATGAAAACGGCGTCGATCTCGACCTCGCTGAGCTTGGTGCCCGGCGTCAGGCCCATGTAATCGAGCGAGCGGCGCGCGGCGTCGACCTTTCCACCCTCGAAATCCTCGGGGGCAGGCACGGCGTCGGTGATCGGCAGCACATCCTCGGGCGAGGTGCCCCAGGTGACGACAGGAGCGATGTCCTCGGCCCGGAGGGTAAGGATCTGATCGAAATGGGCGCCCTCTTCGGTGTGGAGCGTCTTCCACCAGGCGAGAGCCGCCTCCCATTGCGCGCCTTTCGGCGCCTTGGGACGGCCCATGACATATTCGAAGGTCTTCTCGTCGGGCGCGATCAGGCCCGCGCGCGCGCCACCCTCGATGGCCATGTTGCACACGGTCATCCGGCCTTCCATCGAGAGGCTCATGATGGCATCGCCGCAATACTCGATGACATGGCCGGTGCCGCCCGCGGTGCCCGTCTTGCCGATGATCGACAGGACGATGTCCTTGGCGGTCACGCCGGGCGGCAGCGTCCCCGTCACCTCGACCTTCATGTTCTTGGACTTCTTCTGGACGAGCGTTTGCGTGGCCAGCACATGCTCGACCTCCGAGGTGCCGATGCCATGGGCCAGCGCGCCGAAGGCGCCATGGGTCGCGGTGTGGCTGTCACCGCAGACGATGGTCATCCCCGGCTGGGTCCAGCCCTGCTCCGGCCCGATGATGTGGACGATGCCCTGACGGATGTCGTCGACATCGTACATCTCGATGCCGAAGTCCTTGGCGTTCTGGCGCAGCGCTTCGACCTGGATGCGGCTTTGCTCGTCCTTGATGCCCGCGAGGCGATCGGGATCAGTGGGGACGTTGTGATCCGGCACGGCAACGGTCTTTTCGGGCGCGCGCACGGGGCGCCCCGCCATGCGGAGCCCCTCGAAGGCTTGCGGCGAGGTGACCTCGTGGACGAGGTGACGGTCGATGTAGAGCAGGCAGGTGCCATCTTCGGCTTCGTGGGCGAGATGGCTGTCCCAGATCTTGTCGTAGAGCGTCTTGGGGGCTGTCTTCGAAGGTGCGGACATGGAGCTGTCTCCGGAATGGGTGGGGCAGATCAGGATATCGGCAGCGGGAGCGGCCAGGGCAGCGGGACATCGACACACGGACGCCGGGCGCCCCTGGCCGATGGCGCGCGTCTACGCACGCCGTGGCGGCGCGCCCGATAGCATGGCATGAAACCGCCAGGGCAGACGCGCGTGGTCCTGCAAGACGATATCGTGATGTGCACTCATATCCGTGCCCTAGCGCAGGAGCGCCAGCGTCACAAGATGTCTGCGCGTTGGCAGGGGCGGCAAAGGGCGGTTTAAATCCGCTTCGGTCGGGAACCTTTTCGGGGTGCGGCGCGTTGATCTTCGTCTGATACGACGAGGGTGTCATGCGACGCGCCTATCCGATGTTTCACATTTTGCTGATTGCCGTGATGCTCATCGCCGCGGTCGCGATGGCGCAGGGTGGCTACCTTGAAAGCGGGGAGTTTCCCGTGCGCGCCCTGCCGGTGGCGCTCTAGGGGCGCGCCCTGGCGGGGGCGTCTGGCTGTGGCTGTGACACAAGCTTCCTCAACGTCCCGCGCGGTGTAGTCCCACGATCATTGAGATGTTGCGGCGAGGCTGCTATCTTTGGCGTATCCCGAGCGCCGGGGATGCGGCGCGCCCTTAGGAGGACCTTATTCTGTCCAACCATGCGCAGGCTGCCACGCAAACGGCGGCATCCAGTGCCTTGATGCGCGCGTCCGGCGCGACAGGCCTTTCCGGGACCAGCGCCGAAGGTGCAGACCTTCTGGCCGCCATCCTGACCTCCCTCGAAGACGATAAGGCGGAGGACATCGTGTCCATCGCGCTGGCCGGTAAATCCGAGATCGCCGATCATATGGTGATCTGCTCGGGGCGGTCCTCGCGGCAGGTCCAGTCGATCGCCGAGAAACTGACGGATCGGCTCAAGCAGGGCCACGGCGTGCTGTGCAAGCTCGAAGGCCAGGAGTCGGGCGATTGGGTGCTGATCGACGCCGGCGACGTGATCGTGCACGTGTTCCGTCCGGAGGTTCGCGAGTTTTACCAGCTCGAGAAGATGTGGCAGCCGGACGCCCGCCCCCCTGCCGCTCCGTCCCGCTGACGCCGAAGGGGCGGCGGCCGCGCGGCACCGCCCGGAGCCGGATCGGCGCGATACCCAGCGGTGAGGCCGCGCCATGCGGTTGAGCCTGGTCGCGATCGGCCGCGTGCGCGGCGGACCCGAGCAGGAGCTTGTGGCCGACTATCTTTCCCGCGCCGAACGCACCGGCCGCGGCATCGGTCTGTCGTCGGCGAAGCTGATCGAAGTCGACCCGCGCGGCGCGACCGGCCCCGCGGCCGAGGCGGACGCGCTGGCGCGCGCACTGCCTAAGGGCGGACGCGTCATCTGTCTGGACGAGCGTGGACGAGCGATGACCTCGCCCGATTTGGCACGCACCATCGGAGAATGGCGCGACAGCGGCCTGCGCGACGCAGCGTTTGTGATCGGTGGCGCCGATGGGCTGGATCCCGGCTTCGTGGCGCGGGCGGAGCTGACGCTCTCGATGGGCAAGCTCGTCTGGCCGCATCTGTTGGCCCGGGTGATGGTGGCCGAGCAGATCTATCGCGTCACGTCGATTCTCGCGGGCACGCCGTATCACCGGGCTTAGCGGGGGCCCCGCGTTGCGGGAGGTGCGATCGACGCGGTTTGGGGCGGCTGGCTGCGTCGCGTTTCGGTATTTGGAGCAAGAAGAAGCAGGCGGCGCGGCTCTGCCCGTCGCGGAGTTGTGCTTGGCTGCCGGGGAGATTAAGCGGGATTTGCGGCTGACGACGCGGATCTTCGGGTCGCGGCCGGAGAGACGTGGGGGCGCGCTGGGGTGAGGGCGCTTTGCCGAGGGAGGTCAGGATGGGAGTGCCGAAGCCGGTCGTTCTGTGCATATTGGACGGGTGGGGCATTGGCCCGCGTACGGAGGGGAATGCGCCGCTGCTGGCGGAGACGCCGGTGATGGACGAGCTCCTGGCGGGGGCGCCGCATGCGACGCTGGTGACCTTTGGGCCGGATGTGGGACTGCCGCGCGGCCAGATGGGAAACTCCGAAGTCGGGCATACGAACATCGGGGCGGGCCGCGTCGTGGCGATGGATCTGGGGCAGATCGACCTTGCCATCGAAGAGGGGACGCTCGGGGCGCGGGACGCTCTGCAGGCGTTTGTTGCGGCATTGAAACAGAGTGGCGGGACGGCGCATCTGTCCGGTCTGTGCTCGCCCGGCGGGGTGCATGCGCATCAGGCACACATTCTGGAATTGGCGCGGATCGTGGCCGGGGCAGGCGTTCCGGTGCAGCTCCATGCGATCACGGACGGGCGGGACGTTGCGCCCAAATCGGGCGCGGTGCAGATGGCCACGCTTGAAGCGGCGCTGCCGGAGGGGGCCTGGGTCGGCACTCTTGTGGGCCGTTACTACGCAATGGATCGCGACTCGCGCTGGGAGCGGGTTGCCGAGGCGAGCGCTCTGATGCTGCGCGGCGAGGGGCATGGCGCCGAGACGGCGCGGGAGGCGGTGGAGGCGGCCTATGCGCGCGGCGAAACGGACGAGTTCGTGAGAGCCACGCGGATCGCAGGGTATGTGGCGCCGCAGAATGGGGACGGACTCCTCTTTGCCAACTTCCGTGCGGACCGGGCGCGGGAGATCCTGGGAGCCCTGGCGGATCCTGAATTTGACGGGTTTGATCCGGGACGGGTGCCCGCCTGGGCGGCGCGGACCGGGATGGTCCAGTATTCGGAGACGCTCGACGCGCATCTGACCGCGATCTTCCCGGATCGCGACATCCCGAACACGCTGGGAGCGTGGGTGGCCGCGCGGGGGCTGCGGCAATTCCGGCTGGCGGAGACGGAGAAGTACCCGCACGTGACGTTCTTTTTGAATGGCGGGGTGGAGGCGCCAGCCCCGGGCGAGGACCGGCATATGCCGCCCTCCCCCAAGGTGGCGACTTATGATCTGGCGCCGGAGATGGCGTCAGCGGAAGTGACCGACGCGCTGGTCGGCGCGATTGGGGCGGGGTACGACCTGATCGTCGTGAACTACGCCAACCCCGATATGGTCGGCCACACCGGCGACCTGGAGGCGGCCAAGCGTGCCTGTGCGGCGGTCGACGCGGGCCTCGGGCGCGCGCTGGAGGCGTTGGAGGCGGCGGGCGGGGCGGCGCTCATCACAGCTGATCACGGCAATTGTGAGGTCATGATCGCGGAGGATGGCGGGCCGCATACCGCGCATACGACAAACCTCGTGCCGGTGATCCTCGTGGGCGGGCCGGAGGGCGCGCAGCTGCGGGATGGCCGACTGGCGGATCTCGCGCCGACGCTTCTGGCGCTCATGGGGCTGCCAAAGCCGCCGGAGATGACGGGCGAGAGCCTCATCGTCTGAGGCACGCTCGGGCGCACGGCATCCGACCGGCGCGGAACGCCGCCGCCTGCCCTGGGGCCGGCGCGCGGTCGCATGGCCGACCGCAACGTGATCATGTTTGAGCGGCAGCGCGTCTTCCGGCGGTGGGCGCTTGCACTCTGTTCAGATAGAGTGAGCGTGGAATGTGGCCCCTGTGGGGTGGTCACGTAAGAGATAGGTGCGCTGCGGCACAGAACGCTCTATATCGATTCCCAACAGGGCACTGCCGCGAGGATCCGGCACCCGTGCTGTGCGATCGCGAGACAACAATGAGGACCCGTATGAACAGATCCGTTTTGGCCGCACTTGGGGGGACCCTCGCCGGCGCGCTCATCGCCACGCAGGTTGCGGGCCCCCTTCTGGCGCAGGAGGCGAGCCGCAACAGCTCCGTCTATGAGCAGCTCGACCTGTTCGGCGACATCTTCGAGCGCATCCGTGCGCAATACGTCGAGGACGTGGACGAGGCGGATCTGATCGAAGCGGCCATTAACGGGATGCTCACCTCGCTCGATCCGCATTCGAGCTATCTCTCGCCCCAGGATGCCGACGACATGCGTGTGCAGACCCGCGGCGAGTTTGGTGGCCTCGGCATCGAGGTGACGCAGGAAGAAGGCTTCGTGAAGGTCGTCTCCCCGATCGACGACACGCCCGCCGATGAGGCCGGGATTGAGGCTGGGGATTTCATCACCCATGTCGACGGCGAGTCCGTCCTGGGCCTGACGCTGAACGAAGCGGTGGAGCTGATGCGCGGGCCGGTGGGCTCGGAGATCGTGATCACGGTGGTGCGCGAGGATGCGGGCGATCCCTTCGACGTTACGATCATCCGCGACACGATCAAGTTGACGGCCGTGCGGACGCGGACCGAGGGCGAAACGGTCGTTCTGCGGGTGACGACGTTCAACGACCAGACCTACCCTAACCTGGAGGAGGGGCTGGCCGAAGCGATCGAGAGCGCAGGCGGGTCGGACAACGTCAACGGCATCGTGCTTGACCTGCGCAACAACCCCGGTGGGCTGCTGACCCAGGCGATCAAGGTCTCGGACGCGTTCCTCGACAAGGGCGAGATCGTCTCGACCCGCGGGCGCAACCCGCAGGATGGCGACCGCTACAATGCCACGCCTGGCGATCTGGCCGAGGGCAAGCCCATTGTGGTGCTGATCAACGGCGGCTCTGCGTCGGCGTCCGAGATCGTTGCGGGCGCGTTGCAGGACCACCGCCGCGCCATCGTGATCGGCACCAAGAGCTTCGGCAAGGGATCGGTGCAAACGGTCATGCCGCTGCGCTCTGAAGGGGCGATGCGTCTGACGACAGCGCGGTACTACACGCCATCGGGCCGCTCGATCCAGTCGCTCGGTGTCTCGCCCGACATCGTGGTGGAGCAGCCGCCCCGTCGCCCGGAGGCGGACGGCGAGGAGGAGGCGGAGGCACGGCCCTCGCGCTCCGAGGCCGATCTGCGCGGCAGTCTGGACAACGACAGCCTGACGGAAGATGAGCGTCGCCAGATCGAAGAGGAGCGCGCCATCGCCGAAGAGGCGGCCGAGCTGCGCCAGGAGGATTACCAGCTGGCCTATGCCATCGACATCCTAAAGGGCCTTTCGGCCCTGGGCCCGGCTGGCACCGCGGAGTGATCGCGCCAAGTGGCCGGGGTCGCCTGAGCCCGGTCCTCCCTACGCACCGAGACGTGTCCCGATGCGATCATGGCCCGCGCACAGGCGCTTAGGGAGCACCAGCTTCTGGGGCCCAAGGCGTCGGGGGCGAGAGCCGGGGGTGAGCTGCGTTGCGCGCCGGCCGCTCCAAGTTTCCGCGCAGCTCGATCAGCGCCAGTGCATTAGTGCTGGTGCGTGACTGGCGCTCCAAATGTAAGAGCGGATCCGCGTTTCGCAGCAGATCCGCGTGTCAGTGGCATAGCTGTTCCTTAGGCTCTTCGGGATTGCGAGCGGCGCGGCCCTTGCGTCAGCGGTTCATCATGAAGCGCGCAATCGGGCCGAGCCCTTCGAGCATCTCGTCGCTCAGAACGGATTGGCGGGCCATGGCGGCTTCCGCATTTGCGAGACGCTCGACACGCCAGAGCGCCCCGGCCAGCGCGCCTCCCGCCAGAACGACCGCCGCTGTCGGAACATCGACGACGCGAGCCAGAATGCCCGAGGCCGCGCCCGCGACGAACGCATGGAGCGCATGCGCCTGCAAGCGCATCTCAGAGGCCAGCTGTCGTGGGCACCGCACCGGCGCGGGTGCCGCTCCCAGGAGCGCGCGCCACCAAAGCGCCTGCAAGCGTTGGGTCTGCCGGTAGCTCGCGGGCAGATCGTGCGCCCCCATGAGGTCGCTGCGAATGTTGTCTTCCAGCCAGCAGATCCGCATCAGGACCGCCAGCGTCAGGGCTGCCGCGATGGGGAGCGGAAGCCAGATCGCCATCGCGCTCCCGCCCAGCACCAGGACCGCCCCGCAGATCAGACCGATGATCTGCGCGCGCAGTTCCGCGCGTCCGGCCTCGGGTCGCGGTGAAGTCGTTCGTCGTGTCATCGCCATCTCCCGTCAGCCCCGTTCTGGTGACTTTGCCGGAAACGTCTTGCGCCCAGGTATACGCGCCGCCCCTGGTCTGCCCTCGAGCGCCCCGCGCGCCGCGGGCGCTTTGGGCACCGCCAAAGGTCTCCCGCAGGCCTGACCCCTCTCTAATGAGAAGCGTAGGGACAGGCGCCCGCCCGGTCACCCCCTGTCTCTTGCCCGTGCGGACGCGCCGCAGGGGTGGCGTCGGTCCGGCGCAACCTCAGGGTTGATCCGGCCGCGCGCCCCCGGTTTAAGACACGGCATGTCCAAGGCACCCCTGTCATCGTTGCCCTACCGTCCGTGCGTCGGCGTGATGCTCGTCAACGGCGCAGGACACGTGTTCGTTGGCCAGCGCCTCGATTCAGAGCCAGCCTCGCCCGCCTGGCAGATGCCGCAAGGCGGGATCGACCCCGGTGAGACGGTGGAGGACGCCGCGTTGCGCGAGCTCGGAGAGGAGACGGGCGTGTCTCCATCACGGGTTGAGATTGTCGCCCAGACACAGGATTGGGTGCGCTACGACTTGCCCGAGCCTCTGGTCGGCAAGCTCTGGAAGGGGAAATACCGGGGCCAGGAGCAGCGCTGGCTGCTCCTGCGGTTTCTCGGCAATGACGCCGACATCAATATCGAGACCGAGCATCCCGAGTTCGCGGCATGGCGCTGGATGGCGCCGGAGGATCTGCCCGGGCAGATCGTCCCCTTCAAGCGCGCCGTCTACGAGGCCGTCCTGGCGGAGTTCGCGCCTTTCCTCGCGCGCGATGTGCCTTGAAATTCAGGACTCCAAATGAGAACAAAAGGGGAATATACTCCCCGGATGATGCTGCTTCGATTCTCACTTGCCATGTGCCCCCTGCGCTTCTCCGCGGCGCGTGGCCCGCACCGTCCGGCGCGATGAGGGCAGGCCATGCGCTTCGCCGAGCTCTGCATCACGTCGAACTTTACGTTCCTGACGGGCGCCTCCCACCCCGAGGATTATGCCGAGCGTGCCGCCCTGGCCGGCCTCAGCGCCATCGCGATCGCCGACGTGAACTCGGTCGCGGGCATCGTGCGCGCCCACACCCGGCTCAAGGAGATCGCCCGTACCGTGCGCGACCGCGCCGAGCAGGAAGCGCGCGACGGTGAGATCGGCCCACCCCGCCCCCCGGCAGCCCCCCGCGCCCCGGGGCCCGACATCCGCAACGTGCCGGCGCTCCTGCCCGCCGCCCGCCTCGTGCTGAGCGACGGGCTCGCGCTCACCGCCCTGCCGCGGGACCGTGCCGCCTGGGGCCGCCTCTCCCGCCTTATCTCGCTCGGTCGGCGCCGCGTCGAAAAGGGCACCTGCCTGATCCACCTCGCCGACGTGCTGGACTGGGCCGAGGGGATGGAGCTCCTCCTCCATCCTCCCGGGGCCGACAGTCCGCCTCACCTCGTCCCGCAGCCGGGCGGAGCGGCCGTGCCAAACGCACCTGCGTCGCCGCGCGGCGCGCGCCCATGGCTGCCACAGGCGCGCCGGCTGACGCGCCGCTTCCCCGGCCAATGTCACCTCGTGCTGGCCCCCTGCTACGACGGGCGGGACGCAGAGCGCTTCGACCGCCTGACGGACCTCGCCCAAACCCTCGGCATCCCGACCCTCGCCTCCGCCACCCCGCGCATGCACCACGGCCGCCAACGCCGCCTCGCCGATGTCCTGACCGCCATCCGCGAGGGCGCCCGCGTCGAGCATCTCGGCCGCACCGCCATGGCCAATGGCGAGCAGCGCCTGCGCTCGGAAGCCGAGATGCGCCACCTCCTCGGCCCCCATGCCGAGGCCGTCACCCGCGCCGCCGCCCTCGCCCAGCGCTGCACCTTCCGCCTCGACGAGCTACGCTACGAATACCCCTCCGAAGTCACCGGAGACGAAACAGCCAATGAGCGCCTCGCCCGTCTCGCCGCCAAAGGCCTCGCCTGGCGCTACCCTGGCGGCGCCCCCGACCGCGTGCGCGCCCTGATGCAGCACGAGCTCACGCTCATCGCCAAGCTCGACTACGCGCCCTACTTCCTCACCGTCCACGACATCGTCGCCTTCGCCCGCTCCCGCGACATCCTCTGCCAGGGCCGCGGCTCGGCCGCTAATTCGGTCGTCTGCTACGCCCTCGGCGTCACCTCCGTCTCCCCCGAGATCGGCACGATGGTCTTCGAGCGCTTCGTCTCCGAGGCCCGCGGCGAGCCCCCGGACATCGATGTCGACTTTGAGCATGACCGCCGCGAAGAGGTCATCCAGCACATCTACGAGCGCTACGGCCGCCACCGCGCCGGCCTCTGCGCCACGGTCATCCACTACCGCGGCAAACGCGCCGTCCGCGAGGTCGGCAAAGCCATGGGCCTGACGGAGGACACCGTCGCCGCGCTCAGCTCCCAGATCTGGGGCTTCGGCTCCGTGACGGGGATCGAGGACACCCGCCTGCGCGAGATCGGCCTCGACCCCGCCGACCAGCGCCTCAAGCAAACGATCGACCTCGTCTACCAGATCCAGGGTTTCCCCCGGCACCTCTCCCAGCATGTCGGCGGATTTGTCATCACCGAAGGCCGGCTCGACGAGCTCTGCCCGGTCGAAAACGCCACGATGGAAGACCGCACCGTCATCCCTTGGGACAAGGACGATATCGACTCCTTAGGCATCCTGAAGGTCGACGTGCTCGCCCTCGGCATGCTCTCGGTCATCCGCCGCGCGTTCGACCTTGTGGAACAGCACCACCAGCGGCCCCTGACGCTCGCCACCCTGCCCCCCGAAGACCCGGACACCTACGACATGCTCTGCGAGGCCGACAGCTTGGGCGTCTTCCAGGTCGAAAGCCGCGCGCAGATGAACTTTCTGCCGCGCATGCGCCCCCGCACCTTCTACGACCTCGTCATCCAGGTCGCCATCATCCGCCCCGGACCGATCCAGGGCGACATGGTCCACCCCTTCCTCAAGCGCCGCAATGGAGAAGAGAAGGTCGAGTTTCCCTCCGACGAACTGGGCCGCGTCCTCGGCAAGACCCTTGGCGTGCCGCTCTTTCA
>JBCCYI010000028.1:0-26624 GCA_039189975.1 Pseudomonadota bacterium
ATGTTCGGATCGGCGTTCAGCGCATGAAACCCGCCCGCGGCGTGCCAGGAGGAGCCTGCCGTCAGCACCTTGCGCTCGATCAGGCAGACGTCTTTCCAGCCGAACTTCGCCAGGTGGTAGAGGACAGAGGCGCCGACGACACCCCCTCCGATCACGACGACGCGGTAATGGTCTTTCATGGGGCGCCTCCCTCTTGCGCGCTTCCGCCGTGGCGTGTGGCCCGGCCAATTGGGCGAGGTTAGGCATAGTGTGGGCACTTGTGTCTAGAGAAATTCCGCACACCCGTCGTCGCGCCGCACCCTTGGCGTAACCGGCCGGATTAGCCCGCCTCGTTGATCTCGCGTCACGCGGCTTGAACTGATCGAAAAACAGGCAGATCTCTCGGTCTGCTACGCGCTACGCGCTACGCGCTACGGGGCGGGCGCGGCACTTCGGGTCTGGGACGGCGCGCCGAAAGCTGGCATATCGCTCAGAGCCCGCTTTGGGGCTGCTATCGGAGCCCGTCTCGCCCGTGTCGATCCATGCCAGTCTCTATCACCTGACCCACTACCGCTATGACCGGCCCGTGACGCTGTCGCCTCAGGTGATCCGTTTGCGCCCGGCGCCGCACAGCCGCACGCGGGTGATCTCGCACAGCCTCAAGGTCTCGCCGGGTGGGCATTTCGTGAACCACCAGCAAGACCCCTACGGCAACTGGATGGCGCGCTTCGTGTTCCCCGAGCCCGTGCGTGAGTTCAAGATCGAGGTCGACCTCGTGGCGGATATGACCGTCTACAACCCGTTTGACTTCTTTGTGGAGGAGAGCGCTGAGCACTGGCCGTTCGAGTACCCCGAGGATCTCGCCGAGGATCTCTCGATCTACCGTACGCCCGAGGCCGAGGGACCGCTGCTCGCGCAATACATGGGCGGGATCAGCTACGAAAAGACGCGCACGATTGACTTCCTCGTGGCGCTGAACGCCCGTGTTGCGCAGGACGTGAACTACACGATCCGCATGGAGCCCGGCGTTCAGACACCGCAGGAAACGTTGCAGGCGGCGTCCGGCTCCTGCCGTGACTCAAGCTGGCTGCTCGTGCAAATCCTGCGCCATCTGGGCTTCGCCGCGCGCTTCGTGTCGGGCTATCTGATCCAGCTGAAGCCGGACGTGAAGGCCCTCGACGGCCCCTCCGGCACGGATCACGACTTCACCGACCTGCATGCGTGGGTCGAGGTCTATCTGCCCGGCGCTGGCTGGATTGGGTTCGACCCCACTTCCGGCCTGTTGACGGGCGAGAGCCACATCCCCCTCGCGGCCACACCGCATTTCAAGAACGCGGCTCCGATCTCGGGCCTCGCGAGCTTTGCGGAGACGGACTTCTCCTTCGACATGAAGGTCGCGCGCGTCTCCGAGCATCCGCGCATCACGAAGCCGTTCTCCGATGACGCCTGGGCGCGGCTTAATGAGACCGGTCGTGCGGTCGACGCCGCGCTCGCCAAGGGCGACGTGCGCCTGACGATGGGGGGCGAGCCGACCTTCGTCTCCATCGACGACTTCGAAAGCGACGAGTGGAACACCGGCGCCGTCGGCCCGATGAAGCGCGGGCTCGCCGACCAGATGATCCGCCGGATCCGCGAACGCTTCGCCCCCGGCGGCTTCCTGCACTACGGGCAGGGCAAGTGGTATCCCGGCGAGACCCTCCCGCGCTGGACCTTCTCGCTCTACTGGCGGACGGACGGCAAGCCGGTCTGGAAGAACCCGGACCTCGTCGCCCAGGAAGCGGCCGAGACGGGCGCGACGGCGGAAGACGCGGGAAAGTTCCTCGCTGGCTTTGCCGAGCGGCTCGGGATCGCGCCCGAGAACGCCCAACCCGTTTTTGAGGATCCCGCCGAGTGGATCCTCAAGGAGGCGCAACTCCCCGAGAACCTTTCGCCCGAAAACCCCAAGCTGAAGGACCCCGAGGAGCGCGCCCGCTTCGCCCGCGTCTTCAAGCGCGGTCTCGATGCCCCAGCGGGCTACGCGCTGCCAATCCAGCGTTGGCAATCCAAGGCTGCGGGGCAGCACTGGATGTCGGAGCTTTGGAAGCCGCGGCGCGGGCACCTCTTCCTCGTGCCAGGCGACAGCCCCGCGGGCTTCCGCCTTCCGCTCGGCACGCTCCCCTTCATCCCGGCCAGCAGCTATCCCTACACCTATACCGCCGATCCGACGATCCCGGTGTCCCCTCTGCCCGACTTCCACGACGAGGTCGCCGAACGCCGTCGCCATGCCGTGCAGGAAGAGATCGACCGTCTCGCGGCCGAAGACGCCGAGCGCGTCGCCATGACGCCGGAGGTGTCTCGCGGCCATGCACAGCGGGTCCAATCTGGCGCCCGCGATGACACCCAACGGCAAGACGTCATCCAGCAAGGCGGCATTGACCCGTCCATTGGCGCTGTGCGCACTGCCATTGCAGTGGAACCGCGCGACGGGCGGCTCTGCGTTTTCATGCCCCCGGTCGAGACGCTGGAGGACTATCTCGAGCTCCTCGCGACCGCGGAAGACACCGCAGCCGAGCTGGGGCTGCCTGTCCACATCGAGGGCTACACCCCGCCCCATGACAGCCGGCTCAATGTGATCCGCGTCGCCCCCGACCCCGGGGTGCTGGAGGTCAACATCCACCCCGCATCCAGCTGGGAGGATTGCGTGGCGACCACGGAGGCCATCTACGAGGAGGCGCGCAATTGCCGCCTCGGCGCCGACAAGTTCATGATCGACGGGCGGCACACCGGCACGGGCGGCGGCAACCACGTGGTGGTCGGGGGCGCGACCCCGAACGACAGCCCCTTCCTGCGTCGCCCGGACCTGCTCAAGTCGCTGATCCTGCTCTGGCAGCGGCACCCGTCGCTGTCCTATCTCTTCTCGGGGCTCTTCATAGGCCCGACAAGCCAGGCCCCCCGCATCGACGAAGCCCGCCACGACACGCTCTACGAGCTTGAGATCGCGCTGAGCCAGATCCCGAAGCCGGGGCAGGGGACTGCTCCGCCTGCGTGGCTGGTGGACCGGCTCCTGCGCAACATGCTGACGGATGTCACCGGAAACACGCACCGCGCCGAGATCTGCATCGACAAGCTCTACTCGCCTGACGGACCCACCGGGCGCCTCGGCCTCGTGGAGTTCCGCGGATTCGAAATGCCGCCCCATCCGCGCATGAACCTCGCTCAGCAGCTGCTGATCCGTGCCCTCATCGCCCGCGCCTGGGACGATCCGGTGGAGGGCAGGCCCGTCCGCTGGGGCACGGTCCTGCATGACCGCTACATGCTGCCCCACTTCCTCTGGGAGGATTTCCTCTCGGTCCTGCGCGACCTCGGCGCCCACGGCTTCGCGCTCGACCCGGTGTGGTACGAGGCGCAGGCCGAGTTCCGCTTCCCCTTTTTCGGGTCCGTCGATGTCGAAGGCGTGCATCTGGAGCTGCGCCAGGCGCTGGAGCCCTGGCATGTGCTGGGCGAGATCGGCGCCATCGGCGGCACGGTGCGCTACACCGACAGCTCCGTCGAGCGGCTGCAGGTCAAGATGACCACGGCGCACAAGGACCGCTACGCCGTCATGTGCAACCAGCGCCCTGTTCCGATGACCGACGCCGGGCTTTCAGGCGCGCAGGTGGGCGCGGTGCGCTTCAAAGCGTGGCAACCGGCCGAGGCGCTGCACCCGGTTTTGCCCGTGAACGCGCCGCTCACGTTCGACATCTACGACCTCTGGTCGGGCCGCGCCATCGGCGGCTGTGTCTATCACGTCGCCCACCCTGGCGGGCGCAGCTACGACACGTTTCCGGTCAACGGCAACGAGGCCGAGGCACGCCGCCTCTCCCGCTTCGAGGCGCATGGCCACACGAGCGGCCCCTACCCGGAGGTCGCCGAGACACCGCATCCCGAGTTTCCGATGACGCTCGATCTGCGCCGCCTGCCGGGCTTGTTGTGACCGCGCCGGCCAAACGCATCCCCGAAGCCCTGTCCACGCTCCTGGCGGGGTACAATGTGCCTGCGCAGGTTGCCGACGAGCTCCTCGACGCTGATGGCGCGATCCGCCCTGTCTGGCTCCCGTTCATCGAGCAGTTCGCCAAGCTCGGCTCTGAGCAGATCGCGGCGCATTTTGCCCGCGGCGACCAGTACTTGCGCGATGCAGGTGTGTTCTATCGCCAGTACAGCGCCGAGCCGCTGCAGGAGCGGGCCTGGCCGCTGAGCCATGTCCCCGTGATCCTGCACGAGCAGGAGTGGACAACGATCTGCGACGGGCTTGCCCAGCGGGCCGAGTTGCTCGAACGGGTCATCGCAGACCTCTATAGCGAGGGGCGTTTGGTGCGTGACGGGCATCTGCCCGCCAGCCTCGTGGCGCGCAACACGGAATGGCACCGCCCGCTTGTGGGCGTGCCTCCGGTGTCGGGCCACTACCTGCATTTTCTCGCCTTTGAGATCGGGCGCAGTCCCGATGGCTCATGGGTGGTTCTTGGAGACCGGGCGCAGGCGCCTTCGGGCGCCGGCTTCGCGCTGGAAAACCGCATGGCGACCGTGCGCATGTACCCGGACAAGTTTTCACGCGCCCATGTGCACCGGTTGGCTGGCTTCTTTCGTGCCTTCCGCGATGCGATGGATCTGCTGCCGGGCGCCGAAGGGCGGCGGACGGCGATCCTGTCGCCCGGGCCTGGCAACGACACCTACTTTGAGCACGCCTATATCGCGCGCTACCTCGGGCTTGTGCTGCTGGAGGGCGAGGATCTGATCGTCCAGAACGGCGAGGTCTTCGTGCGCACCGTCTCCGGGCCCCAGCCTGTCGGCGTCATCTGGCGTCGGCTCGATGCCGCCTATGCGGATTCGCTCGAGCTGAACGAGAGCTCCAAGATCGGGACACCGGGCCTCGTGCACGCGCTGCGTCATTCCAGTGTCAGCCTGGTCAACGCGTTGGGCTCCGGCATCGTCGAGACGCGCGCCTTCATGGCGTTTTTGCCCAAGATCGCCGAGGTTGTGCTCGGAACGCCGCTCAAGCTGCCCAATGTCGCCACATGGTGGTGCGGACAACCATCAGAGCGCGCCTACGTCCAGTCCAATGCGGACGCGCTCTACATCGGCGAAGCGCTGAGCCGATCGCTGCCGTTCGATATCGGCGCTGGCGCGGCGATCGCAGGCGCCTTTCAGGGCGATCAGACTCACGGCCGCGCCGAAGACGCTCCCGACGCGCAGCTCCGGGACTGGATCGATGCCAACGGGCCCGATCTTGTCGGACAGGAGGCGGTCACGCTCTCGACCACGCCCGCCTGGATCGACGGTCAGCTCAAACCGCGTCCCATGACGATCCGCGTTTTTGCCGCGCGGACACCGGAAGGCTGGACCTTTCTGCCCGGTGGCTATGCGCGCATCGGCAAAGGGGGCGACGCCACGGCGCTCTCCATGCAGCGTGGTGGATCGGTGGCCGATGTCTGGGTGATGGGCGATGCGCCCGTGGGCGACCGAACGATGTTCGAGAGCGGGAGCTTTCGGCGCGAGGACACCGGGATGTTGCCCAGCCGCGCCGCAGACAACCTGCTATGGCTCGGCCGCTATGTCGAGCGATGCGAGGGAGCGATCCGCCTGTTGCGTGCCTATCACCTGCGCCTTGCGGAGACCGGTGACGCAAACGACGCGCGCCTCCAAAGCATCGCCCGCCACTTCGAGCGGATTTCGTTTGATGTGAGCGCGCCCGTCGAGACCCTTCTGGAGCCCTCGCTCCAGGCGACGCGCCTGTGTGCAGGCCGCGTGCGCGACCGGTTCTCCGTCGACGGTTGGGCCGCGCTGTCCGACCTTCTGACGAACCTGTCCGAGAGCGCAGGCACGCTTGCGCCGGGCGATGACAGTGCACGCGCCCTCGGCGTGCTGCTGCGCAAGATCACCGGGTTCAACGGGTTGGTGCATGAGAACATGCACCGCACCTCCGGTTGGCGCTTTCTGACGTTCGGGCGCGCGCTGGAGCGGGCCGATGGCGCGTCGATGGTGTTGCGCTCCTTTGCCGGTGAGGACCGTACACAGGGCCTCCTGGACGTCGCACTCGAATATGCAGACAGCCGCATCACGCATCAGCGTCGCTACCGTGTGGATCCGACGCATGACACGGTTGTGGACCTGATCGCTCTGGATCCCGACAACCCGCGCGCCATCCGCTTTCAGGTGACCGCCATGCGGCGTATTGCCGAAACCTTGCCCTTCGCGCGCCGGGATGGGCGCGTCTCGGCCGTGCTCGAAGCGCTGATGCCGCTCGAAACCTCCCTCGCCGTCGCCCACCCAGAGGATGTGATACCTGCGCGGCTGAGCGAGGTCCGCAGGGCGCTTGCCACGGTGGCGCGCCGCCTGGCCGCGGCCTACCTGGACTAGGGCGGGCATGCTCTACGACATCCGTCTCTCGATCCGGCACGATTATGGCGTGCCATCGCCCAACGCGCGGACCCAGGTGCGCCTGTTGCCGACGGATCTGCCAGGTCGGCAGATCGTCCGGTCGCGGCTCTTGCGGGTCACGCCTCGACCTTCCGAGCGGGACGATGTCTTGGACTTCTTTGGCAATGTCATGACAACGCTCGCATTTCACAGGCCGATCGCATCGGTCGAACTTGGGCTGCGTGCGCGGGTCGAGGTGCTGGAGCCCCCCGATAGCCTGGACCTTTCGCCCGACCTCAAGGGGCTCAGCGCCGAGGCCGCCGCAGTTCGCCTGCTCAGCGCAGAGAGCCCGGCCCATTTCATCGGCGCGTCGCCAAGGGTTGCGCCAGACACAGAGATCTCCGCCTTCGCCCATGCTCTCGCCGCTCCCGGGATGACCACCACGCAGATCGCTGAAGCGCTGTCGCAGGCGTTGCACGACGAGATGCAGTTCGACCCCGGCGCCACCGATGTGCACACGCCGCCCAGCGTGGCCTTTGCTGCGCGCCATGGCGTCTGCCAGGACTTCAGCCATATCATGATCGCGGGTCTGCGCGCGCTCGGTATTCCCGCAGGCTACGTGTCTGGCTTTCTGCGCACGCTGCCGCCGCCGGGTAAGCCGCGCCTGGCGGGAGCCGACGCCATGCACGCCTGGGTGCGCGTCTGGTGCGGCTCGGAGGTCGGATGGGTCGAATATGATCCGACCAATGCCTGCCGGGCGGGCACAGATCACATCGCCGTCGCCTATGGGCGGGATTATGGCGATGTGGCACCGGTCAAGGGCGTGCTGCGCACCGCTGGCCCGCAAGTGAGCGAACACTCGGTCGATGTTGAGCCGCTGGAAGCTTCGGGCTGAGGGGCGCCAGAGGGTCAGCCATGGCTCAGATGATGAGGATCACGAGCACGAAAAGCCCCCAGTACATGAACATGAAGTGGTTCGACTGGCCCCATTGATGGCAGAAGTAGTAGTGAAAGTAGTTTCCGCCGATGATGAACCCCGCCCAAATCGCGCAGAAATACGTTGTCGCCAACACGGCGAGCCCGTTGGCCAGGGTGGCGGGCGCCCAGCCAAACGCGGCGACGATGAGAAGGGCCGAGGATACACCCAGGATCATTGCAGCGACGGTTTCGGCCCAGCGGATCGTGTGGAACGCGACGTCGATCAGACGGTTGCTGTCCACCCGCCGGTGCGAAACGAACGCGTAATCGTCCGGAAAGTCGCGGGCCATCAGGTCTAGCCGCATCACGGTCGCCACGGCCTCGCGGTTGAGCCGCGGGTGGCGCCAGTTGTCATAGACGGCGACCGCCATCCAGATGCCGAGGCTCGCCACCAGCACCGCCTCGACCAGGAGCAAAACCGCGCCCATCACGCGCCGGTCTCCTCAAGCGGCATTGCGGGCGAGCCATCGCTCTCCCGCACGCTGGCGCACAGGCTGCGCAACTTGCGGGGCTGCTCGAAGGGCCAGGGGGTGCCCCGATGCATCACCGCGCGCTGGTCCCACAGCAGCACGTCTCCCTCTGCCCAGAAATGGGCGTAGACATAGGCGGGCTGGGTGCAGAACGCCGTAAGCTCCTCAAGCAGGGCCGCGCTCTCGGTATCGTTGTAGCCGTCGACCCGGAACGCGTGGCTGGCGATGTAGAGCGCCTCGCGCCCATTGACCGGGTTCGTCCAGGTGGCACGCCAGTGTTGGTCGGGCCATTTGTTGAACATCGGCAGACGCGACAGCTCCTCTGAGATCTGTTTGCGCGAGTGGCTATAGCGGTGCCAGATGCCGCGCCCCTCGATGCGGGCGCGCAGATCGGCGGGCATCGCCGCCCAGGCCGCGCGGGTGGAGGCAAGCTCTGTCGCACCGCCCGTCGTGGTCACGATCTGGGCGGCGAGGATGTTGACGAGGGCGGGCACTGGCAGAAATGTCGAATCCGAGTGCCATAGGAAGTTTGCTTTGAGATTCAGCGTGTGCAGATCCATCTCGCCCGTGGTCGAGCCGTCCTCTCGGACATTGCTGACCTCGGGGATCTTGTAGGCCTCGCCGGGCCTGCGCTCGTCCGCCATCCGGTCTTCCACCGTGCCGAAGAGCTGCGCAAGCTCGATATGTTTGTCGGGGCTGAGAGCCTGGCGCCGAAAGAGCAACGCCGAATGCTCCTCAAAGAGCGCGCGGATCGCGTCAAAGCTGGGGCCGGCGCCCACGTCCATCAGGTCCAGCCCATGGACTTCGACGCCAAAGGGGTCGGTGAGAGGGGTGAGATCGAACTGTGTCATGTCCTTTGTCCTGCTAAGGGGTCTCCGAGGCGCCGTCTGCGTCGCGGAGCGCCTCGATCTCTTCGGCGGTGAGGTGGCGCACCTTGTCCCAGGCGCGCGACTTGCCGGGGTTGAGCAAGCCTTTGGGATCCAGGCGCTTTTTCCACGCCAGATGTCGGTAATCGGGCTGCAGGCCGTTGCCTTCGATCGCGTTGACATGCGCGTCGTACACGATGAAGCCGTCGGCCGCGTAGGTCGCGTTGATCTCGGCCAGTCGTTCAGCGCTCTTGTACCAGATGATCGGCAGATCGGCGGCGTAAATCTCGCCCTCGTAGCGGCTGAACTCGTGATGCGGCCAAACCTCCTCGCCCTGCCGTTCCCGCATCGCGGCAACGCGGTCGGCATCCGCCGCATCGGGTACGCCGATCTGCTGATACGTCGCGGAGCGGTCCGACTTCAGAACCTGCAGGGTCGTGTGGTTGTACGCAAATTCAAAGACATGCGGGAGCTTGGCCGCCACCCGCTCGGGTTCTCCCATCGCGAGGCGAAGTTTGCCGCCATGCGCTGTCACCAGGGCGCGGAACGCGTCGGTCTGGGCCCGGGGCACGAGGGTCACAACGAGGTGCTCGCCCTTCGGGATATGCGCCTCGAGGCGCGGGAAGTAGTCGGCGATGCGCGCGTCGACGACCGAGCAAAGCTTGCGCCCGATCTCCGTTTCCTCCGCGCGGGCCAGCGCATAGCCCGCGGCGTAGGCGGCGCGGTAGCTGTCGAACCCTGCCATGCAGCCGACCCAATCCTGCGTTGGCACGGTGCGCAGCGTCACTTCCGTGATCGCTCCGTTGAGGCCCCAGGCGTGGTGAATGCGCAGCGAGTCTTCGGCGTCAAAGACGTGCTCGACAGGCGTATCAGCGACCGACAGAGCTTTGATCTGAATGATATTTCCCTTCTGTCGCAGCGCGCCGTTAGCAATTGAGCCAATGCCCGCGCTGCCGCCTGCGACGAAGCCACCGATCGTCGCGATGTCCTGGGTGGACGGGAACATCGCCATCTCCCACCCCTCGGTCATGAGGGCGGCGTTGACATCGGCCATCAGCGCGCCCGCCTCTGCCCGCACGTAGCCCTCGCCAATTTCAAGCACCTTGTTCATACCCGTGGTCTCCAGGATCAGCCCGCCCTGCAGCGGTACGGCTTGCCCGTAATTGCCGGTGCCACCGCCTCGCAGGACCACCGGCAGGTCATGGTGATGCGCGACGGCAAGACAATGGGCCATCTCCTGAGGCGACTTTGGCCGGGCCACCAGATCGCCGAAGGACCGGCGCAATTGCGCGTTGAGAATCGGGGAGTACCAGAAGAAATCGCGGCTGCGCTTCTTGATGGTCGTGGGGTCGTCCAGCACCTCGACAGGGGCGAGGAGGGCGGCGATCTCGGCCCAATCCACGGCAGGGGCAGGGGCAGGAGCGGGGGCATTATCCGGCATCGGCAGTCTCCAGTATGGTCGGGAGGGGCGTCGGGCTTGGCGCAGCGGCGATGAGGCCCGCAAGACCCGCGGCATCGTAAACCAGCAGGTCTTCGGCCCGCGCGCCGTCGACCCGACGGGACGGCAGGCCGAGCGCGCGATCGGCGGCGCTCGTGATCATGGCGATGTGCGGGGCGAAGGGCGGGTCGAGATGCCCGGCCAGCACGGCCACCGAAAGCGAATAGAGCGGATCGTGCCGCCCGATGGGGCAGAACGCGTCCTGCACATTGTCGGACCCGACGACGATCTCCACACCGCGCGCCCTCAGCTCGTGCAGGCAGGTCAGGCCGCGCTTCGTCGGGGTGCCGCCAGGGATGCGGCCCTGCAGATAGAGGTTCGTCGTCGGCAGGATCGCAATCGTGATTCCGGCCCGCGCGAGCTTGTCTGCAATACGGGCGACATCGCCTTCCGGCAGGGACATCAGCGCACAGGCGTGACCGCACAGGATCGGCCCGTCAAAGCCTGTTTGAAGGGCGACATCGGCGATGAGTTCGACGCCGTCGAGGCTTGGGTCGAGCCCCTCGTCGACATGAAAGTCAAGCGACAGCCCATGATGGAGAGCGCGATCAAAGAGGTTTTTCAGGCCGGCCCGCCTGTCGGGATGGTACTTGACAAAGCTGCCAAGAACGCCGCCGTCACGCGCGACCCTGCGGGCTACCGATTGCGCGTTGGCTGGCTCTGCCATCTCGTCGATCCCGGTCAGGGCGGCGGCTTGCAGGGTGAGACCGTCTGCACCGGCGGAGGCAAGGTCCGTCAAGACCTCCCACGCCAGCGGCGCTTCTGGATCGTCAGCGCCGCACCCCCAATCGACGTGAGACCGTACAACACCCACGCCAGCGGCGCGCAGCTCGTCGATCCCGCGCGTGATGCGCTGTGCAAGGTCTGCGCGGGTCCAAAGAGATTTGTCCTTGAACTGGGCGGCGACAGCGGCCTCGAGGTCGCCGCCGATGCTCGGGATACGTTCGACGGTGAAGGCTTTTTCAAGGTGTACATGCGCCTCGGTCAGTCGGGGCAGAACCAGGCGGCGCGGCATTCCAGGCTCTGTATCAGCCTCCAGCTGGCAGGCATGGCCGTTCACCAGGAGGAGCGTGCCACACAGCAGATCTCCGCACCGTTGCCCACCAAAGGTCTGCGGGTCCGCAATGAGGTCGATCGGCACGCCGACACGCGGTAGCCGCAACTGAGACACGGGCGCATCCATCACCGTGCACCCTCCTGCCCGGACGCAGTCCTTGAAGCGCGCTCACACACAACAGGAGCTCCCACCTGTGGGCGAACGGGCATCGCGCCCGGGGTGGACGGATCCATGGTTGCGAGATTTGATGCTCCGGCCATCCGGCCAGGAAGTGCACACAGGGCTTGGGACACGCTGCGATCACCCTCCCAAAGAAAGAGGTTTCGATGCGTGGCCCTAAGGAATCATCCGTGCCAGAGATACCCTAGGATCTCAAAAACCGCGGCCACTGACAAGCGCTGTCCATGCGGGAAGGGCTCCTACCTCGCGAGGGCACGGGAACGCCGCCCAAATGAGCGGCGTACCGCTGCGCGCCTAGGCTCTGGGCTATGTGCGCATGCGGCGTGGCAGGAGAGCCGGGCCCTGCTGCTAATGCGGCACCCCGATAACGGTGCCCGGGCGGAGCACGTCCGGGTCGTAGGCCTTGCGCGCAAACACCGCTCGGACATCCGCTTCGAAGCTATCGAGCGGGTCCATCTGATAGTCGGGATCAAAACTCGACTGGTCCCAGTGTTCGCAGAAATCGACGCAGGACTGGTAATACGGGCTGTCCGCGTATTTGGTGCGAAGCTCCCGATCCCACCCGTAATGGTGCGCGTAGTAGTACATCTGGAAGATGCCGTGATGCTCGACGACCCAGGTCACTTCTTCGCGCATGTAGGGGCGCATGATCTCGGCAGCGAATTTGTCGTGATTTTGCGGGGCGAGGCCGTCTCCGATGTCGTGCAGGAGGGCTGCGACGACCCAATCAATATCCGCCCCGGCCCTGCGCGCGCGGGTGGCCGATTGCAGCCCGTGCTCGAGCCGCGTGATCTTGTAGCCGCTCATCGACTCGTCGGCCTGCAGGGCAAGTTCGCGCAGCAGTCGGTTGGCCGTACCTTGGCGGTACACCTGTTCGAGAGCGTCAAGCATTTCGTAGTCTTCGCGTGTCCCGTCTTTCATTGCGGTGAAGCTCACGGTGTCAGGCATCATTTGGCTCCGCTGTGTCGTAAAGGGCGGCCTCGGGGGCGAGACCGTCGGCCAGAACGTCTTCCTGCGCTCCGGTCACCTCCTGATATAGCTGCATTTGCCTGGGCGTGAAGTTTCCGCTGCCGGGCACCATGTTGATCCGGTTGCCCGTGCGATCCGCACCCCTCACCAGAACGGCGTAGTCCCGCGCCGCGCCCATGGCCGGTGTGTCGGGCCGGATGAAACGCAGTACCAGCGCGATCCGCCGGTCATCGGTTGTGTTCGGCCCGCTGGCGTGAAAGAGGCGCCCGTGGTGCAGCGACATCTGTCCCGGCTGGATCTCGGCGAACACCGCCCGGGCCTCATCAACGTCGACGGCAATTTCCTGGCCCCGACTCAGCAGATTGTCAGCGGCAAAGGTGTCACTATGGGGCACGATCTGCTGCGTGTGACTGCCGGGGACGAATCTCATGCAGCCAGAGGCTTCGGTTGCTGCAGAGATGGCGATCCAGGCGGTAACCTCATGATCGCTGCCGTCCATACCCCAATAGGTCAGGTCTTGATGCCACGAGACGATTTTGGAGGAATGTGCCTCCTTGATGAAATACTCGCAACTCCAGAGCATCAGATCAGGGCCGAGAAGGATCTCCACGGCGTCGAGCACGCGCGGGTCGCGTGCGATCTTCAGGGGAAGGTCTGTCGCCACATGCGCGGAGAGACGCAGGTAGTGGCCGACGGGCTTGGGCAACTGGCCCTCAAAGTCTCGTTCCAAGGCTTCCAGTGCGCTGCGATGTGCGGCAGCCTCCTCTGGCGACAGAACGTCGATAGGGCAGAGAAACCCGTTGTCGTTGTAGCGTGAAGCGTCGATCCCGCCGGTGCCGATCGTATGCGGTGCGTTCATGTGCAGCCCTCCCGTTTGGGCCAATCTCAGCAGGTTTCTCGTGCGGGAAAAGCTGGATCTCTTGTGGCATGGCGTAAGTTGAGCTTACGCTCGGCCCATGGCAAACCGCGTTCCGTCTCTCAACTGGTTGCGCGTGTTCGAGGCTGCGGCGCGCACTGGCAGCTTTGCCCGCGCAGCCGAGACGCTGAACATGTCGCGCCCCGCCGTGAGCCAGCAGATCCAGGCGCTGGAGACGTCGCTCGGCCGGCCGCTCTTCAAGCGCGGGGCCCGGTCCGTCGCGCTGACGGATGCAGGCAAGGCGTACCTGCCGACGGTGGCCCGCGCCTTACATGCTATCGAGATGGCGTCTTCGAACCTCTTTGGCGGCGCTCAGACGGCCACGCTGACCCTTCAGTGTTCGCTTTTGCTCGCGACCGGCTGGCTCGCGCCGCGGCTTTCGGAGTTCACCGCGCTGCACCCCGGTATCCGCGTGAACCTGATGACCGGCATCCATGACGCGGAATTCGCGCCGGACCGCTGCGATCTTCGCGTCCTCTTTGGCATGCCGCCGGTGCCACACGAGGTGGCGGATCCCCTGATGGGGGAGCGGATTTATCCCGTTGCGTTGCCCGAGATTGCCGCGGGGATCAAAGGACCGAAGGATCTGCTGCATCTGCCGCTCATCGAGATCGCGAGCCATCGCACCAACTGGTCATCGTTCCTGCCCGCGGATGGGGAGCCCCGGTTCGTCTATACCGACAACACGTTGACCGCGCTGGCGTTGGCGCAGCAGGGCGCGGTGGCCCTCGCCCGTGCGCCCGCGTCCGGGGACCTGCCGGCGCAGGCCGGGCTCGTGCGATGCGGCGCTCTGGGCGAGGCGGCCGGGGTGCAGAGCTACACTTTGGCGCATGCGGGAGAAACACAGCTCAGCCCGGCCGCGCGCACGTTCCGGACGTGGCTTCTGGACCGCTGTGAAGAGACGTGACCGAGCTCAGACCAGCTCCGCGTCGGTCATGATCTCCACCAGCGCGGGCCCGTCGACTGCGATGGCCGTGCGTAACGCCGCCTCGACATCCGCGCCGCGGGTGACCTTTGCCCCGTGGGCGCTACAGATCTTGGCATAGGCGGCGAAGGAGGGGTTGTGCAGCCCCGTTTCCCAGACCGGCCACTCGCCCGCGCGCTGTTCCTTGGAGATCTTGCCGAGCTCGTCGTTGTGCAACAGCACATGGGTGATATCCATCCCGTATTTGACGAGCGTCGTGAGCTCCATCGCATATTGGCCAAATCCCCCGTCGCCGGAGACAGAGATCACCTTGCGCCCGCGCAGGTGCTCGAAATCCTGCGTCGCGGCCCAGGCGCCCATGGCGGCGGGCAAGGCGAAGCCGATGGAGCCGAGGTATCCCGACATCAGCACCCGTTGGCCCTTGCTCTCGAAGTATCGCCCGAAGGAGTAGGTGTTGTTGCCCACATCGACCGCAATGATCGCGTCCTCGGGCGTAACGCGGGAGAGGGCTTCGAACACCGCGACGGAGGCGACGCCTTTGGCGCCTTCTTCTCCCAGCCGCTTGGCCTTTTCGGCGCGCCACATCGTCCAGCGATCAGCCAGCTCGCCGATCTGGTCGGGCGCCTCGGCATGGCGGGTGATCCGGGGGGCGACGGCCGCACAGAAGGCGCCGATCTCCCCCCAGATCGGCAGCGTCACAGGGTGGAACTTGCCAAGCTGCATGCGTTCGTAGTCGACCTGGATGATCGGTTTACCCGCGTAGATGCCGGTGTGGTTCGAGAAGGACGAGCCGAGCGCGATCAGCAGATCCGCCTCGTTCATGAACCAGCTCGCGATCGGTGTGCCGGAACGGCCGAGCACGCCACCTGCATTCGGGTGCGTGTCGGGGATCAGGCCCTTGCCCTTGAACGTTGTCAGCACCGGAGCGCCGAGCGTTTCGGCCAGCGTGATGATCGCGTCCCTGGCATCCCACGCGCCATGCCCGATGATGAAAATCGGGCGCCTGGCGCTGTCAATCATCTCGGCGGCGCGAGCGATGTCTCCCGCGGCGGGGACGACGACTGGGGTCGACAGGCGACCCTCGGGCCCTTTCGCTGCCGCCTCAGATGGCTTGGTCTGCACATCGTCGGGAAAGATCAGGTGAGCGACGTCCTGCTCCACGAGGGCGTTCTTGCAGGCCAGCGCCATGAGCTCCGGCTGGTCTGACGTTGTGAGCACCGTCTGAGAAAAACGGCTGACCGCGTCGAAGGCGGAGGCGAGGTCGATGTCCTGAAACGCGCCGGGCCCAAAAACCTGCGTCTGCACCTGGCCCGTCAGGGCAAGGACGGGCGCGCGATCCACCTTGGCGTCCCAAAGGCCGGTGAGCAGGTTCGTCGCGCCGGGGCCCGCGATGGTGAGGCACGCCGCTGGCTTGCCCGTGAGCTTGCCATAGGCGGAGGCGGCGAAGGAGGCCGCGCCCTCGTGGCGGATGCCGATATAGGCCATCTCGCCGTCCAAGGTGCGCCGTCGGATCGCATCGGCCAGCCCGAGGTTGGAATGCCCGACCATGCCGAAGACGCGGCGTACGCCCCAGGCGACCATCGTTTCGGCCATGGCATCGGTCACCGTCCGGGCGTGGGGCGGCTCGGGCTCCAGGCCGACGAAGACCTCCCCCTCGCGCACTTCGACCGGGAACAGAGCCTGGCCCGTGTCCGCGTGCCCGCCCGGCGGGGCGCCGGTCAGCGGGTCGAAGTCCCACCCGTGCCAGGGGCAGCGGATCCAGCACTGCCCCTCGACGCCGCGCTCGATGGAGCCTTCGCCCAAGGGGCCGCCCTGATGCGGGCAGCGGTTGTCCATCGCGGCCCATTGTCCGTCGAAATGCGACAAGCAGATGGAGGTGGTGCGTACGGTCACCGTTTTGACACGGCCCTCGGGGAGGTCTGCCGGGCCGACGCTGATCCAGTCGAGGGGTTGGGTGTCCATGGCGGGCGTCCTTCTTTTCGGTTGCTGGCCTGTGGGATGGCGCCCTTGGGTGGGCACGATGGATGTACTACTTTCTCCGGTTTGCGATCGCGTCCGCGATCTTCTGGACGACGGTCAGGAGGACGAACGCAGCGACGGCCCAGAGAACGATGTCGTAGACGGCGAAGGGCGTGCCGCGCAGCCAAGCGCGAACCAGCCCGCCCTGTGGCGGAAGCTCGGACCAACCGAAGAGGCCGGGCCTGTCCCACCAGCGAAACGACCAGTAGCGCGACCCATAGTACAGAAGCGTGACGAGGAACGCCGCGCTTGCAACCCCGATAAGGCGCCCGGTCATTCGATCGGCTCCAGAGTGTTGGGATCGATCGCGAAGACCAGCAGGGAGCCGTGACGGGTGATCTCGCCCTCGACGTGCACAAAGGTGGCGATCCAGTCGCGTGCGGCCTCAGGCAGCGGGGTGCCCTCCGGACCGGTGATCAACAGAAACTCCTCACCAGCGACGGGCTGGCTCGACACAAAGACGGGCGGGATTCCCCCCTCGATACAGAGATCGGCGCAAGCCTTATGCGACAGACCGCGGCCAGGACGCATCGCACCGGCCAGGCATTTGCCATCGCAGATCTCGCCCGCAAGCCTCCAAGTGCCGAGCGGTTCGGGCGCCGGGGCCTCTGCCGGCGCCGCACGCTCCTCGGCGGTCTCTGCGGCGGCGAGACCATTCCGGCCCCCGCGGAGCTGCATCATATCGAGATCGCCGCGTGTCAGCAGCACGCCCGAGATCGTCACCAGTTGCCCGTTCAACGGCGCGCCCCGGCCAATCGCCCCGTTCTTGCCCTGACCGGACACCATCAGGGTGTGCCCCCTGGGAATCGTCTCATTGCCCTCGGTGATATGCACGATGGGGTAGGGCGTCGTTTCCAGCACGCCTGTGACGGTCTGGCGGCCCAGATCGAAACGGAACGACCCGTCGCCCGGATCGTCTTGGCTCAGCGCCATCATCGCGCCGAGCGCGGCGAAGAACGCAACGACCGAGAGCATCGTCGAAATCAGAAAGGGGCGCAGCCCGGCCGGAGCCGGCAGAAACCCGATGAAGAAGGGGTCCTTGGGGGAGGCGCTCATGCTGGGGCCTCCTGCGCGCGAGCTGGCGCCGACGAGACCCCGGGGACGGCGACGGGCGCGGAGGAGACGCCGATCGGGTTCGGCTCGGGATCGACCAGCACGTCCGATCCGTGAAGGGCCACACGATAGGTCGGCACGCGTTCGGTGAAGGGGTCCGGGGAGCGGCCTGTCCGCACATCGTATTGGAATCCGTGCCAGGGGCAGGTGACGACACACTCTATGATGCGGCCCTCGCCCAGCGGCCCGTTTTGATGCGCGCAGGCATTCGAGATGGCAGAGAGCGCGCCCTCGTGCCGGAAAACGGCGACCCGCTCGCCGCTTGGCAACTCGGCAACGCGCGCCCGCCCTTCCGCAATCTCTTCGACCGCACAGACGCGCACCCAGCCGTCTCCCGCGCGCCCCGCCTTCGGGTCGCCGTTGCGACGCTCGTGCAGCGCTGCAGCAACGTGCAGCCCGGCGACGCAGATTGACAGCGCTCCGACGAGGACCGACAGTGTCACGTCCTGCTGGTCTTGCAAAATGCCCCAAGCGACATGAGCAACGACGGCGACATAGGCGGGATAGATCAGATAATGCAGGCGTTTCCAGACAGGTGGCGAGAGGAACTTCATCCAGAAGTCATGGCTCGTGAACGCAAGGATCATGAGCGAGAGCAGAGCGAAGATGCCAAAAAACTCAAACGGAAAGCCCGATACGCGGTCGAACGTGGTGTTCGACGTGAGCAGAGCTTCCAGTCGCGGGGTGGGCGAGAACGCATAGTACCACCCCAGGATGAAGGCCACATGGGTGAGCGCGACGAATAGGGTCAGCACACCGAAGTGACGCCGATTGTAGAGGAGCGGCAAAAATCGACGGTCCAGCCGCGCCAGCGGACCGATCGCGAGGATCACGCTCATCATGACAAAGGCGCACGTGCCAAAGGCCCGCGCATTGGTGATCGCGCCGTCGACGGGGCGGGTATGGTCAAGCCAGGCGGGGGCGAGACGGAGATAGATCCACGTAAAGGCGAAGACGCTCAGGAGCAGGACCGCGTCGTACCAGTACTTGTTCTTGTTCCATTGAACGGGGATGTACTTGACGCTCATTGCGAGGACTCCGGTGCTGGCGGCGGGCTGAGCTGGAGAGGGACGGTGTCGGCTGGCCAGACTTGCCGACTGGCAAGTCCGAAGCCAAGGACGAGGACGAGCGCGATACTCATTCCAAGGGCAGCGAAGGTATGGGAGTGGCGCGGTGGATCATGCCGTTTGCGCAGGTCGTCCCGCGCGGTCTCAAGCAACCACCATCGCCACAGCACCAACGGCCACAAGAGCAGGATGCCGGGGACCAAAAGCGGGCGAAAGACATAGGCGCCTCGCGCGTCTTCGTCGATCCGGTCGATCCCCCATCCCAGGAACGCAATCGCAACGACCGCCCCTGTCCAGAGCCAAACCTGTACCAGGCCGAGCAGTGCGTCTGCCATGTCGTTCGTTCCCGTTGCCCATCGACGGAGTAGCGGGAAAAGAGTTAATTTTCCACGAATTCTTCAAGTTCAGCTGATGACAGCTGCGTGTAAGCTGCGGTTTCGCTGCGTTGGCAGCCCGCAGAGTACCCCGCAGATCACAGGCCCGAAGAGCGCGTGGATGCGCCAGTCAGGGGCCCTGCCAAGCCTTTTCGCGCGGGCGGCCAAGACCGTTCCGGCGGAGGCTCAGTTGCCCGCCCACTTGCCTTCGAAATCGTCTGGGATCAGCAGGATATCTCGCCCGACCTCGGCCAGGTCTCGATGACCGCACAGCGCCATCGAGGTGCTCAACTCCTTGTGGATCACGTTCAGCGCCTGGGTCACCCCTTTCTGCCCGGCTGCGCCAAGCCCGTAGGTGAAGGCGCGGCCGATGTAAGTGCCCTTGGCCCCCATCGCGATCGCCTTCAGGACATCCTGGCCGGAGCGGATACCGCTGTCAAAATGCACCTCGACCCGGTCTCCCACCGCGTCCACGATTGGCCCCAGCATGCGGATCGAGCTGAGCGCCCCATCGAGCTGGCGACCGCCATGGTTGGAGACGATGATCGCGTCGGCCCCCACGTCGGCGGCCTTGCGCGCGTCCTCGACGTCGAGAATGCCTTTGAGGATCACGGGCCCGTCCCACATCGCCATGAGCGTGCGGATGCGGTCCCAGTCAAGTGAGGGGTCAAAGGCTTCGGCGGTCCAGGCGGAAAGAGACGACGGGTCCGATACACCCTTGGCATGGCCGACAATGTTGCCGAAAAAGCGGTTCTTGGTGCCGAGCATCTCCAGCCCCCAAGGCACCTTGGTGGCGAGGTTGGCCATAGAGGCCAGCGTGAGCTTTGGCGGGGCAGACAGGCCGTTCTTGAGGTCTTTGTGCCGCTGGCCCAACACTTGCAGGTCCACCGTGATCACAAGCGCCGAACACCCTGCCGCTTTGGCGCGCTCAATCAGGCGGCGCATGAAATCGTCGTCTTTGAGCGTATAGACTTGGAACCAGAAGGGCTTCGACGTCTTGGCAGCGACCTGTTCAATCGAACAAATCGACATAGTGGACAGCGTGAAGGGCACGCCAAACTTCTCCGCTGCCCGCGCCGCCTTGATCTCGCCATCGGCGCACTGCATGCCCGTCAGCCCTACGGGCGCCAGCCCTACCGGCATGGAGACGTCCTGGCCGATCATCGTCCCCGCAGTCGTGCGATTGTCCATGTCGCGGGCGATGCGCTGTCGCAGGCGGATCTTGGCAAAGTCGCTGGAGTTCTCGCGAAAGGTCTGCTCGGTCCAGCTGCCCGATTCCGCATAGTCGTAGAACATCTTCGGCACGCGCCGACGGTAGATCCGCTTGAGGTCTTCGATCTCGGTAATAACGGGCATGTGGTGTGCCTCCCTTCGTCGTGCCTTGTGCTTAGCATCCGTCGCCCGGGGAAGGGAGTGCGCCGGGGTGTCGCCGCCGATCGGTTTCGCGGGCGCGGCTTCACGCGAACGGGTGTGGATATGCCGCTCCGTTGTCGCGAGAGCGTCTTTGGGGGCGATGACGTGTCTGCATAGGCGCACGCGTTGGACCGGGGCGGGTCGCCCCCTTGCTCTCAGGCCTGTGCGGCCCCGGGCGCCCGAGGTGCGCGCGATCAAGCGCGGTGCGCGCCGTACGACAGGTTCTTCACAAAAGACAGCACCTCCGACACCGATTTGCCATCCTCGATTTGTTTGACGATGGCAGACCCCACCACGGCGCCGTCGGCGATCCCGGCGATGGCTTCAGCGCTCTCGGGTGTCTTGATTCCAAAGCCCACGATCACGGGCAGGTCCGTGGCCGCTTTGATGCGGGCCACTTCGGGAGCCACGGCGTCTGCCTGCGCCTCGGCCGCGCCGGTGATTCCGGTGATCGACACATAATAGACAAAGCCAGACGTGTTCTTCAGCACCGTTGGCAGCCGCGCATGGTCGGTGGTCGGGGTTGCCAGCCGAATAAAGTCCAACCCCGCGGCCTGTGCGGGTAGACACAATTCGGCGTCTTCCTCGGGCGGCAGGTCGACCACGATCAGACCATCTATCCCGGCGTCCTTGGCATCTCGAAGAAACGCATCCACCCCGTGGTGGTAAATCGGATTGTAGTATCCCATCATCACGATTGGCGTCTCGGAATCGGCTTGGCGAAAAGAGCGGGCCATATCGAGCGTGGCCTCTAACGTTTGGCCGGCATCGAGTGCACGCTGCCCGGCAAGCTGAATGGTCGGCCCATCCGCCATGGGATCGGTGAAGGGCATGCCAAGCTCAATGATATCGACGCCAGCGGCGGGCAAGCCCGCGACGATCTCCATGGAGGTGGCGGGATCCGGATCGCCTGCCATGATGTAGGCGACAAAGGCCTTCCGCCCCTCGCCCCTCAACTTGGCGAATGTCGTGTCGATCCGTGACGTTGCGCGATCCATGTAACCCTCCGTATCGTGCGTTTCCCTTGTCGCATGCGGCAGCGAGTTTCAATGGCTCGAACGTGCACGAGGGGAGAAAGTCGCGGACCTTTCACCCAATTCGGCTGGAGAAAGCCATGGCCCGCTGCCGTATTTTGGGATGACAGGACACGACATTGGCCGCCGACGTCGAGAGTCCGGGAATCAGGGTACACGCTACCCGTTCAAACCCAAATGACTGGATGCGGCGTTTGTCCTGGTCCTGGTGCGGTCTGAGGTCCCGACCGCTCTGTCGAGTCGCTCCATGCCTTGGCCCATGGCGTAGGGCATCCGGAAGACGCCAAGCCCGAAGCCCAACGTCGCTTCAAAGAAGCGCGATGCGCTCAATGGTTTAGCGGAAGATGCACGCAGCGCTGGCAGATGCGGCCTTTGATCCCATACTCTTGCTCACCGTGCCAATGACGCTGCGTCGCCACGTTCATTCGATGCCAGCTATACACACCGGCGATTAGGCGGTGATGCATCGGACGAAAGTCTCGCTCGGGTTTCTCGATGCTGATCGCGCCTGGTCGAACATCGAGGACGGTTCACCTCTCTGAGCCGATCGCCGCCTTGGTCAGTTTACGCCTCACACACGAGGGCGCGCACATCCGCACGGTCTGTCCCTCGAGGAACGAATGCCGCAGGACTGCGTCTATCGAGATCGTGCCTCCCCAACAGCGTTTCCGGGAACCCGCGAGTTCGCTCTTCCGATCCCCTGAATTATCACGTAAGAGCGCGCATGGCATAGCACCCTTCGGACGGTTGCTCACAGCGCTGAGGTCCGACGGCTGAGGTCAAGAGACCCTTGTGTAGCCAACGAGTAAAGTGAAGGTTTCAGATCAGTGGTCTGCGGCGCTGCCGATCTTTGCTTTAATCCCGCGGGAATTTGAAGTAAGCACTTCGTGAGCAAGGAGCACCCATAGCTCAGCTGGATGGAATGTCGCCCTCCGAAGACAGATGTCAAGTCTGGCGATTGCAAAAGGTGCTGCTGAAAAAGACTATTGAAACAAAGGCTTGAGCGTATGTCGGGTTCGCTCTTCAAGAAGCCGAAGATCTCGCGTAAGCATAGCGTAAGCATCTCGCGAACGGAATGCACCCGTAGCTCAGCTGGATAGAGCGCTGCCCTCCGAAGGCAGAGGCCAGAGGTTCGAATCCTCTCGGGTGCGCCACTTCTCTAAGTCACCGTTGATTTATTTGCGCTTTTTCGCGATTTTGGAAACTCTTGCAGCGCGGTTTCCCGTGTTCTATTCATGTTCCGCCCCAAGAATGGCTTTCCGGTCAGCTTGGCGAGTGTAGTGAGCCGCCATGCCCAACGACACATCGCCTAACCACGCGCCTATCTGCGAGGGGGTCCCTCCCGCTTCCGCAATTGCTGCGGCGCGAGCTTTGCGCAGCCCGTGAGCGGTGCACGCAGACAGGCCAGCATGCCTCGCCGCTGCGGAAATCAACTGCGACAAAGCCTTGACGGAGCGGGGGCGCCCTGTGCGAGTTTTGATCCAGAGTATATCCGCGTCACTGATCGCAGTAAGGAAATGGTCGCGGTCAGAGGACATTGACGCGCTCCAGGCGGGTAGGCTGACGACTGGGCACGTGGCTGTTTCGTTCGTTTTCTGGCGTCGGAAAGACAGCCAGCCATCCTTGTCGATCATTTGCTCGCCCAGCCTCACGGCATCCACGCAGGCTGCGGCGGTCCAGTAGATTACCTCCATTGCTACACGCTCTGGGGTGCCCTCGCCCCAATACTCGCGGTATGCTGAAACTTCGTCGTTGGCCCACTGGCGATGAGGTGTAACCTCGCCTTTGGGTGCCTTTACGTCTCTTGCTGGATCTGTTTCGATCCAGCCCGCGTTGACGGCGAATGCACATAAGGCTCGCCATGCCTTGAGGCGATTGGACGCAGCGCCTGGGGTTCGCTCATGCAAGTCCTTACGAATGTGCCGAGCCCTAAGGTCGCAGACGCGCTCCTTGCCCCTTTGTGTCGCAATGGCGTCCACGACCAAAGCGCGTACGCGCCGTGTCGAAGGCGCAGGACGCTTGTAGCTTGGGCAAGCGACATACGCCGCGCAGAGGGACGCTATGCTGCCCTTGGGAGCATCTCTGCGCTCCGGCGCTTTCTGCGTTCCTGCGGCTGAGTATGCTTCAAGAAAGCGTGGTCGTTCTCGGGCAGGTTGCGAAGCGCAACAAGGCCTTGAGGCGTGCGGCGGTAAACGTACCGGCGACCGTCCTTCTTCACGACGACCTTTACGCCCCTGAATCGAACACCCTGTCGCATGTATTCCCCTCAACACCCTCTCGCGTAGAAGCTACGCGCAGGGCATCAATTGGCGCAAGGATGCGCACCGTGCCGTCTGGCGCCACCTCGATGCCGGCCACGGCAAGGCCGGCGCTCTGCCATGCGGCGAGGCTACGCTTGATGAGGGCTTCCGTGGGGAGCGAGTGGGCCACTAGGCTACTCCGGCTTCGTGAACTGGTAGATCGTGTCTCCGGGCTCGATATCGTAGTCCATCGGGCCATCTCCGTGCCGTGCCGGGTCGTAGGCCACGGGCTCAATCTGGCCGCACCGTTCGGCCCATTCTTGGATATCGGCTCCATCAATCTCGCAATGGCCGCGCCAGATTTCATTGATGACGCGACGCCCGAAGCTTTCCCAGTCTTGGGTGCTCTTGGCGTGCTCGACTGCTTCCTCAAGACCCTCGATTATCTTTTGTCCGCTCATCGCCATCTCTCCATACCTGTCCCGGTTGCCATACGGGCCGGGCCTCCGTTGCGTGACCGCTGGGAAGAGCCCTGCGGGTCAAGCGGTGGCATCACTCACGCTGATGTTGGTGGTGGAAACGATCGCGAAGATCCGGTGGGCGCATTTTGTCGATGGTAAGTCGATCAAGCAGATCTGTCGCGAGCTGCGCGTGTCGCGCAATACGGTGCGCAAGGTCATCCGTTCTGGCGCGACCGGGTTCACCTACGATCGAACGAAGCAACCGCGGCCCAAGATCGATCCTTGGCGATCGGCTCTGGACGAGCTGCTTTCTGAGAATACCAGGCGTGTAAAGCGGGAGCGGCTTACGCTGATCCGGATCTATGAGGCGCTTCGGAACCGGGGCTATGGCGGCGGCTACGATGCGGTACGCCGTTATGCAGCCACGTGGTCAAAGGCGACGCAGGAGGCCTCGGCGAGCGCCTTTGTCCCGCTCAGCTTCGATCCGGGGGAGGCCTACCAGTTCGACTGGAGCCATGAGATCGTGGTCCTGGATGGCTTACGACGACGGTCAAGGTCGGCCATGTCCGTCTTTGTCATAGCCGAATGCCCTTCGTGCGGGCCTACCCCCGTGAGACCCAGGAGATGGTGTTCGACGCGCACGACAAGGCGTTTGCCTTCTTCGGCGGCGCCTGCGCGCGTGGGATCTACGACAGCGAGACCTGGTTCGCCATTGGTTCAAGAACAATGGTCGAGCGAAGACCGCAGTTGATGCGATCTTTGTCGGCAAAGATCGTGCCTACAACCGCATTCGCCAATGTCACTCGGACCATTGGCGTGATCATTGGCTCATTCCAGCAGATGTGCGGCCACTACTTGGTCGAGCCGGTCGCTTGCACCCCGGCCTCGGGCTGGAAAAAGGGCCAGGTCGAGAACCAGGTCGGTGTCCTGCGGCAACGGTTCTTCGTGCCGCGGCCAAAGTTCAAATCCTATGCCGAGCTGAACGCGTGGCTGCAGGATCGTTGCGTCGCCTATGCCAAGGCGCACCGGCACCCGGAAATTCCCAACAAAACGATCTGGGAGGTGTTCCAGGAAGAGCGCGAGAGCCTTGTGCCCTACACGGGCCGCTTCGACGGGTTCCACGCCGTGGCCGCGTCGGTCTCCAAGACCTGCCTCGTACGCTTCGACAAGAACCGGTACTCGGTGGATGCCCGTGCGGTCGGGCGCCCCGTCGAGAATGAGCCAATGGAACGCCAATGGTCCGAGAGACATTGGCGAATGCCTATGCCGACCGTTTGGAGTGTTGGCAGGACGGCCAGATTGTGGCCCAGCATGTGCGGGTCTTCGGGCGGGATAAGACAATCTACGATCCGCTCCACTACATCCCTGTTCTGCAACGCAAACCAGGTGCTCTACGCAACGGGGCGCCGTTCAAGGAGTGGGATTTGCCACCGGCCCTGCGTCGCATTCAGCGCAAGCTCGAACGACAGCTCAGAGGCGACCGGCAAATGGTGGACATCCTTGGCGCTGTTCTGACCGACGGCATGGAGTCGGTCGAAGCGGCCTGCGCGGAAGCGCTTTCAAACAACGTTCATGCCGCAAGTGTCGTGTTGAACATACTGGCCCGTCGTCGGGAGCCGCCACCGGCCCTGACCATCGCCACCCCAGATGCCTTGAAGCTCAGCAAAGAGCCTGCCGCCGATTGCGGCCGCTACGACAGGCTCAGGAGGGCGAAGAATGGAACGATCACAGGTGCTGGACGCCATGGGGCAGTTGAAACTCTACGGCATGAGGACGGCCTACGACGAGATCATCACGACGGCGATCAAGCGCCAGCATGAACTGCAGCAGATCGCCGGGGACCTGCTCACCGCCGAGATCCGCGAAAAGCAAGCGCGGTCGGTCAAATACCAGATGACCATCGCTAAG
The DNA here is from genome assembly GCA_039189975.1 of Pseudomonadota bacterium. Classification (GTDB taxonomy): domain Bacteria; phylum Pseudomonadota; class Alphaproteobacteria; order Rhodobacterales; family Rhodobacteraceae; genus HLUCCA09. Next base: position 25,840 of record JBCCYI010000028.1, read on the forward strand.
CTGCCCTTGGCCAAAGAGATCGAGGAGTTCGACTTCGAAGCAGCCGAGATCAACGAAACCTTGGTCCGCGATCTGGCCACCGGGGACTTCCTCGATCAGCAACGCAACGCAGTCCTGATCGGCGGAATCGGCACTGGGAAAACCCATCTCGCTGTCGCTGTCGCTATCGCACGAGCGTGCATCCGCAACGGCCGCTGCGGCAGGTTCTTCAACGTCGTCGATCTGGTCAACAAACTAGACGCCGAAGCACGTGCCGAACGCCAAGGAAGAACTGCAGACATCATCTCCCGCCTGGACTTCCTGATCCTGGATGAACTGGGCTATCTGCCGTTCGCTCAAACCGGTGGTCAGCTTCTCTTCCACCTCATCAGCGAGCTCTATGAGCGCACTTCGGTCATCGTTACCACCAACCTCGCGTTCGGTGAATGGCCGAGCGTCTTCGGCGACGCCAAGATGGCCACAGCGCTCCTCGACCGTCTCACGCACCACTGCGAAATCCTCGAGACCGGAAACGAAGGCTGTCGCTTCAAGAACCGAGCGTAGAGCAAACGGAAGCCACGCTGGCTCGCCGCCGCTACGTTACTCGGGGACTACGCAGCGCCAGGCCAGCTCAGCTCCAAAGGGGTCAATCTTCAACGCCGATCTGGAGTGCGCCCCTCCAGGTGGACAGATTGAGCGAGTTGAATTGACCGGGGGCGGGCTTTCAGAGGAAGGAAGCCCATGCCGAGACGCCATCGAAGCCATAGCACCGAGTTCAAGCGCCAGGTCGTCGCCGAGTATCATGC
>JBCCYI010000029.1:0-26444 GCA_039189975.1 Pseudomonadota bacterium
CGCCCAACGCAAAGCCTGGGATAGAAGAGCCGCCGCTGTAAAGGCCCCCCTAACCTCAACCGGCTAGAGTCACACGCCTGCGCGGCGGCGACTTGCGCTCCCGGTGCTTGACCGCCAGAAGGCCTGCGACAATATGTCATGGAAATATCCGCACGGCGACCAATGTTGCTCACGGAGAACGCGTACCGGGCCAACGTGCCCTCAGGAGGATATCGTGGACAAGATCACGGCAGGAATTTTGGGCGTCGGCGGCCCGACCTTGTTTTTCGTCGTTGTGTGGGGCGCCAGCGGGAGCCTCTATGAGACGACGTCCATCCCTGTGGCGCCTCTTCCGCCCACGATCGAGGAGCCGCAGGAAGACGCCGCCGCACAGGAGACCGACGACACCCCGGTAGAAGAGGCTCCGGCAGAGGCTGTCGCCGCAGCTGAGCCCCCCGCTGCCGAAGATGTCGCCGAAGCTGCCGACGCGGAGGCCCCCGAAACCGAGGTGGCTGCGGACGCCGATGCGGCAGTGGATACCGAGGTCGTCGCAGAGGCCGACGCAGCGCAGGACACCGAGACCGAGGTTGTCGCAGAGACCGACGCGGCGCAGGACACCGAGACCGAGGTCGTCGCAGAGACCGACGAGGCGCAGGACACCGAGACCGTGGTCGTCACAGACGCCGCCGACGTTCAGGATGCCGACAGCGAGGTCGTCGTAGAGACCGACGAAACGCAAGAAACCGAGACCGTGGTCGTCGCAGAAGCCACCGACGTTCAGGATACCGACAGCGAGGTCGTCGCGGACATCGACGAGGCGCACGACACCCCAGTCGTCGCAGACGCGACAGAAGCGGAGAGCGCCGAAGCCGAGGTCGTCGCCGCCGCGGCATCCGTCGACCTTGCCGCAATCGCGGCAGCGGGGGATCTGCGCGCCGGCAGCCGCGTCTGGCGCCAATGCTCCGCTTGCCACGTCGCGGATCAGGCGCAGAATCGCGTCGGACCGCACCTTGTGGATGTCATCGGACGCGATCGCGCGAGCGTCGACGGGTTCCGCTACTCGGATGCGCTGACCTCGCTGGACGGTGCGTGGACGATCGAAGCGATGAACGAATGGCTCGAAAATCCCCGCAACTACGCGCCCGGAACGTCCATGAGCTATCGTGGCCTTGTGGACGGGGACGACCGCGTCAACCTTCTGGCTTACCTCGCGGACTTGCAGCTGCAGTAGCACAGGAGACCCTGTGCTCGGGACAGCATCACGCTCGAGCCGAGCGCGGCGGTGGCCGCGCCCGCAGGGCGCCCGGCCCAACGGAGGAAGGGGCCGACAGGCCACGCACGGAGGCGGGAGCGCCCCCGCGCCCCGGGTAGCCTCCTGGTCGCGTGCTCCGCCTTGAAACCACGCCCCCAATAATCCGATCCTAGGCGGGACGCGGGATAAAAGCAGAAGCCCCGCTGGCTCACACCACGGGACTTACTCTCGAATCAGAGGGCTCTGGGACAGCCGCAACCCCGGCATCCGGCGACTATCAGCTGACCATGCTCCCGCTGAATGCCAGAGGGCGCGGCCCCGCGGGGCCCAGACCTAGTCCAGCCGTCCGATCGAAAAGAAGAGCGTCTCGCCGGAATGGTCGTCCACGCCGTCGTTGTCCGTCGACACCCAGGCCGTGCCATCCTCCAGAATCGCCAGCCCCTCGACCTTGTCCTGCACATAGCCCTTCAGCCGCCGAAGATCCGGAATCAGATCGCGCACCTCTTCCGGCGCCAGAACGGGCACGACATCCGACCCCAGCGGCACGGGCGCAAGATCGGAGACCGCCACGCGGGTGATCTTCTTGACCTTCGCGCGCTCCGCGATCTGGTTGTCGCGTTCGATGAAGTAGACAAACCCGCCCCGGGCCACGATCTCAGACAGGCCGATCCAGCCCGTGTCCGGTTCGCCCTTGGGATAATGCACCACCCCCCAGTCCTCAGCCTCCAGATCGTAGGCCAGCACCTTCACGTGGTTCTGTGGATCGTCGTCGAACTCCCGCTGCATCACGACATAGAGCGTCCCGCCCACACGGGTGATGCCCTCGGCGGCCCAACGGCGCTCCACCGCCATCACCTCCTTGGGGAACGGGATCACCTGCGCGATCTCGCCCCCAGCCTCGACATGATAAATGGCATGCGGGATGCCACGGTCCGTCCGGCCCTCGGAGACAACGTAAAAGTTGCCCGCGCCGTCGTCCGTGATCCCCTCGAGGTCCATCAGCTGCGCAGGCGCGCCCTCACGGGTGATCCGGGTCACGCCCGTAATCCTGGCCGGTGTCTGAGCCACATCGACTTCGAAGATCGACGGCTGCATGCCATAGAAGCTGTCGTTGACGAAATAGACCGTGCTCCCTGCGCCCGCGACCATCCCGGAATTGGCGCCCCATCCAACGGGTCGCCCCTCCTCTTGCAGGCCTTCGGAGGTGAGCATGGGATAGGCTGGCGCTCCGGCACTCTGCTCAAAGATCATGACATGCGAGCGCGCGCCGTTGTCCTCGATCAGATCAGCTTCGTTGGCGATGGCCACAAGGTTGCGCGCGGGGATCGCCACGGCACCCTCCGGCGCGATTCCCGAAGGCAGAAGCTGCGTCAGCACCGGTGCTGCGGGGTCCGTCATGTCGTAGACGCCGACGACGGAGCCCCGCTCGGAGAGCAGGAAGAGCATCGGCGTTCCGTCGAAGACGGCAAACTCCATCCCCTCCGGCTCGACACCTTTGTTGCCGGAGCGATCCTCGGGGTAATGCCCGATCTGCGCGACGGCATATTCGAACGAGAGGCCGCTCTCGAAAAGCTCCGTGCCATCCTTGCGGAACACGGTGAACCCGCGCGAGCCCCCATCCATGTCGACTTCGTTGGCGATGGCAAAATGGTCATTGTCGATCCACTGGATCGCGTCAGGCTCGCGCGGCACGTCGACAAGCGTGTCGGTGAAACGGAGGGCCCCCTCTTCGTTGGTGTCCACCCCGTCGAGCGTAACGGTGCCCGCGGAAAAGTGCGAAACGAGCGCCCCGTCTGACGTCAGCACAACGATGTGATTGTTTTCCTGAAGCGTCACGGCGATCTGACCGGCCGGCGACACGTCGACGAACTCGGGCTCGGGGTCTTCGGGCGCGATGTCCGCAAGACCGGACACGTCGGCCAGGATCATTGCGTCGCACCGCATCATGCCATCGCCATCGAGCGGAACAATGGCAACAAAGCCGCCCGGCGCCTGACCGACGCGGCCATCGCCCAAGTCCTCGTCGCGCTCATTCTCAATGGCGACGGCGACAAACGACCCATCGGGCGCAACAGCCGTCGAATCCGGCTGTCCGCCCAGATCGCACGCGGCCGCGCGTTCCCCCGTCTCGAGCACGTAATGCGCCAGTTGGCCAGAGGGGGCGGTGTAGCTCTCGGACGTGTTGATGCCGACGAAGACAGTCCCGCCCAGGACGGACACAGCCGTGGGCTCCCCCTCCAGCGCAATAGTGCCGGCGGGCTGTGGATCGGCCGGATCGGAGATGTCGATCATACCGACAACCTGAAGGGGACTGTCCGAGTACACGAGCATCATGCCATCTGGTGTGGCCGAGATGATCTCGGCGGAGCTTTCCTGCCCGGCGGCCTCACCATTGTTCAGGTACGTGCCGAAGGACGAGACCCGATTAAAGCTGATGTCTTGCGCCAGCGCACCCGTCGCGGCGATCGCCAACATGGAGGTGGCGAGCAAAGTCGTCTTCATGAGAGTCCCCTCTTGGTCGTTCATCCGCGCAGGATCTGACGGAGCGCCAATACAGGGACGTAACGGTTTCGCTTCAGTTTTGTGAAAGCAGCGGGCGGCCGGAGACACACTCCGGCCTGCGCCTCTGCCGAGTGGGCCGATCAGACCGAGAGGCAGATGTACTTCATCTCCAAGTATTCCTCGATGCCATGGCGCGAGCCTTCGCGCCCCAGCCCCGATTGCTTGACGCCGCCGAAGGGAGCGACCTCCGTCGAGATGATCCCGGTATTGACGCCGACGATGCCGTATTCGAGCGCCTCTGAGACACGCGTCACAAGGCCGATGTCCTTGGCGTAGAAATATGCAGCGAGGCCGAAGATCGTATCATTGGCCATGGCGACAACCTCCTCTTCGGTGTCGAACTTGAAGAGCGGGGCCAACGGGCCAAAGGTCTCCTCCGTCGCAAACGCCATCTTCTGGGTCGCGCCCGTCACGACCGTGGGCTGAAAGAAGTTCCCCTCCGCGCCGTGGCGGGCGCCCCCGACGAGGACCTTGGCTCCCTTGGCTTGTGCATCGCTGAGATGTGTTTCGACCTTCTTCATGGCGTCTGCATCAATAAGCGGCCCGATGAGCGTTCCCTGCGCCATCCCGTCGCCAACCGGCATCTGCGCCACCTTGGCGGCGAAAGCCTCGGCAAAGGCGTCGTATACGCCGCTCTGAACATAGATCCTATTGGCACAGACACAGGTCTGCCCGGCATTGCGCAACTTGCACAGGATCGCTCCGTCGACAGCGGCATCAAGGTCGGCATCGTCGAACACGATGAAGGGCGCATTGCCCCCAAGCTCCATAGTCGCCTTCTTCACGCTGTCGGCGGATTGGCGCAGCAGGATGCGGCCAACTTCCGTCGAACCGGTAAACGTGATCTTGGCGATGTCGGGATTCTCGCAGAACTCCTTCCCGATCTCGGGCGCATTTGAGTAATCCGACGGCAGGATCGAGAGAACGCCGGCGGGAATGCCGGCACGTGTGGCCAGAACACCCAGAGCCAGGGCGGAGAGCGGGGTCTGCTCCGCAGGGCGCACGACCATAGCACACCCTGCGGCCAGGGCGGGGGCGGCTTTGCGCGTGATCATCGCGTTGGGGAAGTTCCATGGCGTGATCGCTGCTGCGACACCCACGGGTTGCTTGATCACATGAATACGTTTGTCGGGGGCATGCCCCGGGATCGTCTCCCCGTAGAGGCGCTTGGCCTCTTCCGCGAACCACTCCACAAAGGACGCCCCATAGGCGATCTCGCCCCGCGCCTCTGCGAGCGGCTTGCCTTGCTCGGCGGTCAGGATGAGCGCCAGGTCCTCCTGCGCGGCCAGGATCAGCTCGTACCAGCGGCGCAAAATCTGGCTGCGGTCCTTGGCTGTGCGGGCGGCCCAAGCCCGTTGTGCCTGCTTGGCGGCGGCGATTGCGCGCGCTGTCTCTGCTCGCCCCAGATGTGCAACCTCGGCCAGGAGCGCTCCGTTGGCAGGGTTTGTCACCGGAAAGGCCGAGCCATTGTCCGCACCCGTCCACGCACCGGCGAGATAGGCCTCTGTGGCGAGCAGTTCAGGGTCTGACAGGCGGCTTCGCAGATTGTCGGGGGTGTCTAGCATGGGATGATCCTTTCACTCGTGTCGTCGCAAGTGCCAGCGAAGGGCGCGACGGCCGCTCACCCTTCCCATAGGGTATCGACCCGCGACCGCGCCATCAAATTCTAGAGAACCTGACCAGTCCGCAATCTGCCCGCTAGCCTCCTCCCTTGATGCCACTATGCGCGCGTGCGAGGCCAAGCCGTTTGCATCCGGCGGCACAACGCGCAGTCCGCAATACACGTACCCCGGAGCAGAGCATGACCGCTCCAAAAAAACCATCGTCCGGTCGGCGCGCGAATTTTCGTACGAAAATTCGTCCCAGCTCTACCGGGAGAATTGGACCTGCCACGCCGAGACAAGATCAGATGGTGCCGATTGCGCAGAAAACACACCTCGTGCGATCGCACGAGCCATACAAATAGCAGCCGCATGCCCCAGAAAGAGGACGTCCGCCACCGGATCTCGCAAGGCCATGGACGCCGTGGAGCAGGCGAAGACGAGGTCGCCGTCCATCGGTGTATGTGCCGGCACGAGCGCGCGCGCCAATCCATCGTGCGCTGCGACGGCCAAGCGCTGAGCCTGTGCCTGGGACAGGACGGCATCCGTCGCCACACACCCGATCGTCGTGGACAGGCCAGGAGCCAGCTGGCCCTTCACACGCGGCGGCGCCAACGGGTCCGGAGCCATGCCGCGCCCCAACCCGCCAAACTCACCGTCGATCTCGTAAGGCGCTGCCCAAAACGCGGGACCGCCGTCCACAAGCGGAGATCCAACCGCGTTCACCGCCACCAGGGCACCGACGGTGTATCCGCCGTCGATCCGCAAGGAGGCCGAGCCGAGCCCACCTTTGACATCCGCCGTCACAGCGCCAGTGCCCGCCCCCACGGAGCCGAGTGCAAAGTCCGCGCCAGCGGCATCCAGAGCCGCGCGCCCCAACGCAGGATAGGGGCTCTCTTGCCAGTCCTTATCCCCGCCATTGGCCAGATCGAACAGAATGGCCGCCGGAACAATCGGGACGCGATGCCCCGCCGCCAAGAACCCCCGCTCAGACCGGCGCAGCGCCGCCGCCACACCCGACGCGGCATCAAGGCCAAAGGCCGAGCCCCCGGAGAGCACCAGCGCGTCGACCTCCTGTACAAGCCGGTCCGGCGCCAACAGATCCGTCTCCCGCGTGCCCGGGGCACCGCCCATGACGTGCACGGCGGCCGTCAGCGGACGGTCGGCCGTCAGTACCGTGACACCGGTCTTGATCCGTGCCTCTGTCGCATGCCCAACGCGCAGACCCGCGACATCCGTGATCAGATTGCGCGGCCCGACGCCCGCCCAGACACCCGCATGTGTCATGGCCGATGCCGGTGGCCGGGGTGCACGCCAAGCCCGGCTAGGAGCGGGGTTGCGTCCGGCAGGCGCTGCCCCGAAGGCACCGCCTCGGGAAAGATCAACACACAGGTCGTCGCGAGACCGAGGGCATCTTCCAGTGCCTCGGCCACCTTCGGCTCGAACGCATGGGCCAGACGCGCCCGGGGGTCGTGCATAATCACATCGACCTCCGCCAGATCGAGACCCGGCATCGCGTCCTCGAGATGCGCAAAGACAAGCGGCTGCGTCTCAAACACCCCCGCATAGACTGAGATGCGCGTCGGCTCGAGCGTCATATGCAGCGGCCCCCGTCGACTTCGAGCACGGCTCCCGTCACCATCGACGCCGCATCCGAACACAGATACACGGCCGCCGCGCCCATATCCTGCGGGGTCGAGAAACGCCCGATGGGAATGGTGGCGAGGAACTTCGCACGCATCTCGGGCGTGTCCTCGCCCATGAACGAAGCCAGAAGCGGCGTCTCCCCCGCCACGGGCGCGAGCGCGTTGACGCGGACACCGGCGGGGGCCAGCTCAACCGCCATTGTCTTGGTTGCCGTGATCATCCAGCCCTTGGAGGCGTTGTACCAGTTCAGTCGTGGGCGCGGCGAGAGGCCCGCCGTGGACGCAACGTTGAGGATCGCCCCCGACCCGCGGGCCTTCATCGCCGGAACAAAGGCCCGCGCCGTCAGATAGACTGACTTGGCGTTGACCGCGAGCACCCGATCAAACTCTGCCTCCGCAACATCTTCGAGTGCAGCGGGCACATGGGTGACGCCGGCATTGTTAACAAGAATGTCGGGCATGCCAAAGACCGCGGCCATTGCGTCCACAGATGCAGCATCGGCCACATCGACCTGCAGCGCCGTCCCCTCAAGCTGAGCGGCAACGTCGGCGGCGGCCTCGGTACGGATGTCTGCCACGCCCACATGGGCGCCGGCTTCGGCGAAGGCCCGCGCGATCCCAGCGCCAAAGCCCGAGCCGGCACCCGTTACAAGGGCGCGCTTGCCAACCAGAGAAAAGGGTGTGTCCGTCATCGGCGCGGCTCTAGTGCGCCGGAGCGGTGACGGGGTCAAGCAATGTGCGTCCGCCATCCACGGTGATGATTTGGCCCGTCATGAACTGCGCGGCCCCGGACGCCAGGAATTGCACCGCTTCCGCGACCTCGCTCGGCTTGGCGATCCTGGCCATCGGCGTGTGATCCTTAATGTCCGCACGATAATCAACGTTCTCCTTCAACGTGTCCTTCAACGAGGCCGACAGCACCGAACCAAAGGCCACCGCGTTGACGCGGATCCGATGCGGCGCAAGCGCCACGGCGAGCGACCGCGTCATCTGATCGAGCGCCGCGGACGACACGGAATACCCCATCAGCGCAGGATGCGTCCGGCGCGCGGCAATCGAGGAAAGGTTGATAATCGTGCCAACCGTCTGGGCCTCGCTGCCCTCCTCCTCGCTTTGCCGGATCATTCGCTTGGCGATCAGCTGCGACAGGCGCAGGGACGTCATCACATTCTGCTCCCACAGAAGCTCGATGGCGTCTTCATCGGGATCGAGCGGATCGGAGGGGACGATCTGGCGCGACGCGTTGACCAGGATGTCGACCCGCTCGAAGATGTCGAGCGTCGCCGACAGCAGGTTGGCGATGGTCAGCCGTTCGCGAAGATCTCCGGCGAAGGCGCGCGCGCGCGGCTCGTCTCCGCTGGTTTCGACCCCTGCGGCCTCCGCGGCGTCCGCCACTTCCTTGGCAAGCCGCTCCTCGTCCATGTCCGCAAACATCACGTTCGCGCCTGCATCGAGGAACTGACGCGCAATCGCAAGACCAACCCCATTGGCCGCCCCGGTGACAATCGCCGTCTTGCCCGCAATGGAAAACGACATAACGCCCCCCCGTCCTGTCTGGTACCGAGCGCGCTGTGCCGCGTGCTTCCGGGCCGGTCTAGCGCAGATCAGCGGCGCTTGCGAGAGGGTCCGCGCGGTCGGGTCGCCGCCACGAGCTTGTAAGAGGGTGGCCCGGACAGTGCGCGCAGCTCGCCAAAGTGTGTGGCAAGCGCCGCCTCATAGGGCAGGTGGCGGTTCGCCACGATCCAGAGGGTGCCGCGCGGGCTCAGCAGGCGGGCGGCGGTTGCGATGAACGCCACGCCAAGGGCGGGCGTCGCGGCGCGCCCTGTGTGAAACGGCGGGTTCGCGACGATATGGTCAAAGGATATCCCCGGCTGCCAGCGCGTTGCGTCCGCCCAGTGAAACTCTGCCCGCGGGTCCACGACGTTGGCACGCGCGGCATCGAGCGCGGCGTGCTCGGCCTCGACCAGAGCGCAGTCCGTGACCCCGGCGCGCTGCAGCACGTGGTAGGAGAGATAGCCCCAGCCCGCGCCCAAATCCGCAACACGCCCTTTCAGATCGTCGGGCAAGGCCTTCGCCAAGGCCACGCTTCCGGGGTCCGGCGCATCCGCCGAGAAGACGCCCGGTGCAGTGACCCAGCCAGAGGCCGTTTCAAGCAGGTCGGGCAGGAGCCAGTCGCCCAGCGCCGAGGGCGCCCCGGAGACCATGAAGCACTTGCCATGGGCCTTGGCAAAGGGAGCGCTGACCGCGACGCGCGCGCGCAACTCCTTGAGCAATGCGTCGACCCCGTCCGTCTTTTGCCCGTCGACGATGACCGGCCCGCCATGCGCAAGCGCACGCGCAATCCGGCTCCGGGCGGCGGCTTTGGAACGCGGCAGGCACACGACGGCGCCAGCTGCGCTCTCCGGCGGTGAGACGGAAACGGAAAAGCCCAGCGCCTGCCAATAGGCGAAATCCTGGGCTGTGCCGTGAACGATGCGCAGACGCGATGCGGGCAGCGCCGTCAGGTCGGCCCCGGCGGGCGGCGCATAGACGGCGATGTTCCCAGAGGGCGGCAGGTGAACGGCGCCCGCATCAAGGGCGAGGGTGAGGCGGCTTTCGGACATCGGAGCGGTCTATCTCAGCGACATGCGCAGGCCAAGGGCGGAGGCCACCTGGTCGCACGGAGTCCGCCGGCCGAACAGGAAGGAGGCTACTCCTTCTCCATCGTACATTGCAGCGGGTGCTGATGCCGGCGCGCGAAATCCATCACCTGCGCCACTTTTGTCTCCGCCACTTCGTGCGAGAAAACCCCCACCACAGCGACGCCCTTTTTGTGTACCACAAGCATCAGCTCGAACGCCTGCGCGTGGGACATGCCAAAGAACCGCTCGAGCACATGCACGACGAATGCCATCGGCGTGTACTCGTCGTTCAGCAGCAACACCTGGTAGAGCGGCGGCTTTTTCGTCTTCGGCTTGGTCTGGGCGATGACACTGGAATCGCCCTCGGTCTCATTGGTGCCGTCGTCGGACATCGACACGCGTGTCGCGCCAAACGGCGCACGGACCGCCGGAAGGGTCAAGGTCGGAAACATGGCGGGCGAGAGGCTCCAATCGCGAAAACGTAAGGGTGGGGCGCACCCGTCTGGCGGGCGGTCCGCAGACAATATAAGAGAGAGGCTCGCTCTGAAAAGGGCGCAGACTGTCCAAGGACCCCGCCGATGCCTGATTCCGGCCGCCGCCCCGCGCCCCAACCGGCCCAGCGTCCCACCCAGCTGACCACCATCGGCCTCGATGCGGACGACACGCTTTGGCACAACGAGCGCTTCTTTGTGCTGACCCAGGAGCGATTCGCTCAGATCCTTGCCGATTACGCAGACCCAAAGGACCTTGGCGCCCGCCTTCTGGCTGCGGAGAAGCGCAACCTTCACCGTTATGGCTATGGGATCAAAGGATTTGTTCTGTCGATGATCGAAACAGCCGTGGAGATCACGGAGGATCGCGTCCCCGCCCGTGTCATCCACGATATCCTTGAAGCCGGGCACGAGATGCTGGCCCACCCCATCGAGCTTCTGCCACATGTCGAAGACGCCGTGATCAAGCTGGCGGCCTCCCGCCATCGCCTCATCCTGATCACAAAGGGCGACCTGCTCGATCAGGAGCGCAAACTCGCTCAATCGGGCCTTGGGGAGTACTTCGACCGGATCGAGATCGTCTCCGAAAAGACGCCGGAGACCTATATGCGCATCTTCGCAGAGCATGGAGAGGGGGCCGAGCACGCGATGATGGTCGGCAATTCCATGAAATCCGACATCCTGCCCGCGCTGCACGCCGGGGCCTGGGCGGCGCATATTCCCTTCGAGCTGGCATGGGCGCTGGAACACGCCGACGCGCCCGAGAATCATGCGCGTTTTTTGACCCTCGCGCATCTCGGCGCTCTTATCCCGCTCGTCGACGAGCTGGGGTGACACCCGGGGGTGCGACAGGTCTGGTAGAGAGTTCGGCCGCGCGCACAGGATCTTGCGGCGTTGCATGAATGTCGCTTTCAAACGCCTTGAACTTCCGCGCTTTTCAGACGCGCAGCGCCCTGCTAGCCTTCTCGAAACGATAAGCTGACCCCACCAAAAAACCGGGGCGGCACGAGGCAGATTATAGGCAGGCCCATGAGCATGGTCGATAAGCGGGGCACGCGTGCTCCGTCTCTTCCCGTTATTCCGGTACTCGTCGTTCTCGTCCTGTTGGTGCTGATCGGTGCCAGCATCCGCGCCGCCGCAGCGCCCTACGCCGCGATGGTGATGGACGCCCGCACCGGCGAGGTGCTCCATTCCCGAAACGCCGACACGCGGCTGCATCCCGCCTCGCTGACCAAGATGATGACGCTCTACATCGCGTTCGAAGCGGTGGAGACCGGCGAGATCGGGCTCGACGACAAGGTCCGCATCTCCAAGAACGCCGCCGCGGAAGTGCCGTCCAAGCTCGGGCTGCGCGCGGGCAGCCAGATCGAGTTGCGCTATCTCATCCGGGCAGCCGCAATCAAGTCGGCCAACGACGCAGCCACGGCCATCGGCGAGGCGATCTCGGGCTCCGAAGCGGCGTTCGCCCGTCGCATGACGCGCACGGCGAAGGCGCTCGGCATGACACGCACGACCTTCAAGAACGCGCATGGCCTGACCGAAAAGGGTCACCTCTCGACCGCGCGCGACATGACGATCATGGGGCGGCGGCTCTTCTACGATTATCCGGAGTATTACAACATCTTCTCCCGCCGCTCGACCTCGGCCAAGATCGCCACCGTCTACAACACCAACCGCCGGTTCCTGGGCGCGTATGAGGGGGCTGACGGGATCAAGACAGGCTACACGCGCGCCGCGGGCTTCAATCTTGTGGCATCCGCCGAGCGCGGCTCGGAGCGCATCATCACCACTGTCTTCGGCGGCAATTCGACTGCGACCCGCAACGCCGAGGTGGCCCGTCTGATGGACATCGGCTTCAAGCGTGCGCCGCGCTACGCGCGCGTCCGCAAACCCGCACCGCCGAATTACGCCGCCCTGCCGCCGGAGCCCACACCCGAGGCCGCCGATCCCCTGCGCTCGGGCAAGATCGTCCGCGTGGTGCGCGCTGTCAAAACATCGATCCGCCCGGCGGCCCGGCCGGGTCCACAGACAGCCCCCGCCGACGAGCTGATGCTGGCTCTCGCCGATGGGATCGCCGCCGAGACATCGCGCGCGGCCGTCCCTGGCACTGTGCCCGGTTCCACAGCCGAAACCGCCGCGGAAGAGACCACGCCACCGGCCCGCCCGGACACCATGACAGCAGCGGCCACCGACGCCGCTGCCGCGTCACCGACGCCAACCGCGCCGGGCGCCAGCCCGGCGCCCGAGAACCGCTCCGCCGCCGCGCCATCGACCGACGTTGCCGCTGCCACGGCCGCGGCCGTCCCGCGCGCCGTCTCGTTCCTGCGCTCTTCGCCCAGTCCCCAACCGCGCCCCACACGCTCGCTCAAACCCCTTACCGCCAGTCAGATCGCCGCGGCCGCCGACGCCTCGGCAGCCCCGACGCAGGAGGTCGTGGCCCGTGTCTCGACGTCCGGCAGCCGGCACTGGTCGATCTCGCTGGGGCGATACCCGACGCGTTTCGCGGCCGAAAAGGTCCTGCTCAAGACCGCCCTGGCCGAGATGTCGACGCTCGACGGCGCATTGCGCAAAGTCACCCGCGACAGCCGCGGCTTCGGAGCGAACTTCGTGGGCCTGAGCGAGACCCAGGCCAGCCGCGCCTGTCTCCGCCTCGAAGCCCGCGGCACCCGCTGCCAGACCAGCGGTCCCGGCTGAGCGACCGGCGCAGCACGTATCGCACCTGGCGAAACCGAAGGTCGGCCGTCCTGACACACAGCAGGGTGGCGCGAACGCCATCAGAGATGCCACCCCAGCGTAGCCCGCAGGCTATTCCTGTCGCGGCTTGTCGTCGAATGAATCGTCGAGGATGCGGCGCGCGTCTCCATCCGGGTCGTCGAACTGATCGGTCCTCACCGCCCAGAAGAACGCGGCCAATCCCAGCCCACCCAGGAGAAGCGCCACCGGGATCAGATAGGCCAGCACCTCCATGCTCAGCGCACCCGCAACGCGTTGAGCGATACCGTGATCGACGACGCAGACATCGCCAACGCCGCTGCCAACGGTGTCGCCAACCCCGCGATTGCGATGGGCACGGCGACGATGTTGTACCATGTCGCGATATGGAAGTTCTCGCGGATACGCCGGACCGAGCGGCGCGCCGTTTCCACCGCATCCGCCACCGGACCGATATCCTCGCCCAGCAACACGATATCGGAGGCCACGCGCGCGGCGTCGAGCGCCGTTGCGGGCGAGATCGAAGCATGGGCCTGGCTCAGCGCTGCCGTATCGTTCAGACCATCGCCCACAAAGAGAACCCGCGCGCCCGCCTCTTGCAGCGCCTCGACGCGCGCCGACTTCGCTTCTGGCAAGACCTCTGCCGTCCAATCCTCGATCCCGAGGGCGTCGGCAAACCGCGCGACCGCCGGCCCCGCGTCGCCAGAGACCAGTGCCACGTGCAGACCCAAGCCCCGAAGCCCCGCGATCGCCTCGGGCGCGCCGGGCCGTATTCTGTCAGTAAAGGCAAAGGGCACAGGGTCAGAGGCTCCGACCGCGAGCCAGGTCGTCGTGACCTCCGTCGCAGGTGCGCCAAGCCAGGTGCCGCGCCCGAGCCGCACCTGCACGCCGTTCCACCGGGCCCGCGCGCCGTAGCCCGGCACCTCGACCAATTCCGTTACAGGGGCCGCAGCCACCCCGTGCGCTGTGATCGCCTCCGCCAAGGCCCGTGCCAAAGGGTGGGCCGACCCCTCGGCCAAGGCACGCGCGACCCCGAGATCTTCCGCGGCGACCCCCGACAGGTCCGCCACCTGGGGCGCGCCGAGTGTCAGCGTCCCGGTCTTGTCGAAGAGAACGGTGTCGACTTCGGCCAGGCGCTCCAGCGCCGTCCCATCCTTGATCAGCATCCCCTTGCGGAAAAGACGCCCTGAGGCAGCGGTTGTGACCGCAGGCACCGCAAGCCCGAGCGCGCAGGGACACGTGATGATGAGCACGGCCGCCGCAATATTGAGCGCCAGCCGCAGATCACCGGAGAAAAGCCACCAGCCCAGGCCAGCCGCTGCTGACAGGATATGCACCCCGGGCGCGTAGAGCCCCGCCGCGCGGTCCGCGAGCGAGGTGTAGCGATTCTTGGCGCTTTCGGCGACGGCGACGAGATCCGCCATCCGGTGCAGCGAGCTGTCGCGCCCGGCTGCCGACACCCGGATCTCCAGCGGCCCCGTGAGGTTCACCTCACCCGCGCTGACCATCTGCCCCGGCCCGGCGAAGACGGGCGCCGTCTCCCCGGTGAGCAGGCCGCGGTCGAGTTCGGACGTGCCGTTCACCACCGCACCATCCACCGGCATGCGCCCGCCAGGCCGCACCAACACCACGTCGCCGATCGAAAGCTCCGCCAGCGCCACCTCGCGCGGCTGTCCGTCCTCCAGCTTCAGCGCGCGGGGCACCTCAAGCGCTGCCAGCTCTTCCGCAGCCGAGCGCGCGACAGCCCGCGTCCTGTGGTCGAGATACCGTCCGCCAAGCAGGAAAAATGTCAGCGCCACGGCTGCATCGAAATAGGCGTGGTGCCCGGAATGTGCCGTTTCATAGAGCGAGGTGCCAATCGCCAAGAGGATCGCCAAAGTGATCGGCACGTCCATATTGAGGCGTCCGCGCCGCAACGCGCCCCAGGCCGACACGTAGAAAGGTCGCCCCGAAAACGCCACCGCTGGGATCGCGATCGCTGCCGAAATCCAGTGGAAAAGGTCCCGCGTCGCATCCGCCGCACCGGACCAAACGGCAACCGACAGCAGCATGACGTTCATCGCCGCAAAGCCCGCCACCGCGAGCCGCATCAGGAGGTCGCGCCCCGCCTTGTCTGTCTCCGTGAGCGAGAGCACCGAGGCGTCGAGCACATGGGCGACGTAGCCCGCTTTTTCGAGCACCTCCGCCAGCGCGTCCGGGGAGACACCGGGCTCCGTCTCGGCGGTGACGCGCTTGAGGGTGAAGTTCACCCGCGCCGAGCGAACCCCATCGACCTCCAGAAGCGCCCGTTCCACACCTAAGATACAGGCAGCACAGCGGATCTCGGGCAGCGACAACATGACCCGGCCCGCCTCGGCTTCTGCCCGGGCCCGCGCCGCCGCAGCGCGCGCAGCCGATGTGGTCACGCAGCCCGGGCACGCGACCGCTCCGCCCGACATCCCGTCTGCCGCCATGTCACTCATCGCTTCGCCCTCTGCACGACATGCCCTGATCCAACGTCACGCGCCATCCCGTTGGCGCATGCCCGCCCACTACTCGACGACGACCGCCACACGCTGTTGAAACACCGTTCCATCTCTCGCATGGGCGACCAGCCGAACGTCCCAATTGCCCTCGGGCAACGTCAGCGGCGTCGAGAACACCCCACGCCGGTACGTGAACTCGGGCGTCTGGTCAGCATAGACGTGGGTGGGCCGTCCGACGATGGCCTCCATCGTCGCGACCTCGACAGGGGCTCCCGCCGCGTCGGTGAAGACGATCTCGAGCACGCCGTCTGCCAGCCGCGCGCCGACCGTCCAGCCCAGCGCCTCTTGCGCCGCGCGCCGTTCCTGGAAGGACTGGCTGGCGACGAACCCGTTCTTGGCCTCGACACCGGGAAACGTCCCCACCGCCTTGGAGGCCATGAAGATGTTCACCGCGATGATCGTGCCAAAAAAGCACAGAAACATCGCCAGAACGTGCCATCCCTTGAGCTCCCGTTCCGGGCGAGGGCGCGCGTCCCGTCGCGCCATGATTCCTGTGTCTGCCATTCCTGTCTCCCTTTTGTGACGCGCATCGCGTCAGCGCGTCGTATTCGTCCCGATGAAGGTGCTGTCCGTGTACACGCGTTCCCCGTTTGTCAGGTCTTCGACCCAAAACCGGATGTCCGCTCGGTCGCCCGCCGCCGAGGGGCTGCGGGGCGGCGCAAAGACATAGACGCGGGTGAGCTGGGTTGTGTCGGCGGGCACCATGAAACTCTCGTAGGGTGTCCCCTCGATCGCCACGCGCAGCTCCGGCGGGGCCGTCAGCGACACACGGAAGCGGCGATCCTCGCCATGCTTGTTGCGCAGGCGGATGCCGTAGGTGTTGCGAATGGTGCCGTCCGACATCGTCACGTAAAGCGGGTTACGCTCCGGCGCGACTGTCATCGAAATGTCAGGCCGCACGAAGAGCGCCACGACAAGGCCGATGCCCACCAGCGACCACAACGTGGTGTAGAGGATCGTCCGGGGCCGAAGGACATGCTGGATGGTCTTCTTGGGCGGCTCTCCGGCGCGTTCGCGCGCCTCATCCGAAAGCGCAAGATAGTCGATCAGCCCTCGGTCCTTGCCGATCTTGGCCATGATCTCGTCGCAGGCGTCGATACAGAGCGCGCAGGTGATACACTCCATCTGCTGGCCATCGCGGATGTCGATGCCCATCGGGCAGACGTTGACACAGGCCATGCAATCAATGCAGTCGCCGGGGCCCGAAGTCGCCACCGACGCGCCGCCGCCCAGACGCCCCTCGCGTCCCGGGATCGGCGTGGCGGGATAGACCGCACCGCCCGGCCCGTTTTCGACCCCTGCGAAGGCTGCGATCGGTGCCGCGGCGGCCGCGGCCGGCTGGGCCTTTGCCCGCTTGCGATGCTTGCCCCGCGGCTCGCCGCGCCAGTCGCGATAGCCAACGGTCAGCGTGTCCTCGTCCATCATCGCGCCCTGGATGCGCGGCCAGGGACACGCATAGATACAAATCTGCTCCCGTGCGAAGCCACCGAAGAGAAAGGTCGTTGCCGTCAGGATCGCGATGGTCGTGTAGGCGACCGGATGCGCCGAGAAGGTGGCAAGGTCGACAAGCAGCGTAGGGGCGTCCGTGAAGTAAAAGACCCAGGCGCCGCCTGTCGCCAGCGCAATGAGAAGCCACACCACGTACTTGGTGAGCCGAAGCCGCAGCTTGTGACCATCCATCGTCTCCTGTCGGTGCAGCCGGATACGGGCATTGCGGTCGCCCTCGATCCAGCGCTCCACCAGGATGAAGAGATCTGTCCAGACCGTTTGCGGACAGGCGTAGCCGCACCACACCCGCCCAAGCGCGGAGGTGAAGAGAAAGAGCCCCAGCCCGGCCATGATCAACAGCCCCGCCACGAAGTAGAATTCGTGCGGCCAGATCTCGATCCAGAAAAAGAAGAACCGGCGGTTGGCCAGATCGACCAGCACCGCCTGATCCGGCAGGTTTGGGCCCCGGTCCCAGCGAATCCACGGCGTCAGGTAGTAGATCCCCAGGGTCACGACCATGATGGCCCACTTCAGCGTGCGAAACGGCCCCCGCACCCGCTTGGGGAAAATTGGTTCGCGCGCTGCATAAAGCTGCTCGGGCTGTGTTTCGCTCACGGTGAGAGACTCCGTTGGCTCGGCTGGTGTCCTTGCGAGCTAGCCAAGCGGAGCAAAAAACGTCTTTGACATGCATCAATAACCGGGCCGCGCCCGGGGAGATTTCGAAGATGTGAAGAGGCCGCTGCCCCTTCGCGCGCAAAAGCGCGGCGCCATTGCTCTCCGGGGTCCTCGCGTCGCGGCCGCTGCGGGACACCAACGTCTCCTTCAGTCTTGCGGGGAGCACCGGCCCTTCCGCACGACCATTGGGTTCGTGTCAGGAGGCGCTTCAGGCAAAGCTGCGTGCCAGCCGCAACGTCGAGCTTGTGTCCTGCGCGCAAGGCTCCGGCGAACTTGGTCTCGCGCACCCCCGTTTGTGCATCGGCAAGGTCGTAGCGACGCGGACCAAGCCCACAGACCAAGCTGACGGACCAAGCCCACGAACCAAGACGATCACGGCCCTGCCGAACCCCGCTGGAGTGATGGTGCCAGGCAACGGCCTCCGGGGTCAGACCCAGAGTAACAAGCGGCGGGTCGGACGGTTCCGACGGTGGACCCGGACCAGATCACGTCGCCCGCGCCGAGAATTGGGGCTCAGCGACCGCCAACTCAGCAGACGTCGGCCGGGACGCGCGCCAAAGCCCGGAGCTTCTTGGAGAACTTGGCGACCTTGCCCCCACCTTCGATCGTCTCGAGACACGCGCATGTTTCCGGCCTGTCCAGTGACGTTCCGGCCGCAACGTGCAACTCGTACAGAAGCTCGAGCATGCCGCCGATGTCGCGCGGGGTGTCAGGTCCGGGAAACGTGAGGATCCGCGCGATCAGCTCGCGCACATGGGCCTCGGCGCCGGACTCCGCCATAGCCGCGAACGCCTTGGTCCAACGCGCTGTCGGCAGCGCCCCGGACATCACGAAGGCGCGCAGGGCGTCGGCGAAATCGGCGACGGACAGCCTGCCTTGCAGCAGGACCAGCGCCGCGGCCTCCGCCGCGAGGGACGAGACGGACTTGTCCTCGCATGCCATGTCATACGCCAAAAGCCCGGCGCCCAAGGGTCCAAAACTCGGGCCCGGCCGCAGAAACGGCTCCAGGAACGCCCGGGTGTGATTGTCGGTCAACTTCTGCCAGGTGTCCTGCATCAGGATGCCCTGGCGAAAGAACGGCTCGGGGTCCGACGGCATGATGAGCGATGCCCAGGCGATGTCGGCAAAGGTCATCCCACAGTTGAACGACATGTGGACCGTGTCGGGGGGCTGAAACGCGTAGAGCGCAGGCAGCACATCGGCCGTGTTCGGCAATTTCGGCGTCACGGGGACGGCAACCGAAATCCAGAAATACGCCCCATCGGGGCTCTCCGTGCGCTGTACGTCGAGCGTGTAGGTCACGGGCACGCCACATCCTGGCAAGGGCGTCTCGAAGAGCGCTGCGATTTCGGGCGCCTTTGCCGAGGAACGGCGCGCGCTCCAGGCTGCCGCCCAGACCTCTGCCGTAGGTCCGGCGGGCACGTCGGTGCCCAGGGCATACGCCAGCGCGCGCTCCGCTTCGCCGGCATCGGTCGGAACGGCGTCCGGCACGGCATCGCCCGGGGCGAGGCGCATGAGGGCGAGTGCAAGGTCCGTCGGCGCCGGCTCGGCGTCTGCCGCACGGTAGGCGGCGAGGCGCGTCCGCAGGTCCGTCGCGGCCACCCTCCCCGACGTGTCGCTCGGCAGCGACAAGAGGGGCAGGTCGTGTCCGGCGCATACTTGCTCTGTGATCTCGCTGTTGCGCCTCAGATGAACACGCTGCAAGGTCGACGCTTCGGGCGACGTCAGACCCCATATCTCGGGCGCGTCGGCCAAGAGCGCCAGCGCTGGCGTCCCTTCGGCAAGAGCCCGCCCCGTCAGGGCAAGGACGGCACGGATCAGGCCGTCTCCGGGCTTGTCCCAAATCTGCCGGGCGCGCTTGCGCAGGGGCGACAGGCGCGCCGCATCAGCCGCCCATTCCGCGCCAAATCGCGCGAGCCCATCGACCGCGCGCTCGACCTCGATCGGATCGCGAGGCGTTTCGAGCACCGACAGAAAGAGAGCCAGCGCATCTTCGGCACTGCCCACCGGATGGACGGGCTGAGCCGTGGGCGGCGCGGCCGCGTCCTGTGGGGGCGCATGGGAGACAGCGTTGTGTGTCACTCCGCTGAGCGCCGCAATCCGCGGTCGAAGCGACGGCGCAACGAGGTCCGCGTACTCTGCAAGGGCGGCGCGGTCCGCGTCCTGGGCGCTGTCGGACAGCCGCTCGATCAGGTCGAGCGCCTTGCCTTGCACGCCCGCGTCCTCGCAGATCAGCGCCACCATGGCCAGCCGGGCCGCTTGAGACTGCAGGTTGGGATCGCGCTGAGCGGCCCGCGCCAGCAACTTGAGAGCCGCGGCGACGGTACCTTTCGCGCGTGCCTGAAGCGCAGGTTCGATCCCGTCAAGGATCACTCCCGGCGCAAGATGCTCCGCCTTATCAAGCGCCTGAACCGCCTTCATCGCGAAAGACACCGTCGGCGGCACCGCCGAGCCGAGAAGCCCCAGATACCGTTCGGCCCGCGCGGCCGTCTCTTCCGGCGTGGGCGCAAGGGCGGTGTGGAAGCGCGTGTACCATCCGGCGCGATATTGCCCAAAGTCGCGCGCCAGCGCCTCAAGCGAGACATCAAGCAGGCGTTGGCGGTCCAGCTTGCCGGCGTCTGCATAGTCCACCAAGCGAGCCTGCCAGCTCTCGCTTCCCTGTTTGACGAATTTGTCATGGTTGGCGAGGCTGAACTCGCCGCCGCCTTCGACCTCGAAGAAGCGCCACACGTCGTGCTTCAGCAATTCCGCTTCATCCTCACCGTCACCGCGATAGAGGGCGTAGTACCCCAGGATGATCGCATCGCCCTCTGGCCGTGTGGCAAGGCCAGCGCGCCAAAGCGGGGCGACGCGTACAACAAGGTTGGGGTTCGACGTGACGAAATGGTCAACAAAGGCCTGCGTCCACTCCGGTTGCAACGCGGCGAAAACTGTCTCCAACGGCACCTGCCGCGTGTAAGGGAAATAGCCGACCTTCTTGAGATCCGTCAGGGTCGCCGTGGCCAGCAGGCCAATGTCGAGCGCTTCGTCGTCGGCGATGCTGACGCCGCCGCCCGAAAAGCGCGACTCCTGATAGGCCGCGTAGAGCGAAACCACCGCTTTGGCATGAACCCGCCGCACCTTCTGCGGATGCGCACGGAGCGCATCGAGCACAGCGTGCGCGGGCTTTGTCTTGAGCAGATTGATCAGTGTCTCTTCGGTCAGGTCAAAGGCCACGCGCAGGTCTCCAAAGTGATTTCAACAGCAAGAATGTGTTTGCAGGACCCGCGTCCGCCCGCCGTTTTGGCGTACCAGGGGCAGGTGCAGGACCACCCGTCGCCTGCCGGTCGCACCCTATGGACGACGTCGTCGCTCTCGACCGTCGCCTCTGTCCCATCCAGCGTGACCTTGCCGGCCGCGACCAGCGCGCGCGCGGCGTCGAGCCGTGGGTTCAGCGCGGCGATCTGTTCGGCATCGAAGGGCAGGACGCGGTGAAAGTAACCACCTTGCCCTAGGTCGTAGCCGACAAGCCCAAGCGCGGCGAGCTCGGCCAGGGCGCTCTGGACCTCTCCGGGTTCAAGAGCCGTCGCGCCACAGAGGCCTTCGGGGTCGATCCGCTCCTGCCAATTGAGCCAGGCGCGTACCGTGGCCGTGGCCGCGCCATCGGACGTGGCGAGGTTGGACAGCAAACCGCCATCGCCCGAGAAGCCGCGCCAAGGCTCGGCGTTCAGCACCAGTGTGAAGCGCTGTGCACCGAAGACGAGGCTCCAGGCGGTGGCCTGCGTGCCGGGATCGTGGTGCACCTCCAGCGCCTCGGCACGCGCCACCATCGGCTCCAGCACACGAAGCCGGTGCCCGCCTCGGAGCGGCACCGCGCCGGTCGCGGGACGCGTCGAAAGGCGCGCAGCACCACCGGGGGCCAGCGCAACCCATTGCGCATGGTCGCTCGCCCCTCGGGGCAAAGCGCGCAAAAAGCGCTGCGCCCGCAAACGCGACAGCGTAAACACCGGGGCCATCCCGGCCAGCGCGACCTGCACCTGGCCAAAGCCCTTCACCCAGCGCAGCGGCAGCGGCACCTTGCGCTCCACAACGCGCGCCCCGTCCCGCGTGACATCGACGGCATCGGCGCCGATCCCCAGCTCCAGCTCCGTTTCCGGACCGACCCCGGCCAGCGCGGCACGCAGCTCCGGTCCGAAGTCGACATTGGTCGTCCCGTTGCGGCGGGTGGTGGTGTCGAGCGCATCGTCCCCGAGATCCATCCGCGCATAGACGCTGCAGCAGGCCGAGAACCCCTCGAAACGGACGGCACCGGGGCTCACGGTCGCGACGGGATCGGCCTCGCGCAAGAGACGCGCCACCATCGAGGGCGGGGTGTAGAAGCGCGCGCCAACGACCTCGGAGACAGCGCGCAGCCCCTTGGCCGTCACATCCGGCGCGAGCGCCCGTGCGGACAGAAAGTGCGCAGGGCCATCCGTTTGTGCCGACTGGTCGCTGACAAGGCGGAGCGATTGGCCCGCCGCCGAGGGGCGGAGCGCGGACGATCCTGCATATCTGTAGGTCTGGTCGAAGGCGGCCATGCCCTGTCGTCCTCGTCCCGTTTGCCCCAAGAGAGGGAGTCCGAATGGCTCCGATGGCGACAGTATGACCGGCAAAGACGGCGCTGGAGCGCACGAACTGTGTCAAGCCCAAGGCAAGCGCCCCGAAGGCGCTTCGCATGCCCCGCCGTGAAACCCCTCAGGCGTCTGGTTCCTCAAGGGGTCTTGCGTCCCTTGAGAGCGTCGACCGCGCGTTCATGCCGAGGCAAGGGACTATGGAGGACGCGCTAGGTCCGCGCGGCTACCCCGTCACAGCGGCGTCGGTCTGCGCGATCTGGTCCCGACACCACGCCAGGATCACGTCTTCGTCGGGCGGCAAAGGTTCGGCCATACCGTCGGCGAACGACAAGAACCCTTCAAGGTTGGCGGACCCGACCGACGTCAGCACGGGGATCCCCGCCGCAACCGCCTGCCCGATGATCGGGCGAAATCCATGGCCGTCGGCCTCCTGCTTGCCGAACTTGTTGATGATCAGGAGAGGGGGCACGGCGAGAAGGCTTGTTGCGACCAGGCCAACCGCGTGCTCCAGCCCGCCGGCATCCAGACGGCACCCGACTGCATGGCGCCCGAGGTCCTGGCTGATCTTCACGACAGACGTGCCTGTCAGCACGTGCAGTTCCATATCGCACTTCCGTGTCGGATCCCGCTCGACATTCGCTTGGATGGCACCGGCCACCGCGACGCCGGAGGCGCGCAGCCGGTCAGCCACCTGCGCCATCAACACGTCGCCCACGCCGCGCCCTTTTGGTGTGACATACCCCAGCAAGGCTGCCCCTCAGTCGAGCCGCACGCCGGGGCTGCTGGTCTGGGACTGGGTCGTAAACCCGATCTCCCCGAGCCCGTAATACGCCCCGAAGGACAGCGCGACCAGGGCGATGCAGGCCATGATGAACGCTCTCATGTCACTCCTCGTTTGCTTGCGTTGCGCGTTTCAGAAACGCGATAAGGTCCTGCCGGTCCTGCGGATCGGTGATGATCTGCTGCGGCATCTTCGAACCGGTAATGTAGTCGTCCGGACCGATGTCGAACAGGGCGTCGATGGAGGTATCGCTCCAGACGATGTCCGACGTGGCCAATGTAGTGGAGTAGGGGTAATCCTCAACGGCACCGGCGGCACGCCCCATGATGCGATGCAGGGTCGGGCCAGCACGGCGTTCGCCGTCGGGGCCAAGCGCGTGGCAGATGGAGCATTTGCGGTTGTATTGTCGCTCGCCGTTACCGACCGCGTCAGCCGGCACGAGAAAGCTGGGCGTCTCGCCAACCATGCGCGCGCCGTCCTTCAGCCCGTCGACCGGCCATGAGTACATTGCCGTGTCGAGCCCCCCGGCATGGATGTTCTCGCCATCCGAGGAAAAGTGCAGGGCCCAGACCGGCCCACGCAGCGTCGCCCGGAAGTCCGCCGCATAGCGCCAGGCGCCCGTGTCGATCACGGAAATGTAGCCCTCGCCGTCCCCGATCGCCAGCAGGCTCCCCTCGGGGTTGGCCGCCATGGCCAGGATCGGCCGCCGTTCTAGGGTCAGGTCGGCGATCTGCTCCCCGGTCTCGAGCGAGACGATGCGAGTGACCCCATCGACTGCCCCATAGGCCAGCCAGCCGGCCGCTTCGTTCAGCACGATCTTATTGACGCCAAACCCGTTTTCGAGGAGCAGCCGCTTGGGCGCGCCGGTCGCCACATCCCAGGCCCGCACGGTTCCGTCCGAAGAGCCGGAATAGACAAGCGTACCGTCCCGGGAAAAGACGACATCGTTGACGCCCGAGCCGTGGCCGCGCAGCAGGCGGGGCGGGGCCAGCGGGTCCGTGAGGTCCCAAAGGCCAACAAAGCCGTCCCAACTCGCGGACGCCACCGTCCGCCCATCCGGCGATAGCGCAAGCGCCATGACCTTGCCCTGGTGCCCGGTGAGCGCAACGCTGGTGCCGGTGTCGAGGTTCCAGAGCCGCAGGTCGAAGTCGTCCGCCCCGGACAGCAGCGCGCCCCAGGGCAGGTCGAGCACCACGTTGACCGCGGCGCGGTGCCCTTCGAGCCAGAGGGGCACTCCGTCTCGCCAAAGACCCACGGAATTGTCGAAGCTGGCCGTGGCGATCGCCCCGTCCTGCGTCACGTCGATTCCCTTGATCGGTCCGCCGTGCCCCTTGAGGGTGAAGAACTCTCCCGCCCCGGCGCAGGGCAGAGCGGCCAGTGACAGCGCAAGCCCAAGCCCGAAGGCCCGCCCCTGCCGGTTCGACCACCCGTCAGACACCTCGCCGAGTGTGCCCCGAGAGTGGCGCCTGGCAAAAGCGTGTCGAAAGAGCCGACGAGCGAGCGCTTCGACACGCGCACGTCTCTCTTCCGGCACGTTACTCGGCAGGGGTCCGCCCGCCCTTGCCGACGGGGTGATCGAGCGGATCCTGCTGCTCTTCGTACCAGATCGAATGGTGCTCTTTGGCCCATTGCGCCTCGACATGGCCGGAGCCCATCGCATCAAACGCGCCCTCCATGCCGACCGACCCAATGTAGATATGCGCAATCACAATCACCATGAACACGAAGGCCACGATGGCATGCCAGGCCTGTGCCAGTTGCATCTCCTGGTGCGGCGGCATCACTTCGGGCAGCACCCCGAAGCCAAGCGCTTCCGGCAGTCCAGTCTGGTTCAGAACCACAAAGGTCTTGGCAAACATCGGGAGCTCGAACGGAAAGAGCAGCGACAGGCCAGAGAGCGAGATCGACACGCCCAGCAGAACCACCGACCAGAAGATAACCTTTTGTCCGGCATTGAACTTTTTGGCAGGCGGATGCACGCCTTTCTTGAAGATCCCGCCCCCCTGAGCGGCCCACTTCAGGTCCGTCGTGTTGGGGATGTTGTGCCAGACCCAAAGGACAAAGACCATCGCGACCGCCAGCATGAATGGCCAGGCGACGTAATTGTGGACGAACTTGCAGAACATCGCGACCGGCGCGAACGCCTCGTGCCCGATGAGCGGGATGATCAGCGAGCGCCCGAAGAAGGAGACGAGCCCCGTTACCCCAAGAAGGATGAACGACACCGCAAGCAGCCAGTGGGCAAAGCGCTCGATCCCGGCAAAGCGCAGGATCGTATGGCCGGTCTTTTCGCCGTCGATCATGATCTTGCCGCGAAAGAGATAGAAGAGGACCAGCAGGCCGATCATCCCGAGCATCGCACCGCCGCCCCATGTGGCAAGCGGCCCTTCGCGGAACTGGAGCCACGCCATGCCGGTGTCCTGGATCAGCACCTCGGACGCGGGCGCCCGAGAGGAAACGGTGATGTCGGCCTCGTTGAACCGCAGCGCGCGGAACATTTCGGCGTCCGAAGCGCCCCCAAGCGTGCCGAGTTGAGCGTTGATCGCGGCGCCCCCCTCCGTATCCCCGAAGTTGCGCCGGAAGTCGGTGTCGACCGCCATGCCCTCCTGCCGCGCCATGATCTCCTCCCGGGTCATGGCCCCGCCATTGGCCTCACGCGCGGCGGCGATCGCCTCGATGTCCGGGCCCGGCGCGGGGGCGCGCGGTGCAAAGATCGCCGTCGCCGCGAGAAACGCGAGCATCAGGAGCACGAAAAAGCCAAAACCGCTCCCGCCTCCGGTGGTTCCCGACGTGCTGTCCGACATGCCACTCCTCCTGTTTTTCGATCTTGCGGTGCGCAGGGGTCGGTTTCGCCCGCGGATCGTTGTGCCGTGTGCCGCGCGGAGAGGGGCCCGATGGAGGGAGCCTTACCCAAGGCGGCCAAACGGGGGCGCCCTCGCTGGAAGGGCACCCCCGCGGTTCAGGTCAGATCGGGCTCAGCCGTCGCGCTGGCCGTAGGCCGATCCCCAGCCCCAGGCGCCGGAGCCGAAGCCACGGGCCACAACGCGCTCGCGGTAGATGTTTGCGACCACGTCGCCGTCACCCGCCAGAAGCGCCTTGGTGGAGCACATCTCGGCGCAGATCGGCAGCTTGCCTTCTGCGATCCGGTTCTTGCCGTACTTGGCGAACTCGGCCGTGGAATGCGTCTCCTCCGGGCCGCCGGCGCAGAAGGTACACTTGTCCATCTTGCCGCGGGACCCGAAGTTGCCGGCCTGCGGGAACTGCGGCGCGCCGAAGGGGCACGCGTAGAAGCAGTAGCCGCAGCCAATGCAGAGGTCCTTGGAGTGCAGGACCACGCCTTCCTCGTTCTGGTAGAAGCAATCCACCGGACAGACGGCCATACACGGCGCGTCCGAACAGTGCATGCAGGCCACCGAGATCGACCGTTCGCAGGGCGAACCGTCATTGATGGTGACAACCCGACGGCGGTTGATGCCCCAGGGCACCTCGTGCTCGTTCTTACAAGCCGTCACGCACGCG
>JBCCYI010000030.1:0-26435 GCA_039189975.1 Pseudomonadota bacterium
CCGGGGGTTTTGCACCCCCGGACCCCCGCAGGATATTTGCGGCACAATGAAGGGGCGGCGCGGTGGCGCGGCCCCTTTTTTGTGGGCGGTTAGTCCGCCGGTTGCGTGTCGAGCAGGGATTTCCACAAGAGCCCGCCCAGGGCGCCGCCGGCGAGGGGGGCGAGCCAGAACATCCAGAGCTGGGCGAGTGCTGGGCCGTCGGCGAAGAGGGCGACGCCGGTGGAGCGGGCCGGGTTGACCGAGGTGTTGGTGACGGGGATCGAGATGAGGTGGATGAGGACGAGACCGAGGCCGATGGCGATCGGGGCGAAGCCTGCGGGGACGTTGCCGGAGGTCGCGCCGAGGATGATGACGAGGAACATCGCCGTCAGGACCACTTCGGTGACGAGGCCTGCGAGGAGCGAGTAGCCGCCTGGAGACGCGGCGCCATAGCCGTTGGAGGCGAAGCCGCCGACGCCGGTGCTGTCGGCCGCCCCGGTGGCGATGATGTAGAGCACCACGGCGGCGGCAATCGCACCTAGGGTCTGGGCGGCCCAGTAGGGCAGAAGGTCCTTGGTGTCGAACTTGCCGGCGACGAGGAGGCCGAGCGAGACGGCCGGGTTGAAATGGCCGCCGGAGATATGGCCGAGGGCGTAGGCGCCTGTGAGAACCGTGAGCCCGAACGCGAAGCTCACGCCGAGAAAGCCGATCCCGACGTCCGGCAGGCCGGCGGCGAGGACGGCGGCGCCGCAGCCTCCGAGAACGAGCCAGAACGTTCCGATGAATTCGGCTACGAGTTTCTGCATTGGGGGTCTCCTGCACCGGGTTTTCGCGACCGTTTTGGCCTGCGTCTCGAAAGTGTCGCAGATTTTGGCAGTCGGAAACAGCAGCGCGGTTGGCGCAGCCCATTTTGCACTAGATGGTGCCGGGGACGATCGCAGGGGGAACGACAGGGTGACAGGTGTGGAGAAAGCCGGTATGAGGCACGCGCTGCCCGCGTTTGACAGGATTCTCCATGCCCTCTGACGGTTCTTGGCCTGCGTCCGAAGCTTCCCTCCCCCCGGCCCATCCCTTTGACGACGACAAGCTCCGAGAGGAGTGCGGGATTTTTGGCGTTGTGGGGGTCGCCGACGCTGCGAACTTCGTCGCGCTGGGGCTGCATGCCCTGCAACACCGGGGGCAGGAGGCTGGCGGGATCGCTGCCTACACGCCGGAGGGCGGCTTTCAGCTCGCGCATCGGTTCGGCTATGTCAGGGACAATTTCACCAGCGCGACCTTGATGCAGACCCTGCCGGGCAGCCTTTCGATCGGGCACGTGCGCTATTCGACGGCGGGGTCCAAAGGGCAGACGGCGATTCGCGACGTCCAACCCTTCTTTGGCGAGTTTTCCATGGGGGGCGCGGCCATCGCCCACAATGGCAACATCACCAATGCCGATGCCCTGCGGCGCGAACTGATCGACCGTGGGTCGATCTTTCAATCGTCCTCGGACAGCGAGTGCATCATTCACCTGATGGCCCGCTCGCTGCAGCGTGATGTGCCAGAACGGATGAAGGATGCGCTGCGCCGGGTCGAAGGGGCCTATTCGGTCGTGGCGATGACGCGCACCAAATTGATCGGCGTTCGAGATCCGCTGGGGGTGCGTCCGCTGGTGCTGGGCCGGATTGGTGAGGGCTGGGTGCTGAGCTCGGAGACTTGTGCGCTCGACATCATCGGGGCGGAGTTTGTCCGGGAGGTCGATCCGGGCGAGATGGTGGTGTGTACGGAGGACGGTGTACAGAGCACGCGCCCGTTTGAGGCGCAAAAGCCGCGCTTCTGCATCTTTGAACATGTGTATTTCTCGCGCCCTGATTCGATCCTCGGGGGGCGGTCCGTCTACGAGACGCGGCGGCAGATCGGGGTGGAGCTGGCGCGGGAAGCGGGCGTGGACGCGGATCTGGTCTGTCCGGTCCCTGACAGCGGAACGCCCGCGGCGATTGGGTTCAGCCAGGAATCGGGTATTCCTTACGCGATGGGGATCATCCGCAATCAGTACATGGGGCGGACCTTCATTGAGCCCACGGAGCAAATCCGCAACATGGGTGTGCGGCTGAAGCTCAACGTCAATCGTGCGCTGATCCGGGGCAAGCGCGTGATCCTTGTGGACGACTCCGTGGTGCGGGGCACGACGAGCCGCAAGATCAAGGAGATGATCCTCGATGCGGGCGCGGCGGAGGTGCATTTCCGCATCGCCTCGCCACCGACGCAATGGCCCTGTTTCTACGGGGTCGACACGCCGCGACGGGAGAAGCTCCTCGCTGCGACGATGTCCGAGGAGGAGATGCGCGCCCATCTCGGAGTGACCTCTCTGCGCTTCATTTCGCTCGACGGGCTCTACCGTGCGGTGGGTGAGGCCGGAGGGCGGGACCCTGCGTCCCCCCGCTATTGCGACGCTTGTTTCTCCGGCGAATATCCCGTGGCGCCCGCCGACATGATAGAGCGTGGCTTTGCATTGAAGACGGCGGCCGAGTAGCCGCCGGGCCGGCGTGCCCAGAGGGGGGCGCCGCCTGCGATCGCGCCTGGGGCGAGGTGCTGATTGCGGAGGGGGTTGACCTTGGCCGGGTGGCATCCCACACCGCGCGCATGACCAAACTCGCCCTTGTTACTGGAGCGTCCCGCGGGCTCGGGGCGGCGTTGGCCGAGGCGCTTGCGCCCGAATACCATGTGTTCGCGGTGGCGCGGACAGTGGGCGCGCTCGAAGAGCTCGACGATCGGATCAAGGCCAAAGGGGGGGCGGCGACGCTTGCGCCGCTCGACATCACCGACGAGGGCGCGATGCAGCATCTGTGCCGGTCGATCCATGATCGCTGGGGCGGGCTCGACCTCTGGGTTCATGCTGCGATCCATGCCGCCCCGCTCAGCCCCGCTGCGATGCTGGATGCCAAGGATTGGCGCAAGAGCCTCGATATCAATGTCGACGCCACGCGCCGCCTGATCGCGTACACCGCGCCGCTGCTGCTGGCGCGGGACGGAGCACAGGCGGTCTTTTTTGACGATCCTCGCGGAGGAGCGCCCAACTACGGCGCCTATGGCGCGACAAAGGCCGCCCAAATCGCGCTCGCGCGTTCCTGGGCGGCGGAGACTGCGCGGACGGGCCCTCGCGTGCACGTCGTTGCGCCAAAGCCTATGGCGACGGCAACGCGGGGGCGGTTCTACCCCGGCGAAGACAGGGCGTCCCTGGCCAGACCGCGCGACGAGGCGGCGGCCGTGCGCGCACTGCTCTAGGGGCGCAGGCTGCGCCGGGTGCTTCACATCGCGCACCGGCTCGGCTAGGCACAAGAAGGCGGGCAGAGCAGTGGGGCGGGGCAGGACAGCATGCGAATTCTGATAACGAACGACGACGGGATCAACGCGCCGGGTCTGGCCGTGCTCCACGAGATCGCAACCGAGATTGCAGGCCCAAACGGGGAAGTCTGGACGGTCGCACCCGCCTTTGAGCAATCCGGCGTCGGGCACATGATTTCCTATACCCATCCCACGATGATCGCCGAGATGGGGCCGCGCCGGTTCGCGGCCGAGGGGTCGCCCGCCGATTGTGTCCTTGCCGGGCTTCACGACGTGCTCAAGGACACGCCGCCCGATCTGATCCTGTCGGGCGTCAACCGCGGCAACAACTCGGGCGAGAACGCCGTCTACTCCGGCACGCTCGGGGGCGCGATGGAGGGGGCGCTGCAGGGCATGCGCGCCATTGCCCTATCGCAATACTATGGGCCGGGGCAACGCGACGCGGAGGATCCGTTCGGTGCGGCGCGCGTGCACGGCGCGGCCGTGATTCGGGCGCTGCTCGATAAGGCCGACTGGGGCGAGAGCGCGGGCTACAAGCTCTTCTACAACGTCAATTTCCCGCCGGTTGAGGCTGCTCAGGTCAAGGGCCAGCGCGTGGCGGCGCAGGGGTGCCGCCCGGGGGCGACCTTCTCCGTTGCGCCGCAGCTTGCTCCGACGGGGCGGCGGTTTCTCTGGATTCAGGGCGGTCGGCAGGACATCCCGACCGCGCCCGGTACGGATGCCGCAGTCAATCTGGAGGGCTACATCTCTGTCACGCCCATGCGCGCCGACCTGACAGCCCATGACAGCCTCGACGCGTTGCGTGCGGCCCTGGAGTAGCGCCATGCCTGGCAGCGGTCCTGGCTCTGACGACCCACAGGCGCGCGCCACGCTCCCGCCCGAAGCTCTGGCCGAGCGGAAGATGCGGTTCCTCTTCGCGCTGCGCTCGCGAGGTGTGACGGACACGCGGGTGCTGCACGCCATGGAAGCCGTTGACCGCGGCCTCTTCCTGCGCGGCCTCTTCGCCGAGCGCGCCTATGAGGACACGCCCCTGCCCATCGAATGCGGTCAAACCATCAGCCAGCCGTCTGTCGTCGGGGTCATGACCCAGGCGCTAGAAGTCGGGCCGCGGGATAAGGTCCTGGAGGTGGGCACAGGATCGGGATACCAGGCCGCGATCCTGTCAAAGCTCGCGCGGCGGGTGTACACGGTCGACCGGCATCGTCGGCTCACCCAGGCTGCGCAGAAGGCGTTTGACGTGCTCGACCTGTCCAACATCATCGCGCTGACGGACGATGGATCTCTTGGTCTGCCTGAGCAGGCACCGTTTGACCGTATTCTTGTGACCGCTGCGGCCGAAGATGCGCCTGGCCCCCTCTTGGCCCAGTTGCGTGAGGGGGGTATCATGGTCGTACCGGTGGGGCGGTCGGATGCTGTGCAGACCCTGATTAAGGTGCGCCGCACGGGGGATGGCCTCGACTACGAAGAACTCCTGCCGGTGCGCTTTGTGCCTCTGCTTGAGGGGTTGGGGCGCGAGTGACGTATACCATAGGGCCGACGGATCCGGCCCGAGCGAGGCGGCGAAACGCGGCAGACCCCGCCAAGAGGGCACCGCTTTTGGAGCAAGGAGCAGAGCCATGACACCAAAGGAGCCGACGTTGGTGCGAGTGAGACGCGCGCCGGAAGCGCCGCGGCCGTCCTTGCGCGCCAGTCTCTTGCGCGCCGGTCTCTTGCGCGCCGGTCTCTTGGGCTTCGCAACGCTGGCGATGGTCGCCGGGTGTAGCGACGCGGATCTCGACCTTCGCGGCCTGGGCAATGGCTTCGATACCTCCGAGGCGGCGCTCACCGCCGTGGCCGATCGGCCTGATCCCGACAGCCGCGGGATTATCTCCTACCCCGGGTACCAGGTTGTGCTGGCCGAGCGCGGCGATACGGTGGCGGATGTGGCCTCGCGCATAGGACTGCCCGCCGATGAGCTTGCGCGCTTCAACGGCGCCCCCGCGGATGCTGTGCTGAACCGGGGCGAAGTGTTGGCCCTGCCGCGCCGCGTGGCCGAGCCATCGCCGGCCACCGGCGCCGCCGGGACGGGGCCGATCCAGCCGCCGGGTGCCGTGGATGTCGCGTCTCTCGCAGGCGAAGCGATCGACAGGGCCGAGAGCGGGGCCGCGATCGAGCCTGCCCCCGCGCCCCGTGGCACCGTCCAGACCGGGGAGGAGCCCATCCGGCACAAGGTCGTCGCTGGCGAAACGGCGTTCTCCATCTCCCGGCGCTACAACGTGCCCGTCTCGGCGCTGGGCGAGTGGAACGGGCTCGACCGAGACTATACGATCCGCACGGGGCAGTTCCTGATGATCCCGCCTGCGGCGCCTGGTGCGGCCCCCGCACCGGCGGCCGAGCCCACGCCTCCCGGCAGCGGGTCCCCAACGCCAACGCCGCCCTCCGCGGCCCAGCCGCTCCCCGAGGATACAGCCTCGGCTGCCGCGGCGGGCGCTGCAGGCGCGGCGTCGAGCGAAGCCCTGCCGGACTCGCCCAATCTCTCGGACGAGCGGACCTCTGCTTCCGCCAGTGACTCGGTCTTCGTGTCACCCGTGGCCGCGCCCATTGTGGCCGAGTTCCGGGAAGGCACGCGAGACGGCATCTCCTTTCGGGCAACGCCTGGCGAGGATGTCCGAGCCGCCGGGACCGGGCGCGTGCGCTCTGTGATCGAGGATCAGATCGAGGATCCCGACAAAGAAGCGCGGGTTGTGATCCTGACGCATGACGATGGCGTTTCGACGGTTTATGTGAATGTCGCCGGACTCTCCGTGGGCGAGGGGGACAGCGTCAGCCGGGGGCAGGTCATCGGCAAGGTCGGCGACGCCGATCCGCCCGTCTTCCAGTTCCAGGTGCGCGAAGGCGCGTCGTTCACCGCGGTCGACCCCAACGGCTACATCCAGTAACCGCTCAGCGATTGGGGTGCGTCCGCTTCCCCTGCGGTTCGACGGCTTGAGCCGGCCACCGGTCGCTTAGCCTTTCGTGGTGTCGAACGCGGTCACGGCATGCGTAGCTGTTGCCCCATGCGCTGCACCCTTCTCGCTAAGGCGCGCATTCCTTCTGTTCAGCGTGACCGCACCCGCGCCAGCGGGTGCCACGCCCAACGCAGAACGGACGCCGGAGGCGTCCGTTTGGGGCGGGAGGACCCCGCCCTTGGCCAAACCATCTCGACCAGCCTAGAACCGGCCCGGCCCGAAGAGGTCCGAGAGGACTGGCTTCGGTGGAGGGAGACGCCTCAGAGGTCTGGATAGAGCGGGAACCGTGCGCAAAGCTCTGCCACAGCGGCCTTGACCTCGACCTCGACCGCGGTATTGCCATCGTCCCCGTTCGCAGCGAGACCGTCCACAACGGTGCAGATCCACTGACCGATCTGGGCAAACTCCGGCGTTCCGAAGCCGCGCGTCGTCCCCGCGGGCGACCCCAGACGTATACCGCTTGTGATGGTCGGCTTCTCCGTGTCGAAGGGGATACCGTTCTTATTGCAGGTGATATGTGCGCGGCCGAGGGCCTTTTCCGTGGCGTTGCCCTTTACGGCTTTGGGCCGCAGATCGACGAGCAGCACATGGCTGTCCGTACCGCCTGTGACAAGGTCGAGCCCCCCTGCCACAAGTGCCTCGCCAAGTGACTGCGCATTGGCAATCACCTGCTCCTGATAGACCTTGAACTCGGGCCGCAGCGCCTCGCCAAAGGCCACCGCCTTTGCGGCGATCACGTGCATCAGCGGGCCGCCCTGAATGCCGGGGAAAATGGCCGAGTTGAACTTCTTGGCGAGAGCCGCGTCATCGGTAAGGATCATGCCGCCGCGTGGGCCGCGCAGCGTCTTGTGCGTGGTGGTCGTGGCCACGTGCACATGCGGGAACGGCGAGGGGTAAACGCCGGCGGCGATGAGCCCTGCATAATGCGCGACATCCGCCAAAAGGTAGGCGCCTACCGTGTCGGCGATTGCGCGGAACCGGGCAAAGTCGAGCTGGCGCGGGATCGCCGAGCCCCCGGCGATGATCATCTTCGGCTGATGCTCACGAGCCAGGGCTTCGATCTGGTCGTAGTCCACATCGAGCGTATCTTCGCGCACGCCGTATTGCACCGCATTGAACCACTTGCCCGACTGGTTGGGTCGGGCGCCGTGCGTCAGGTGTCCGCCCGCGTCGAGAGACATTCCCAGGATCGTGTCGCCCGGTTGCAAGAGTGCCGTAAACACCCCCTGGTTGGCTTGGCTGCCCGAGTTCGGCTGAACGTTGGCAAAGCCGCAGGCAAAAAGCTGCTTGGCGCGTTCAATCGCCAACTCTTCAGCGATATCGACATACTGACAGCCGCCGTAATAGCGCCGCCCGGGATACCCCTCGGCGTATTTGTTGGTCAGGACGGAGCCCTGAGCCTCCAACACGGCCTGGCTCACGATGTTTTCAGAGGCGATCAGCTCGATCTCGTCGCGCTGACGGCCCAACTCCTGGCCAACGGCCGCAGCAAGTTCGGGATCCGTCTCGATGAGAGGGGCGGTAAAAAAGCCGCCGTCGCGATGTGGCGCGTTCATGGGCACTCCCTTTGGCTTGTTGGACCCACCAAGGGCGGATGGGTCATCGCTATCGAGGCGACATAGCTCAAACCACCCCTTCGGAAAAGGCGTGTTTCCGGCACCCTGCGGCCTGACTGCGGCACTTTGCCCGTCAAGACGCGCCTATGTCGTTGAGGTGCCTTGCGCTTTTGGCACCCAGCGGCTTTGCTGGAGGCGCAGGTGCAGGGGGCGACGGTACTGTCGCGCTCCCATGCGAAAGGCCCGATATGACCAAGATCGCCTTCATGGCCAGTGACACCTCCATTGCGCAGGAGGCCCGCCGCGCGCTCGAAGGCCGGTATCAGGGCGTGGCCGCCGCCGATGCCGATGTGATCGTCGCCCTTGGCGGGGACGGGTTCATGCTGCAAACCCTGCACGACGCGCAAGCTTCGGCGACCCCGGTTTATGGGATGAATTGCGGCACGATCGGTTTCTTGATGAATGAATATGCCGAGCCGCACCTGATCGAACGCCTGGAAGCGGCGGAAATCGCAGTGCTAAACCCGTTGACAATGCGCGCCATGACAGCCGATGGCGCTGTCCACGACGCCTTGGCGATCAACGAGGTCTCGCTGCTGCGCGCGGGCCCGCAGGCGGCCAAGCTCAAGATTTCCGTCGACGGGCGGGTGCGTATGGAAGAGCTCGTGGCCGATGGCGCACTCGTGGCCACGCCGGCCGGGTCGACAGCCTATAATTACTCCGCGCACGGGCCTATCTTGCCGATCGGCTCGGATGTGCTCGCGCTGACGGCGGTCGCGGCGTTCCGGCCGCGACGCTGGCGTGGAGCGCTGGTGCCAAAATCCGCGGAGGTCCGTTTTGACGTGCTTCAGCCCAAGAAGAGACCTGTGATGGCCGAGGCGGATTCCCGAGCCGTCAACGATGTGGTCACCGTCATCGTCCGCTCGGACCTGAGCGTCAGTCACCGTATCCTCTTCGACCCTGGGCATGGACTCGAAGAGCGGTTGATCGAGGAGCAGTTCACCTGACAGGCCGCGCCAGGGCTCTGCGCCGTGCGGTCCGAGCGTAGAAGCCGTCTGCACGCCATGTGGGTTCAGGCGCCCGCCAGTCGGGCGCGGCCCTTCGTTCCGTCCGGGCTCTGGGTCGGATCCGGGTCAGCCCCCGCCCGATGCTTCGGTTGCGACGGCCTTTGCCTTTGCGCCCGCCCACGCATCGCGCTTCCGGTAGAGCGTCGAGGGGGACACGCCGAGCTCACGTGCGGCTTTCGGGACGGACCCGCTGTTGCGGTGGATCGCGGCCTCGATGGCGACGCGCTCGATTTCAGCCAGTGTTTTGCCTTCAAGGTCAATGTGCTGCTGGCCGACACGCGCCTCTGGAGCGATCGTATCGACTGCGTGGTTGGTCAGGCTCGCAAAGGATGACGTCTCTCTGGGCAACGGTGCGGGCGCATGCGTTTGGACGATGACCTGCGGCGCGCTCACTTGCGGCGCGCTGATCTGTGGGAGGGGCGGCTCTACCATCTGCTGGGCGGAGGTCAGGAGCGCCTCCGGCAACATGTCCAACGTGACATGTGGCCCAGTGTGGAGCACGACAACATGGCGCAGCGCATTCTGGAGCTGCCGGACATTGCCCGGCCAGTGCAAGGCGCGAAACAGCGCTTCGACGTCCGGTGCGAGGCCCGTGAAGGTCTTGTGCTCCTCGCGGGCCTGATGCTCCAGCAGTGAGCGGCTGATCTGGAGGACGTCGTCGCCCCGATCCCGCAGGGCTGGCAGATGGATCGGGATCACATGCAGCCGGTAGAAGAGATCCTCGCGGAACCGCCCGCGCCGGACCTCTTCGAGCGGATCGCGGTTCGTGGCACAGATGATGCGAACGCTCACCTTGCTGGGTCGTGCGGCGCCGACGGGCTGGATCGTCGAAGTTTGCAAGAAGCGCAAAAGCTTCGTCTGGAGCGCAAGCGGCATCTCGCAAATCTCATCGAGAAAGAGCGTACCGCCATCTGCTGCCGCTGCGGCGCCGATCTTGTCGGAGATCGCCCCGGTGAACGATCCCTTGAGATGCCCGAAGACTTCGGATTCGAGCAGTTCGGATGGGATGGCGCCGCAATTGAGCGGCACAAACGGCATTCGCGCGCGGTTCGACGCGTCATGGACCGCTTGCGCGCAGAGCTCCTTGCCCGTCCCGCTTTCGCCGGTCACAAAGACTGTGGCCATGGACGAGGCCACCGACCTGATCCGCTCGTAGACCACTTGCATCTCCGGGGAGCCCCCGACGAAGCCGGCGAAACCGGCGGTCGACCGGGGGGACGTTCTCTGTGGATCCGCCGACGGCTCGAACTGGCTGGTCCGACCCGTCGAGATCGCGTTGTTCACGGCGCTGAGCATGCGGCTTTCGTCAAACGGTTTGACGAGAAACTCATAAGCTCCGGCGCGCATTGCTTCGACGGCGCGGTTGATCGAACCATTGGCCGTGACCACAACGACCTTGATGTGCGGAAACTCACCGATCAGTTCGCGCAGAAGATCGAGCCCGTCCCCGTCGGGCAACATCAGATCGAGCAAAACCGCCGAGGGCCGATGCGCCCGAAACACCCGAGCGCCCTCCGCAAGCGTCGACGCGCAGCGCACCGTGTAACCCGCTGTTCGCAGAACGGATGCATAGACCAATTGAAGAGACGGTGTATCCTCTATCACGAGGACGTCTGCAGTAGTCACGCGGGCCGCACCTCGGTCTGATCCGCGGCACTCAGGTCGCTCCGGGTCGCGCGCACCTCTTCGCACACTGTCTCGAGATCCGGCCAGACCTTCGACATCGTGAGATGCAGGCTTGACCAATCGTTCTCATGCGCCGCCAGGTTCATCGAATGGACGGCCGAATGCAGGCGTGTCGCGCCTACGGCGCCCGTCAGGGAGATCAGGATGTGGGTTTGAGCGCGAATTTCGCGCAGATCCCGCTCGTAGAAGGCCGTTGCGAGGCTGGCGCGGCAGCGTGCGAGATCGCTCGACAAACGCTCGATCAGCTCCACCTTGCCCGAGGGGCCGGCGATATCGACGAGATGGTCCAGGCGATCCGCGAGCACGTCGCTGCCCGCGGTCTCTTCAGGAAGCAGCGTCCGCTGACGTGGCATCCAGCTTGGCCGCGCGGGCTTGTCGGAGGCGCAGGTCGAACCCGTGAAGCGCGCGGGTGCGGGGGAGGCGATTGGCCGGTGCGGACGTGCTGCGGGCATGCGGCACCGCGCTTCGTGGAGCGCCGTCCACATCGTGTCGAAGAGACTCTCTGGTCCGCCGGCCAGTTTGGGGATGAGCGTATCGGCACCGGCGTCGAAGAGGCGCATACCCTCCTCATCCAGATCTGCCGACGTGATCACCAGGATCAGCAGCCGTCCGCGCGGGCCGGGCAGGTTGCGCATTTTTCGAATGGTCTCCCCGCCGGAATCGGGCGGCAGTAGCGCATCCAGAATCGCCGCGTCAAACCGGCGAAGTCGGAGCGCGTTGAATGCGTCTTCCCCGGTGCCGACAGCGGTGCAAGACGCGCCGAGATCGCGAAGAAGGTCTGCGACAATTTGGCGGCTTGATCGGTCGCTGTCAGCAAGGAGCACGTGCATACCGCGGAGATGGCGCTCGCCTGTGGGTTGTCCATGGGATTCTTGTGCGCGGCAGCGGAGTGACAGCGTTGCACAGGCACCGCGCAGCTCTCCTCCTCCGCCGCGGACGTTGTGGACGGTGATGTCGCCGCCCAGTTCCAGCGCCAGCCGCTTTGCTGTCGGCAGGCTCGGCATCGCCGCGGCCTCGGGCACGGCGCCCGGCATGCTGCTGTGAGAGAAGAGTTGCCCCAGCACGACATCGGAGAACCCCGGTCCCTCGTCGGTCACTGCAAACTGCACTTGGTCCTGGGCCGCGGTGCGCACGGACAGCGTGACCCGGCCGTAGGGCGCGTGTTGCACCGCATTCTCAACCAGATTGGAGAGGATGCGTTCCACGGTCACTGCCGGAGCATCGAGACGAAGCCGTTGATTCACGAAGGCTTCGATCCGGAATTCTGCCCCTTGCGCAGCGGCATGGCCCTGCCACCGCCGCATCAGCCGATCCAGCAGCTGGCCGATTTCCGCACCCGTGTCGGGCCGTACACCCGTGGCGCCTTGGCTCGGCTGCCGGTACGAATCGATATGGGGGGCGAGCGCTTCAAGCAGACTTGCCGCGGCTTCGGCGCGGTCGAATTGCAGCCTGGACGCCGGGTCTAGCGTGGTCGTATCAACACCAATCAAGCCGGCGACAATATCGTTGAGCGCAGAGTGAAAATCCCGCGAAATAAGTCTGCCATCCCGCTCTGTCATGAGCGACCAGCCGTGCGGCCGTATATCCGCATGTTGCCTCACCTTGGACCACCTCAGGCCTCCAGACCGCGCACGTTACCGCACGGCAGATGCCATGAAAGAGGCGTTGGTCCTACGCCTACAGTTCGGAATCCATTGGGCATACGCCTCATGGTTGTATTGACCTTAGGGGCAACACGCCCATTTCGCCAACATGCCAAAAAGGTCAGGTGCCGCGGTATCGAGACCGCCCGCACGGGCCGTTGCGATCAGAGTTTTCGGCGGCTGCGTCGCACGTAGCGCGGGTTTGCCTGCGCCGCTTCGGTGCCGGGCTCGGGCGTAAGTCTTTGATTATCCGTTGGCTCTCGCCAAATGCTTGGAAGCCCCGGATCGCATGGCGCGATCGGGGTCGCAATCTCATTGGCAGCCCATGGACTTCGGTGCGCGCAGGGGCCGGTTCGAGCAAAAAATGCGACGCAATCTCGCACGCGCTCAATGCTCAGGCGATTCGATCCGGCCCTGCGCGGAGAACTATCCTGGGACAAAGCCTCGACGACACGCCCGCCGGTGCGGTCTTGCACACACCATCGGCCGATCTGTCGCAGGGCGTGGCAATGGACGCCGCCACTCCGAGCGCACTGGGAGAGACGCCGGATCGGAAGGGCGCGAAGCCCAGAATGCCTCCGGTCCTGCTATGGGCCTGCCACGACTCCGCTGTCCATGAGCCGTCCGATTTCGCCGGACGAGAGGCCGGCAACATCGGCGAGAACCTCCTCTGTATGTTGCCCAAGTTGGGGAGCGGGCGCGGCGTGCTGTCTTGGACAGGCGCCAAACGTCGCGGGGTTGCCGGGGACGGGATAGGTGCCGATGCCGGGCTGCTCCACTCTGGTCATCATCGGATTATCTTCAGAGAGGTCCGGGTCCTCCCCAACTGCGCGCGCAAAGGTGCGGAATTCGGACCACGTCAGGCCCGCGCCGTCCAGCAGCGGCGCCACATCGGACAGGGTGCGGGCGTGAAACCACGGCGCGAGAAGCGTGGTGATCTCGGCGCGCATCCGCCAGCGATTGCCTTCGTCCCCGAGATCGAGGCCCGTGGCCGAAGACAGACCGGCGATCACATCGCCTGCGCCGGTGACCTTGACGAGGTCGCGCCATTGCCGGTCGGTCAAGCCGATGACCATGATCCGCGCGCCATCGGCAAGCACAAAGTCCTGTCCATAGGCCCCATAGAGCGCGTTACCGGCCTTGGGGCGATCGACCCCGTTGATCGTGACCTCGCCGATGATCCCCAGATGCCCAAGCATCGCCGCCGCGACATCCTTGAGCGCGAGGACGACCTCTTGTCCACGGCCATGGCGCAGGCGGTAGCGTTCGGCGGCAAGAAGAGAGGAGACGGCGAGATTGCCCGCGATGCAATCCCATGCGGGCAAGACATGGGCCACGGGGTCGGTCGTGCCTTCAGGGCCAGTGGCCATCGGAAAGCCGAGGCTTGGGTTGACAGAGTAGTCCACCGCCGGATTGCCGTGCCGATCACCGAGGAGCGTGACCGAAATCAGGTCCGCGCGGTGTTGCGCGAGCGTGTCGTGATCCATCCAGCCGCGCACGCGCAGGTTGGTCAGAAAGAGACCGGCGTCCTCGCCCGGCGCGGTGACGATCTGGGTGATCAGATCGCGGCCCGTCTCGGAGCGCATGTTGACGGCGACGGATTTCTTGCCCTTGTTCAGGCCCGCCCAAAAGAGCGATTGGCCGGAGCGTGTGACGGGCCAGCGACCGGCGTCGAGCCCGCCCTCGATCCGATCGAACCGGATCACCTCGGCGCCCATCTGTGCGAGGGTCATGCCCGCGAGCGGGATCGCGACAAAGGCCGAACCTTCGACGACCCGCATACCGGAGAGGA
The DNA here is from genome assembly GCA_039189975.1 of Pseudomonadota bacterium. Taxonomy (GTDB): domain Bacteria; phylum Pseudomonadota; class Alphaproteobacteria; order Rhodobacterales; family Rhodobacteraceae; genus HLUCCA09. The sequence goes on from JBCCYI010000030.1 coordinate 14,035, forward strand.
TGCCCATCATGCCCACTCCGCCCTGACCTGCATGCCTTGGTGGCCGCCATCTTCGGGGCGGGTTGCGGTGCAGAGCGTCATGGTGTCGCCGGTCTCAAGGCCGATGAGCCGAAGCGGCTGGTGCTCGAACATCGGGTGGACCCCGCGATGGGTGATCCGCGCTGGCACGGCGCCGCCGCGATGCGCGACGGCCTGTTCGAGAAGCAGGGTCGCCTGCAGTGGACCATGGATGATCAGGCCCGGATAATGCTCAACCTCTCTCGCATAGGCCCGGTCATAGTGGATCTTGTGCCCGTTAAAGGTGGCAGCCGAATAGCGAAAGAGGCGTACACCGTCGATGGTGATAGGAATGTCAAACGTCGTCTCCTGGGGCGCGGGGATCGGCTTCGGCGGGCGGTACGCCTCCGGGATTGCCAGATAGACGATCTGCTGGGTTTCTTCGATGGCGGGGCCGTCCTCCCCCGCGATGACATGGCCGAGCGAGACGATGGCCAAAGATCCTGTGCCCGCGTCCTTCCATGCCACGTCCGTGATCTCAGATCGCTTGGTCAACCGTTCACCGACATGGATCGGGCGCAAAAACGTCACCGTCCCACCTGCCCACATGCGGCGTCCCAAACCAAGGTCTGGCAGGAACGCGCCGAGGGCGGGATGGCCATCGGGGCCGAGGCGCTCCATTGGGGTGTCTTGAGGGAACGCCGCCCAATGCCATAGCGGCGGCACGACATCCCCGTCGCGCATGGTCTGGGCGGACCAGCCGGGCCGCAGGGTTGCCCCCAGCATGCTCGCGAGCACCTCTGTCACCCCGCCCAGTGCCTCCGACCGCCGCCCCACAGCCTGCGATCCACCAAGCTCTTCAACCTCCGCACGAGCCATCTTGTCCCTCCCCCGAAGACGCAGCGCTTCGCAATATTACGTCGCAGAAAGACGGATCGGGATAACTAAATTGCCGGTCATCGAAGTCAATCGACGCCCAGCCGGGCGCAGAGCAGGGACCGGAACGCCGGACAGGAACTCCCGCCGCGCGGCGCCAGTGTCACCCGCGACGTGCCCGACGGGCTCGCGGCCGATCCCCAGTTTCCCGGCAGCCGCGCCCTCTGTCCGTCTCGTCCCGCAGGTGATTGTGGCAAAAGTTGTGCGAAGATCGGGCAAGCGTATCGACGCAATCGTCCGATTGCACGCGGATAAGACGAAATACGTCGACATTGGAAAGACTGTTCGCCCGCCTCGGACAAAAAAGCGCAAATTTTGACTTAATTGCGGGGTGAGACGCAGATGCCACGTGTCAAGAGTGAGGCGTGTGATGAAGCCAATCGAGCGTGTGCAAACCCGGGCATGGGCCTTGGAGCTGTTGGGGGTCTCAGCTGGGGCGGACGCCGAAACCATCCGCGCAGCCTGGCGCCGCGCCACATTCGAGCGGCACCCCGATCGCAACGGCGGCGACCAAAGCCGCTTCATTCAGGCTAAGACCGCCTACGATTTTCTTTGCAATGACGAGGGCATGGCCTTCTCCGCCCAGAGCATGGCCAGGCGCGCGCACACCGCTCCGCGGGCTTCAGCCGCCGGGGAGGCGCCGGAGCGTCCACGTCCCGCGGCCCGGGTCGAGCCTCTGCCGGCAGATGTGATCTCGGCGTGTGAAGCCTTGCTCGCGGCGCCTCGCAAAGCGCTCCCGTCGCACGGCCCTGCCGCGACGATGCGGCTGCACCCCGACGCGCCTTTCGGCCCCGGTGTCCCAACCGCCGATCACGTCGTGCGCGCGGTCCAACGCAAAGGTCGCGAACTGACCTATCTGGTGTCCGGCGCGCTCGCACATGGCGTCAACCGCGTTGCCCTTCCCACCGCTTTGCTCGCAGGCACCCGCAATCTTCGCCCCGAGGTCATCGCGATCAGCGCGACGCATCCCGGCAAGGGCACCGTCACCCTCCCGGATGCGGTCCGGACCCGCCTCTTTCCCGGGGCCCGCTCGGTCCGTCTTCGCTTCGGTCTTGCGGTCGAAGCCCTCTCGCCCCACCGCGCCGACGTCGAGGCCTGACGCGCTTCCCGCGCACGATCAGTCGCCTGCTTATAGATCAGGCCCACGCCCCAATCGGCAAGCCGCGGCCCGGTTCGGTCCCGCACAGTGATCCGCGCTTGCGCATATCCGCACTCTCCCGATGCGTCGAAGCCGAGAGCACCGCAAGTCATCTTGCGCCACGCAGCACGATATTCCTTGCCCAAAGGCTCAGAGCACGCCGCCATCGGAGACGCGAAAGACACCGAGATCTCTCATCTTTCATTGTGCCCCAAAACATCCCGGGGGAGTCGCCCAGGGCGACGGGGGCAGAGCCCCCTCGATACCGACCGCCAACGGAACAGATGCCGCGGACGCGCCCGAGATCATCCGTAATGGGCCACCGGTGTTCCCGCCACGGCAGTCATGTTCAGCAAGCCGCGCGCGGTGATCGACGGCGTGACCACATGCGCGGTGTTCCCCATGCCCATCAGAATAGGGCCGACTTCCAGCCCACTTGCCTTCATCTTGAGCACGTTGCGCACACCCGACGCCGCATCCGCCGAACCGAAGATCAGCACGTTTGCGGCCCCGTCAAAGCGGCTGTCCGGCATCAGACGGGCGCGCAACGCCGGATCCAGCGCGGCGTCCACATGCATCTCGCCGTCGAAAGCAAAATCGACGTCTTGGTCCGCCAGCAGTACCAGAGCCTTGCGCATGCGCCGTCCGGAATCGCTGTCCATATTGCCGAACTGCGAATGTGAACAAAGCGCGACCTTGGGGGTCAAGCCGAAGCGCCGTACGTGCCGCGCGGCGCCGATGGCGGAGTGGGCGATCTGCTCAGGTTCCGGCAATTGGTGAACTTGTGTGTCCGCAATAAAGAGCGGTCCGTCTTCCAGGATCATCATCGACAGCGCCCCGCAAGGGGTGCGGTCCGGCCTGGACAGGACCTGGCGCACGTAGTTCAGGTGCCATAGATACTGGCCAAACGTGCCGCAAATCATGCTGTCGGCTTCACCACGATGCACCATGATCGCCGCAATCGCGGTTGTATTGGTGCGCATGATGGCGCGGGCCAGATCGGGGGTCACCCCGCGGCGGGCCATGATCGCGTGGTAGGTCTCCCAGTATTCGCGGTAGCGCGGGTCATCCTCCGGGTTCACCAGATCGAAATCGCGCCCGGGTCGGATGGTCAGCCCAGCAACTTCGCAGCGCGCTTCGACGACCCTCGGCCGCCCGATCAGGATGGGCTTGTCCGTCGTCTCTTCGATCATGGCCTGGGCCGCGCGCAAAACACGCTCGTCCTCGCCCTCGGCAAAAGCGATGGTGCGCTCGGCGGAGGCGGCGGCGGCGAAGACGGGGCGCATCAGCAGCGCGGACTTGAAGACGGACCCGTCGAGGCGCTGCCGATAGGCCTCGAAATCCGCGATCGGCGTGCGTGCCACGCCCGATGCCATCGCCGCTTTGGCCACGGCGGAGGCCACAACGCCGATCAAACGGGGATCGAAGGGCTTGGGGATAAGATAGTCGGCGCCAAAGGTCAGCCGTTCGCCGCGATAGGCCGCGGCGGCTTCGGCGCTGGTGGTCGCACGCGCGAGCGCCGCGATACCTTCGATACATCCGATCTGCATCGCATCGTTGATCTCCGTTGCGCCCACATCGAGCGCACCGCGAAAGATGAACGGGAAACACAGGACGTTGTTGACCTGATTGGGATAATCCGAGCGGCCCGTTGCGATGATGGCATCAGGCGCCACATCGCGCACTTCGTCGGGCAGGATCTCGGGCGTCGGGTTGGCCAGCGCGAAGATGATCGGCGGTCCCGACATTTTCGCGACCATCTCTTTGGAGAGCACACGCGGGCCGGAGAGACCCAGGAAGAGATCCGCCCCCTCGACCACTTCGTCGAGGGTGCGCAGATCGCTGGCCTGCGCGAACTCGGCTTTCTGTGGGGTCATATCCACGTCGCGCCCAGCGTAGACGAGGCCGTGAATGTCGCACAGCCAGACATTTTCACGCTTGACCCCGAGCTTGAGGAGCATGTTGAGGCAGGCGATCCCGGCCGCACCGCCGCCCGTGGAAACGACCTTGATTTCCTCGAACTTCTTGCCAGCCACACGCAGAGCATTGGTGGCCGCAGCACCGACGACGATGGCGGTGCCGTGCTGATCGTCGTGGAAGACAGGGATGTTCATCCGCTCGCGGCAGATCTTTTCGACGATGAAGCAATCGGGGGCCTTGATGTCTTCAAGGTTGATCGCGCCGAAAGTGGGCTCCAGCGCGCAGACGATCTCGGCGAGGCGTTCCGGGTCGCTTTCATCGACCTCGAGATCGAAGCAATCGATGGAGGCGAATTTCTTGAAAAGGACCGCTTTGCCCTCCATCACCGGTTTTGACGCCAGCGCGCCGATGTTGCCCAAGCCGAGGACTGCCGAGCCGTTGGAGACGACGGCCACGAGATTGCCGCGTGCCGTGAAGCGGCTCGCGTTCGTCGGGTCTTCGGCGATCTTGGTGGACGCCTCGGCGACCCCGGGCGAATAGGCGAGGGCGAGGTCGCGGCCGTTGGCGAGCGGCTTGGTGGCGCGGATCTCGAGCTTACCGGGGCGGGGGTGCTCATGGTAATGGAGGGGCGCGGAGAGGACGTCGGAGCCCGGGTCTTCGGCGTCCGGAGCCTCGTCCGGGCTGGTGGCCATATCGTGCTGCTCGTCCATCATGTCGGGTCCTCCCTCGTGTCAGGGTTAGACGACGCCGCGCGCCTTGGAAAGGCCTGCCGGGGACCGTCCCGCGCGGCGCGGACCTCGCCCTGCGGGCATCGGCCCACCCGCCCGAGGCGATCCCGTCTTGGGCATGGCCCTGGTCTGTCGGCCGGCGTCGGGATGGGGACGGGCCGTTGTGCAGCTAGCTGGGCCAGCCGGTGTCGGCGTGGCGGGTGAGGGGACCGGGCGTTTGTGCTTCCGGGGTGCCCTGGGGCTGGCGGCCTTCGGCTTAAGCCTTTGTAACCGAGGCGTCGCTGCCCTAAATTATGAGCTGAGACAAAGCGCATCTGGCTATGAAGGGAGCGCAGCATGCCGCACGAGAAAGAGCACGAGCTGGACGATTTGCTGGTCTGCCCGGCTTGCGATGCGGTGTGGCGCGTTCAGGAGCCGGAGGTGGGCGGACGCGCGACGTGCCGGAGATGTCATAGCGTGCTCATCCGGCCGCGCGCCGGCGCAGTGCTGCATGTTGTCGCCCTGGGCCTTGCTGTGCTGGTCTTACTGGTCGGCGCTCTTTTCCTGCCCTTTCTTGAGATCCAGGTGCGGGGGTTGTCCAACGCATCGTCCATTTTCGAGGCTGCGATCGTCTTTACGGGCCCGGAGTTGGTCTGGGTCTCGCTCACCGTGGTGACCTTCATCATCGGGATCCCGATCGCCCGGGTGTTGCTCACCACCTATGCGCTTGGGCCGATCCTGCTGCGGCGACCGGTCCTGGACGGGGGGCGCACGGCATTTCGTTGGGCCGAGGCGATGCGCCCTTGGTCCATGGCGGAGATCTTCATCCTGGGTGTGGGGGTCGCCCTGGTCAAAGTCGTTGACCTTGCGCGGGTCGAGATCGGGCCTGCGTTTTACATGTTCGTGCTGCTCGTGGTGATCACCCTGCTGCAGGACACCTACACCTGCCGCTGGTCGATCTGGAAGGAGCTGGATGCCGCCTCTCGCCCGCCCCGCCATACCCCAGGCGCACCCGTCACGCGCCCGTCTGACAGGTCTGGCGAGATACCGACGGTCGCCGAATGACCGATCTCTACGTGGCCGGTTCGGCTGTTACAGCGCGGGAACGCGGCCTCGTCGGATGCCAGCATTGCGGCAAGGTCTGGCCGATCGGCACCCCGCGCTGCGCGCGGTGCGGCGCACGGCTGCGGTCCCGCGATCCCAAGGCGCTGAGCCGCGTCTGGGCATGGTGGACGGTGGGGCTGATGGCCTACATCCCGGCCAATCTTTATCCGATGCTCGTGACGCGCACCCTGTTGGGAACGTCCGAGAGCACGATCATTGGCGGTGCTGTCGAGTTGGCACATTACGGAGCCTGGGCCGTTGCCTTTGTGGTTCTGTTTGCGTCGGTGGCCATTCCGGTCGCCAAGTTCGTGGCAATTGCCTACCTCGCGCTCGCCGTCCAGAGGGGCTGGCGCGGGCCGGCTTTGCGGCGTATGCAGCTCTACGAACTGGTGGAATTCATTGGGCGATGGTCGATGATCGACGTCTTCGTTGTGGCGATCCTGGCATCTTTGGTTCAGCTGTCCGTGGTGGTCACCATCAACCCCGGTCCGGCCTCTCTTGCCTTTGCCCTTTCGGTGATTTTCACGATGCTCGCCGCGCGCTCGTTTGACAGCCGGGCGATCTGGGACAGTGTGGCCGACCAGTCGCCCCAGCCAAGCCATCCGCCGTCCCGGACGCGCGTGACACAAGGGAGCGGGGACCGGGCGGGCAACACACCTGGTCCCGTCGGAGGGGAGCGATGAGCGATCCGACGTCCCGCGACGGTTCGTCGGACATCCCCGACGCCCAGCTACAGCCCGCAGAGCGCTCGCTGATGGAGCGCGCCTCCGTCGTCTGGCTGGTGCCCGTCGGCGCGTTGCTCCTGGCGCTCGGCATCGCCTGGCAGGTTTACAGCGACCGCGGCCCGATTATCGAGATCACCTTTGCCAATGGCTCCGGCATCGCCGTGGGGGAGACGGAACTGCGGTACCGCGATATCGGTGTCGGGCAAGTGGAACGTGTCGGTTTCACACCCGGGCTCGACCGGGTGCTCGTGACGGTGCGCCTCGACGAAGAGGTCGCCCCCTACATCGACGGCGATGCGGAGTTCTGGGTTGTCCGGCCGGAGGTGACGGCGCAGGGGGTCGAAGGGCTCAGCACGGTGCTCTCGGGGGTCTACATCGAAGGCAGTTGGAACGGCGAGCAGGGCACGTTCGTCGATCGCCACGTCGGGCTCGATGAAACCCCGGTGGCGCGCCCGGACCAGCCCGGGACCCGGCTGGTGCTGCGCACCGAATCCGGCCGCGGCCTGACGACGGGGGCGCCGATCCTCTATCGGGGTCTGGAGGTCGGCCGGGTCGGAACGCCGCGCATCGCGAGTGACGGGATCAGCGTGCTGGCCGATGCGTTTATCTTTGCCCCCCATGACACACGCCTGACCGACCGCACCCGGTTCTGGACGGTGTCGGGCTTTTCCTTTGAAATCGGCGCCCAGGGCGCTTCTCTCAACTTCGAGTCGCTGGCCTCTCTCGTCCGGGGCGGGCTCAGCTTTGATACGGTCGTCTCGGGCGGGGCACCCATCGTGCCCGGGGCCCTTTTCGACATCTACGAGGACGAGGATACCGCCCTGGCGAGCCTCTTTGCCGAGAGCGACGTCGATGTGCCGCGCCTCAACGTGACCGCGGTCTTCGAAGACAATGTCGCCGGGTTGAGCACAGGGGCTGACGTGGAGCTGCGCGGCTTCCCGATCGGCGAGGTGCTCGACCTTACAGGGCAGGTCGATGCCGAACGGTTCGGCGACGACCGTGTCCGGCTGGTCGCCACCCTGTCGATCCGGCTCGATCAGATCGCCATGGGGGGCGCCGGGGACGACCGGGAGGCGGTGCTCGATTTTCTCACCAGCCGGGTCGAAGAAGGTCTGCGCGCGCGGCTGACAAATGCGTCTTTGCTGACGGGCGGTCTCAAGGTCGAACTGGTGGAGGTCGAGGATGCTACGCCGGCGGCGTTCGAGCGGGATGCGGTGCCGTTCCCGGTGCTGCCGACGGCGCCGGCGCAGGTGCAGGACGTGGCGGGAGCGGCCCAGGGCCTGATTGCGCGGGTCAACAACCTGCCGGTCGAGGAGGTCCTGGACAACACCAACGCGTTCCTGCGCGCGGCCCGCAATCTTGTCGAGGACGGAAATATCCAGCGCGCCTCCGGCGAGGTTGTCGGCCTCGTGGAGGATGTCCGCGCGGTCGTTGGCAGCGAGGAGTTGCAGGCGCTGCCCGGGCGGCTGGCGACGGCGATCGAGGGGCTCGACGTGACCTTCGATGAGGCGCGTGCCGTGCTCGCCGACGTGCGAGCGCAAGGCACAGTTGCGCAGTTGACGGAGGCGATCACGGCCGCAGGCGCGGCGGCCACCGAGATCGGGACGGCCGTGGAGGGCGTGCCGGCGCTGGTCGACCGGATCAACACGGTGGTGGCCCAGGCGGAGGGGCTTGCGCTGGCCGATCTCGTCGGCCAGGCCAACGGCTTGCTGGAAGAGGCGCGCGTGGTGCTGGGCGCCGAAGCGACGCAAGCGCTTCCGCAGCAGCTCGGGACCGCGCTGGAAGGTCTTGCCGCGACCATCGAGGTTGCGCGGGGTGTCGTGGCACAGCTCGAAACGGATGATACGGTCGGCGCTTTGACCCAGGCCCTTGCAAGCACCAGCGCCGCGGCAGACAGCGTTGGTGCGGCTGTCGCCGACATTCCACCGCTCATCGAACGGATGGACACCGTCGTGGCGCAGGTGGAGGCGCTGGCGCTGGACGAGCTTGTCGACGAGACCAACGCACTCTTCTCGGATGCGCGCGCAATCGTCGACACGGACGAAGCGCGCGCGATCCCGGCGAATGTCAATGCGGCGCTGGACGAGGTCACACGGACGCTGGCGGAGGCCCGCGCGATCTTTGAGGAACTCGAGCAACAGCAAAGCGTGACGTTGCTCTCCGAGGCGCTCGATGCGACGAGCGAGGCGGCGGATGACGTGTCGGAGGCGGTTGCGGATGTCCCGGCGCTCGTCCAGCGGATTGATGCCGTGGCCGCGCGCGTCGAGACGCTCGAGGTCGAGGCGCTTCTGGAGGAAATCGCGGGGCTCGCGGGCGCCGCGCGCGCGGTCCTTGATACCGACGGGGCTCGGGCCTTGCCGGAACGTGTGGGCACCGCGCTGGCCGAGGTTGAAGCCGCAGTTGCGGAGTTGCGCGCGGGCGGCACCGTGGAGAATGTGAACGAAACGCTGGCCTCTGCACGCCGCGCTGCGGACAGCGTGGCGGACACGGTCGACGGGTTGCCGGATCTCGTGGCGCAGGTCGACACCGTCCTGCGCGAAGCGGAGGCGGCGCTTGCGAGCCTGGGCGAGTCCGGCACGCTGAACCGCGAGGCGCAGTCCGCGCTGCGCAATGTCAGTCGGGCCGCCGATGCGATCCGAAGTCTTGCGCGCGCCATCGAGCGGCAGCCGAACTCCCTGTTGACCGGGCGCTAGCGGCTCTTGCGAACGGCCAGCGTCGTGCGGGTCGCTCTATATGGGGCAGTGACGTGATGCGTCCGAGGGCTGGGCGCACCGCTGTGGTCGGGTCCCGGGACGGTACTGGCTTGATGCGCAGGGTGTGCTCGCGCGCCGAGCGCGGCAGCGCGGGCACGACTCGTGCGGCAACGGCGGCTTCTGTGGCGGCGCGAGGTGCGTTTTTGTCGTCGTCGGAGTAAGATGCCAAAAAACGAGGGAGCAGAACGATGCGCAGAGGGATGTCTCCGAGGGTTTGGGCCCTCGCGGCCCTGTGTTTGGCGGTGGCCGCAGCCCCGGTCGCGGCGCTGGAACGCCGCGTGACGGTGACGGGTGTCTCGGCCGATGACATGCTCAAGCTGCGTGCCGGCCCGGGCACAGGCTTTCGCGTCATCGTCGGGCTGCCGGAGGGCACCGAGCTGATCAATCGCGGCTGCGAGCGCGTGGGCGGAACGCCATGGTGCGAGGTGTCGCTCGCAGAAGTTCGCCGGCTGCGTGGGTATGTTTCGGGACACTATCTGGAGGACGTGGAATAGGGGGCGCTGCCCCCCGCGCCACTGGCGCGTCCCCCGGGATATTTGTCGGCACAATGAAGTTGGTGGGCGGGCCTTGGGGGACCGTTGTCTGGCCGGGCGATGCTCGGTGATTCGCCACATAGATGCGCGATGCGGTGTTCCGTTGACGGCCTGTCTCAGTTGGGCATGAGGAGCCAGCCTCTCTCTTGGAGGAGGCTGGGGGTGTCGGCTCCTGGGTGCGGGAGGGGGCGCCGGTCTCGGCGCGGCACCCGTCTAGCCCTTCACAGCGCCTGCTGTCAGGCCGCTCACGATCTGACGTTGGAAGATCATGACCAGCAGAAAGAGCGGAGCCGTGATGGAAACGGCCGCGGCGATGGCTTCGACCTGATCCGTGGTTGTCGTCTCACGGTTGAAGTAGCCGGCGATGGCAGGCACCATCGTCTGGTTCTGGGCATCAAGGAGGAGCGAGGTCACGAGAAAGTCGTTGTAGGCCAGGAGGAAGGAAAAGAGGCCCGTGGTGATCACGCCGGGCCACATCACTGGCATGATGACCCATCGGAAGGCCTGGAAATGCGTGCAGCCGTCAACCCGGGCGGCTTCGTCGAGCTCGGTCGGGATGTTTTGGAAGAACGAGCGGAGCATCCAGATCGTGAAAGGCTGATTGATCGAGACGAGGACGGCAATGACCGCAAGCGGCTGGCCGTAAAGGGTCGGTGCGTTGGCGCCCAGGATCGGCTCCAGGATTTCGGCGGAGTTGATGAAGACGGGCAGGTAACCTGCGACCAGCACCGAGTGGGGCAGGGCGCGGAAGACAAGCGCAATGATCAAGATCCAGAACGCGATGGTGGAGCCTGAGCGGGCGAGGCCGTACCCCGCGAGTGTGCCGACCGTGAGGGAGATCGTGACGACCCCTGCCGTGATCATCATCGAATTGAGGAAGTTGCTGTAGAAGGCGTTGTCGACCCACACGGACTGGTAGTGGACGGTCGTCAGGCCAAGGATTGGCGTGCCGAGCGGGCCTGCTATGGCGTTCACGCCGTTCAGGATCAGCGGCAGGATGTAGAAGAACACCAGAAGGAAGGCGAGGGCATAGATCAGAACTCCGCCGATCCAGCCCACGATGGCAAGGCCTTTGGGCGAGAAGCGGGTGATCCAGCCGGGCAGGTTTTTGAACGCCGTGCGGATCGCGACATAGAGAACAATGAGGCCGACGATCATGTCGAGAAACGAGAGGCCGTCGCCATCTGCCTTGGTGTCGGGTCCGAGGATGACGTCGAGCGGAGCGGAGGAAAACGCATCCACCGGCGACTTGAAGCTCATCACGGCGATCCAGAAGATCGGGAAGGCGGCCAGCAGGAGCCAGAACGCGAGGAAGCCACCGGAGGCGAGTTTCAGACCGAGGGGTTGGCGCAGGGCTTTTGGCGTGGACATCTTTGCGGCCTCCTCAGGATTTGCCGTGGTGGTCCTGCCAAGTGCGGCGCAGGAGTGGGATGAGCAGGATCACGATGCCCACCATCGTCAGCATGGCCGAGGCAGAGGCGCGGGAGATTGCGCGGTTGCCCGCGTCGTCCGGAGTGAGCAGGTCGTAGGTCAGCCATTGGAGTGTGATGCGGTGGGCCTGGGAGGAGAAGCCGACGACTTCCTCGAAGGCGCGATAGGCGTCCATCAAGTGGATGAGGGCCACGAAGATGATGAGCGGCATCAGATGCGGGATTACGACGAACTTGAGGCGCTCCCAACGCGAGGCACCGTCAATGATCGCGGATTCGAGCGTGTCCTGGTTCACTGTCTGAAGCCCTGCGTAGAAGATCACGAAGGCGAACGGGGCGACGTGCCAGACGCGATAGAACATCATCAGGAACTCGATCGCCCAGCCATTGGCGGCGACCGAAAGATCGGTGGACAGCCAACCTTCGAGGAGCGCCGTCACGATGCCATCGCCGTAAAAGAGCCAACGGATGGAAAGCGCGCCAATCACGGGGGTGATGATAAACGGCAGGAGCGAGACGAAGATGATCGGCCCTTTGATCGACTTCGCAGCGTTGTTGACCGTCACGGCGATCGCAAGTCCGACGCCGATGACAAGTGGCAACGTGATCAGTGTGAACGTCAGGGTGAAGCGCAGGGCGGCCCAGAAGTCTATGTTGAGGATGTCGCCGAATTGCAGCGAGGTGATGGCGGCGCCCATTTCGCTAAGGCCCAGCACACGGGCGTAGCTTAGAAAGCCGACCCACTCGGTCGTCGTCACTGCGTCGCCGGTTTCGTCGAGAACGGGCTGGGTCTTGATCTCGGTCGTACAGGTCTGTTCGAGAAAGCCTGCAGTGCAGGTTTCGACTTCGACTTGCTCGACAACCGGTTGCGTGATCTGGAAACTCTGGAGGAACACGCTGATCAGCGGGAACGCAATAAAGATGAGCATCAGCACCATCGAGGGCGCGACGAACCAGAAGAAGGTGCGAAATTTCATGGCTTGGCCCCCAAGGATCCCGCATCTGCGATGCGGCTCGTATCATGCGACGCGGCGCTCACGTGCCAAACGGTGCAGTATCGCGATGCGCGGATGGACGGCTGCGGTGGCGGGCGGGGAAATCACCGGGCAGGTAAAGCTGTCATCCGACACTATCGCTGCATTCGACCTGCCTTTGCCC
>JBCCYI010000031.1:0-26362 GCA_039189975.1 Pseudomonadota bacterium
GCGCGGCCCCTCCGTGGTGTCGCCCGTGCGCAGCACAGCCTGGTTTTCGTAAAGGGTGTAGGCCCTTACGGGCTCCAATGCCCCGCGACCGTCTTCGTAGGAGCCATCGCCATCCGCCCCCAGCGCCCAGACGCCGAGCGCGCCCGGCAAGCCCTCCGGCGCGGGCGGTGCGTCGGGCTCCAGAAGGTCCGCGCCCGTGCCCCCCGTTTTCGTCTGTCCGGGGGCGTCGGTGAAGCCGAGCTGGTCGAACGGGTCGCGCGTCAGCTCGATCTCATCCGCCTCCGAGGGGCCAGTGACCAGCGGCTGTGCATCGTCCCAAAAGGGCGTGTCCATCAGGTCTTCGGGATCGCCCTCGGGCGCGACAAACGGCTCGCCTGCGTCGCGGTAATCGTAGCCGTGATACTCCTGCCCGCCTTCGGTGACGCTCTTGGTGTCGCCCACCTGGTGGATCGCTTCGGCGACATCGGCGAAGTCCTCGACGACGCCATAGGTCACGCCCGCGTCCGTCTGGATCGCGTCGGCCTCCACCAGATCGCCCTCGACAAAGAGCACCCCGATCAGGTCGCGGTCATGGGCGCCGCCGTTGCCATGCTGCTGGGAGACGACCGACACGATGCTCTCGGTCACGCCGTCATCGTCAAAGTCGACATGCGCGACATGGACATTCGCCGTGTGCCCAATCACCGCGATGTGGTCCTCGGCGGCATTGTAATCCGCGATCAGGTCAAACCCGAAGGTGTCGACCCAATGGGCGTGCTGAAAGTCGTTCTCGCCCGCCACACCGGCCCAGCGGATCGACCCGTCGGACTTCACGTGCTTTTCGATGATCGGCAGGATCGCGTTGAGCTGTGGCGCGATCAGGAACGTGTCGCGCCCGGCGCCGCCGACCAGAACATCGTCGCCCATGAGCGGCTGATCCTCGTAGCCGACAAGCTTGTCAAAGGCCGGGTTGACGTAGTCGTTCGCAGGGCGCGTCTCTGGGATGACCGTCCGCTGGGCGATCTTCTGCTCGCCCCCGTCGGAGCGCGAGATCAGCAGGTCGTCTCCGTCGCCGCCCAGCAGCAGGTCCGAGCCGTAGCCACCGTCGAGCAGGTCGTTGCCCGCGCCGCCGTCGAGCATGTCGTCCCCATAGCCGCCATAGAGCAGGTCGTCGCCCGCTCCGCCGGTCACCGTGTCGTCACCGCCAAGTGCGTCGATCGTTTGGCTGCCCGGGCCGCCGTCGATCTGCTCCGGCGTGTCGACCACCAGCTCCCCCAGCGTGTGGGAGGGGTGATAGTCGCCCACCGGCAGCAGCGGCACGTCGCCCGGCGGGCTCGTCAGATCCTCCGGCGTGGCGTAGAAGGCGCTTTCGTGGACGGGGAACCCGTCGATCTCCATCCCAAGCGCCATGCCACCGCTGCCGTCGAAATAGCGCAGCTCCATCTCGTAGAGGCCGCCGTCAAACGTCGCGCGCACCGCGGTCTCCTCGGCCCCGCGCATGCCGGTGAACTCCATGAGATCCACCCCGCCCAGCCGCAGGCCAAACCCGTCATCGGAGCGCACCGCAATCGTATGCTCTCCGGGCGGGATGTAGACATAGCCCGTCAGCACCAGCCCCGACGGTCCCATCTCGATCCCGCCATCCCCGCCCGTGACGGTGCCTCGGTCGCCGAGGAACTCCGCAAGCGTCGTGTCACTGTCCTTTGCGGCAAACCCGATCTGGGACACCTCGAACGCGGCATCCGGGTCGTTGGCGGCAATCACCTCATCCAGTCGTTCGAGCGACCAGATCGCCGTACCCGGGGCGTAGGCCACGCCGCGCAATCCGCTGCCGACAATCGGCACGGCGTTCAGATCGGCCGTCGCGATCACGGGGCCGAGCCCCTCAATCGTGCCGAGATCCTCGATGGGGGTGTCGCTGTTCGTCTTCGTCATGGGGAGCTCCCGCAAGTGTTGGCAGGTCGTCACCAAAGCTCCGCCTGTGCGCGACGTAAGCTCCGGCGCGGGCTCCCCCGGGCCCAACCGTCAGTTGATAGAAGTGAGACAGAGCATCACGATCCCCACCGTGACTGAAAACTCGCGACTTCTGGGTACCACTGACCAGCCCTGCCCGCGCACTCTTCGGAGAAAACGCCAAAGGCGCTACGCCCGCTCGCCCCTGTCGGAGAAATCAGCGACCCGTCGCACAAAATCGAACCGTTTGAAGCGGCTAACCGCCGAACGGCGTCATAGCGTTGGTCCCGGACGGCGGGTGCTGAATTTGTCGCAGGGTCAACGGCACCCCGGGTCCGCCGCGGCGGCCCACGCCCGCGCCCCGGATCGCGCGCAGCGAGTCGCCGTCTGTGGCGCTATTGCGCGGTCGGGCTCAGCGCCTTGGCCAGCCGCGGCAACTGCGCCTTTTTCAGCAACCCCCTCACCGTGCTTGGGGGCGCGTGCGGCGCCGTTCGCGTGCCAGTCGTCTCGCTGGAGCTGCTGTCGGCCTCGACGCGGCGCGCCGCATCCCAGAGCGCCGCGACGGCTGCGTCCACGTCCTCCGGGCTGCGCAGCCACAGCGCCATCAAAAATCCATCGGGCTCGTAGCGTGCGACGCCCTCCTCGCGCAGGGTGCCGCGCGGAAAGTCCCGCACGTTCCGCGTCAAGAGCCCGTCCGCAGACGAGGCGATCGCGGTCGCCAGAACATGAACGTCGTTCGCATCCGGCAGCCAGAGCCGTGCCTCGATCCCCGGCGCCGGCAGCTGCTCGGCGGCGGGCCACGCGGCCCGGAGCAGTGCGATCTCCCCGCGCGCGCCGGCTTCGTCGAGCGCCCCGCGCCGGGCGGCGGCGCGGGCCCACTCCTCCAGCAGTCGCGCGGACCACACGGGTGTAAAGAGCCCCCGTGCGGCCACCTTCAGCAGCAGCGTGCGCAAAATCGTCGGGTAGAGGACACAGGCATCCAGCACGACGCGCGGTGTCTTGGGCAGGTCCGGCGTCATCCGTCCAGTCGGAACGTCAGAGCCTTCAGATAGCCCGTCTCCGCCAATTGCGGCAACATCGGATGATCCGCCCCCGCAAACCCCGTCCGCACAAGCTGGGCGCGCCGTCCGCCGCGTCCGATGCCCCGGACCGAGGCCGTCCGAAAGCGTGTCAGGTCCGCGGCGTGGGAGCAGGAGCAAAGCGTCAGAACGCCGCCCGGCGCAACCAGCGGCGCGGCAAGGCGCGCGACCCGCTCATAGGCGCGCAACCCGGCCTCCAGCGCCGATTTCGCCGGCGCGAAGGCGGGCGGATCGCAGATCACCGCATCAAAGACCTCCCCCTCGACCGCAAGGTGTTCGAGCGCCTTGAACGCATCCTCCCGGCGCGTTGTCAGCCGGTCCGCCAGACCCATCGCATCCGCCCCGCGCTGCGCGAGCGCGAGCGCGGGCTCGGACCCGTCGACAAGCAGCGCCGAGCCTGCCCCCGCCGCAAGGCTCGCCAACCCGAACCCGCCGACATGGCTGAAAACGTCAAGCACACGCCCGCCCTCCGGCACCAGCGCCGCAGCGAAGGCATGGTTGTCCCGCTGATCGAAGTAGAGACCTGTCTTCTGCCCGCCGAGCAGATCGGCCCAATAGGTCGCCCCGTTCATCGGCACGGCCACCGGCCCGCGCACCTCGCCGACAAGGCACCGCGTTTCCTCGGGCAATCCTTCGGCGGCTCGCGCCCGGCCCTGCCCGTTCAGGACCACAGTGCGCACGCCGACGACGTCCCGCAGGGCCTCGACCAGCAGATCACACCGCGCATCCGCCCAGGCGGCGTTGGGCTGCAGCACCGCCGCATCGCCAAACCGGTCGATCACGACACCGGGCAGCCCGTCGCCTTCAGCATGGATCAGACGATAGAACGGATCGGGATACAGACGTGCCCGGAGCGCGAGCGCCCGAGTGATCCGCTGCTTGATCCAGTCAGGGCCGATCTCGGCCTCCGGGTCGGGGTCGAGCACGCGGGCCGGGATGCGCGAGGCCGGTGTGACGGCCACGGTGCCCAGAGGCCGCCGTTCGGCATCTTCCAGCCGCGCCAGGGTGCCTGGCATCAGCGCTTTGGTCCGCCGATCCAGCACCAGCTCATCGGCATAGACCCAGGGAAAGCCATGGCGGATGGCACGCGCCTCCGCCTTGGGCCTCAGGCGCACCGTGGGGCGCGCGGCAGCAGGAACGTCGGTCGGGAGCGGTTGCGTGGCACACATGGCCTCGGCCTAACGCGCCCGCCCGGTCAGGGAAAGAGGCGAACCGCCGCCCTAGCCTGCGGTGCGCGCAGAAAACCGGCTGCCAATCCAAGTCGCAAGGGCGCGCATTTGGCGGGCAACTTCCTCGCCGCGCATCTGCCGCGCGCGTTGGTCGATGGAAAGGGTGTCAATCGTATTGAAGTCACTCATGGGTCTGTCCTCATGCAATCTGGTCGCGGCCTCCCTTGCTCCCGGAGATAGGCGATGCCGAGACCGCTGAGTACGGCCGATTCCAGAAACCCCGCCTTGCGTCCCATGCAAAACGGATCCTCTTGTTGTGTTAGCGCTATCAGTGTATGGATGCGAGCGACGTGGGCGACTCGCGCGCCCCTGCGACGTGCACCAAAAGCCAGCCCCCGCGCCATTGGAGTCCGCATCCATGACAACGCATCCGACGCTCGAAAAGGTCACCGCCCGGATCGAGGCGCGCAGCCGCGATCTGCGCGAAACATATCTCGACCGTATGCGCCGCGCCGCCGAGGACGGGCCTGCGCGCGCGCACCTCAGCTGCGGCAACCAGGCCCATGCCTTCGCCGCCTCCGGGCCAGACAAGGACGGGCTCGCGGCCGGTCGCACGCCCAATCTCGGGATCGTCACCGCCTACAACGATATGCTCTCCGCGCATCAGCCCTTCGAGACCTATCCTGAGGCCATTCGCCAGGCGGCCCGTCGCGCCGGCGGCACCGCACAGGTCGCCGGCGGCGTGCCGGCGATGTGCGATGGCGTGACCCAGGGCCAGCCCGGCATGGAGCTGTCGCTCTTTTCGCGGGACGCGATTGCGCTCGGCGCTGCAGTGGCGCTTTCGCACAATTGCTACGATGCCGCGATCTACCTCGGCGTCTGCGACAAGATCGTCCCAGGCCTCATCATCGCCGCGGCCACGTTCAGCCACATTCCGGCGATCTTCCTGCCCGCGGGGCCTATGGTCAGCGGCCTGCCGAACGACGAAAAGGCCAAGGTGCGGCAACAATTCGCCACCGGCGAAGTCGGGCGCGACAAGCTGATGGACGCCGAGATGGCCTCCTACCACGGGCCGGGCACCTGCACCTTCTATGGCACCGCGAATTCCAACCAGATGCTGATGGAGTTCATGGGGCTGCACTTGCCCGGCGCGTCCTTCGTCAATCCGCACACCCCGCTGCGTGAGGCGCTCACCGTGGCTGGCGTGGAACGCGCGCTGGAGGTGACGGCTCTGGGCAACGATTATCGTCCAATTGGCGAGATCCTCGATGCGCGGGCCTTCGTCAACGGCATCGTGGGGCTCATGGCGACGGGCGGCTCGACGAACCTCGTTCTGCACCTGCCCGCCATGGCCCGCGCCGCCGGGATCGTGCTCGATCTGGAGGATTTCGAGGAGCTCTCGGAAGCGACCCCGCTGATGGCGCGCGTCTATCCCAACGGTCTCGCGGATGTGAACCACTTCCACGCGGCGGGCGGGCTGGGCTACATGATTGGAGAGTTGCTCGACGCCGGATTGCTCCACGCCGATGTCCAGACGATCGCCGGCCCCGGCCTTGCGCGCTACACCCAGGAGCCCAAGCTTGGCCCGGATGGGGTGCATTGGGCGCCGGGTGCCAGCATCAGCCTCAACGAAAAGATCCTGCGGCCGCACGCGGCACCCTTTCAAAGGTCGGGCGGGCTCAAGCAATTGCAGGGCAACCTGGGACGCGGGGTGATGAAAGTGTCGGCCGTTGCTCCCGAACGCCACGTCGTCGAGGCGCCGGTGCGGGTGTTCGACGATCAGGACAGCGTAAAGGTGGCGTTCAAGGCGGGCGAGTTCACGCAAGATACCGTCGTGGTGGTGCGCTACCAGGGTCCGCAGGCCAATGGCATGCCGGAGCTGCACGCGCTCACACCGACCCTGGCTGTGTTACTCGACCGAGGACTGAAGGTTGCTCTGGTGACAGACGGGCGCATGTCGGGGGCTTCGGGCAAGGTGCCCGCGGCGATCCATGTCTGCCCCGAGGCGGCCTGCGGCGGGCCGCTGGCGCGCCTGCGCGACGGGGATCGCGTCCGGGTCGACGCCGGTGCCGGAACGCTCGACGTGCTCGAAGACGGGTTTGACGCGCGCGCACTGCCCCAGGTCGATCTTTCGGCGAACGGGTTTGGCATCGGTCGCGAGCTCTTCGAGACCTTTCGCCGAAATGCGGGGCCCGCGACGGCGGGAGCCTGCGCGCTGCAAGACGTCTGACGCTTGCGCCCGTGGCACGGGGCGGATGCCTCCGGCGGCGGTATTTTCAGCAAGAAGAAGGGCGGGCGCGGGTCTGGCCGGACGTTTGGGGGCATTGCCCCGCGGCGTTGCGGGACGGCGCGGGTGAAAGGACTTGTCCGATGTTTGGGTTTCGGACGTTTGGCTCTGGTTGGCTGCACGGCGTTGGGTGGTGAACGTGCGGAGGTCGATTAGCTCAGGCCGGATCTGGAGCGTGCTGGTACCGGGGGGTCAGCTCTCGGGCGTCGCGGGGCGGCGGCTGCGCCAACCGCCGCGCCGGCCGGATCGGGCCGGGGCGGCGAGGCCCGCCCGCAGGACACGGGACATCGGATGCGCGGGGTGGGCCGCACCGTGCAGCGCGATCAGGGCTTCGATGGCCTCTGTCTGGGGGGTGTCCGCAGGCAGGGAAAGCGCCCAATCCATAAAGATGGACCGGCATTCCGGCTCGCTGATGCCGTCGATGCGGAAGGCCTCGCGGATCAGCCCTTTGGGGTCGTTCGGGGTTGCCTTGGGGCTGCCGGCCATGGGGAAGATCCTTCTGGGGTGGCGTGCGTTGGCGTCAGGCTGACGGGGGTGACGCGCCGCTCGTCTGCACCAGTTGATCTATGCGCGCTGCAGCCTCGCGGCGCAAGCGCGTGAGGCTATTCTCGAGACGCGGCAGGTCCGGGTGGGCGGCGGCGCGGGCGAGCACAGCCTGGCCGCCGCGCCCCATCCGGCGGCTGTCGGGCGGTCCTTCGAGCACGAGGCGGCTCGCACTCTGGACCGAGCGCGCGAGCGTGTAGGCGGCCGCGAGGGCGGATGCGGTCTCGGACGGCATGACGCCCGCCGCCTCGGCCCGGGAGAGGTGCCGCGGGGTCGGACGCTCGGTCGTGCCGGACAGGAGAGCTGCGGCCTGGGCCGTGAGTTCGATGTCCTGCAGCCCGCCAGCGCCGGGCTTGACGTCGAGCGGGCCGGACTGCGGTTTGGCCTCCGCCAGCCGCGCGCGCATACGGGCGAGCTCGGACCAGACGTCGGCCGCGGTGCGTGGGCCGAGGATCACCTCCCGCCGGATACGCTCGGCCTCGGCGCGGACATCGGCCGCCCCCGCGACGCAGCGCGCGCGCGTCAGTGCCATATGCTCCCAGACCCAGGCCTCGGTCCGCTGGTAATTCTCGAAGGACGCCAGTGAGGTCGCCACCGGCCCCTGACGACCCGACGGGCGCAGCCGCATGTCGACTTCGTAGAGCTTGCCGGCCGCTGTCGGAGCGGTGAGGGCGGTCACGATCATCTGGGTGAGGCGGGCATAATAGGTGCGCGACGGCAGAGGACGCTTGCCGGTGGAGGCCTCTTCGCCGGCGGGATCGTAGATAACGATGAGGTCCAGGTCGGACTCCGCGGTCAGCCAGCCGGCACCCAGCGACCCCATGCCGAAGACCGCAAGCCCCCGGCCCGGCGCCGGGCCGTGACGGTCCGCGAAATCGGCACAGACGGCGGGGACGAGGGCGGCGAGCACGGCCTCGGCCAGGTCGGCGTATTGCGTGCCGGCCTCCTCCGCGTCGGTCAGGCCGCGCAAGTGGTGCACCCCGCATCGAAAATGCCATTCCTTGGCCCAGCGGCGGGCGGCGTCGAGCTGAGCCTCATAGTCGGGCTGCGCGGCGAGGAGCGCGTCGAGTTCGTCGGTCAGCGCCACCCGTCCGGGCCAGGGTGCAAAGAAATGCCCCGACACGACCGCTTCGAGCACGCTGGCGTTGCGCGACAGGTAGCGCGCCAGCGCAGGCGCCGTGGCGGCAATGTCGACGATCAGCGCGCGCAGCTGCGGGTTGGCTTCGAACATCGCAAAGAGCTGCACCCCGGAGGGCAGCCCCGAGAGGAACCCGTCGAACGCGGCGATCGCCTCTTCGGGACGGTCGGCCTCGCCCAGACGGCTCAGGAGGTCGGGCTTCAGCCGGTTGAAGATCGCCTGCGCACGCTGCGAGCGCAGCGCCGGATAATGGCGCCACCGCGCCACGATCTCGGGCTCGGGCGGGGCGCTGTCGGCGCTTTGTGCGGGAAGCGCCTCGCTGCGGCGAAAGAACCGCTCCGTCAGCGCGTGCACCGCGTCGAGCCGAGCCGAGAGCGCCCCGCGCCAGGCGCCGGTGTCGCCAAAGCCGCTCAGCCGCGCGAGCCGGTCAAACCCCTCGTCCGTGGTGGGCAGGCTATGCGTCTGCGCATCCGCCACCATCTGCACCCGGTGCTCGGCCTCGCGCAGGGCCCGGTAATGCACGCTCAGCTCTTCGGCGACGTCCTGCGGCACCCAGCCCTTGCGGGCCAGCGCCGCAAGCCCCGCCGTGGTCCCCGCCACGCGCAGATCCGCATCGCGCCCCCCCGCAATAAGCTGCCGCGTTTGGGTGAAGAACTCTATGGCGCGGATCCCTCCCACGCCAAGCTTCAGATCCCGTCCCTCCAGACGGCTTTCTTCGAAGAGACCTTTGTGTTTCTGGATCCGGTTGCGCATCTCGTGCGTGTCTTCGATCGTGGCGAAGTCGAGGTGGCGGCGCCAGATAAAGGGGCGCAGCCGCTCGAGATAGGCCGCCCCCGCCGCGAGGTCCCCGGCCGCCGGCCGCGCCTTGATGTGCGCGGCACGCTCCCAGGTGCGCCCCAGGCTCTCGTAGTAGCGCTCCGCCGCCTCCATGCCGATGCAGATCGGCGTCACCGAGGGATCGGGGCGCAGCCGCAGATCCGTGCGCCAGACGTAGCCGCCCCCCGTCGGCTCCTGCAGAAGCGCCATCGCCCGCCGGGTCGCCTTGATGAAGACGCTCCGCGCCTCGCCCGCCTCCGCTTGCGAAAAGCGGCTGTCGTCGAACAGCGCGATGAGATCGATGTCGGACGAGTAGTTGAGCTCGAACGCTCCCATCTTTCCCATCGCCAGCACGACCATGCCCGCCGCGTCGTCGAGAGCCTCCACCCCGTGGCCAGGGATCCTGCCGCGCGCCAGAACCGGCGCCAGAGCCGCGCGCAACGCGCGGGACACGGCGGCGTCCGCGAAGACGCTCAACGCGTGGGTCACCGTCTCCAGCGGCCACACGCCTGTCAGATCCGCCAGCCCTGCGAAGAGTGCCAGTCGCCGTTTGACCTGCCGCAACCCTTCGCCAACCGCGCTGTCCTCCAGGCCAGCCGCCTCCGCGAGCAGGGTCGGCACGACATCGCCGGGCGGTCGCGTGAGCGCATCGGCGAGCCATGCCTTTTCCCGTATCATCAACCCGCGCAGGTAGAACGAGGAGCCCGCCGCACCGACCAGAGCGTCCCGCACCGGGCCGGGAGCGAGGCCGACGGCCTGCGCCGCGTCGTCCCCCGCGGCCGGGTCCAGCGCCAGCGGCATGCGCGACATCGCCTGTCCGAAAGAAGGGGGAGCCGAGCTGTCCGTCATAGCCGGATTGAGGCGCCGATCTCGGGAAGTGTCAACTCCCCCTGACACTCTTTGCGGGGGCGGTGGCCCTCCGTCGCCGCCTGCGGTAGGCCTGCGGTAGGACGCGTGTCGACGACCACGGAGGCGAACATGAGCAAAAGCGTCAAACGCGTCGAAGCGGCGCTGGCCGCAGCTGGCCTGCCGGGCAGCGTCATCGAGATGGCGGGCAATTGCACCACCGCGCAGGCCGCAGCCGAGACGCTCGGGGTCACGGTCGATCAGATCGCGAAATCGGTCCTCCTGCTGGGGCGGGAGAGCGAAAAGATGTACCTCTTCCTGACCGCTGGCACGCTCCAGGTGGATCCTGATGCCGCCCAAGCACTCACCGGAGAGCCGCTCGACCGGCCCGGTGCGGCGCGCATTCGCAAGGACACCGGATTTGCCATCGGTGGGGTTTCGCCCATCGGTCATCTGTGCCCGGTCGTGGCGTTCATCGACCCGCGCCTCTTTGACTTCGAGACGGTCTGGGCCGCCGCGGGCACCCCCCGGCACGTGTTCGAGTCCGAACCCAACGCCCTGATGCGGGCCGCCAGCGCCCAACGCGCGCCGTTCGCCACGTAGAGACTTACAATCTTGATCGCAAAATCAATGCTATAGTAAGTGAATGTGAAAAACATTTACTTCATGTATTGAACGGCATCCTAAGCCTCCCCATCTGCTGTAATGTGAAAGACATTCACATACCGAAGACAAAATGGAGACCGACATGACCCCCGTCCACGCAACCTCTGCCGCCGCACCCGCGCAATCGTGGTTTGGCCGCGCCGAAACCTGGCTCGACGACCGTGGCAAAGGCGCCTGGATCGCAGCGATGGTGATCGGCTTCATCTTCTTCTGGCCCGTGGGCCTCGCCCTTCTCGCCTACATAATTTGGAGTAAACGCATGTTCTCTGGCAAATGCAGCCCCGCCCGCATCCGCAGCCACTACGGCTCCCCGGTGCACACCTCCTCCGGCAACACCGCGTTCGACGCCTACCGGGCCGAGACGCTGCGCCGCCTCGAAGACGAACAGGAAGCCTTTCAGGCGTTTCTGGAGCGGCTGCGCGCGGCAAAGGACAAGTCCGAGTTTGATACCTTCATGGACGAACGCACGAAATCAGCCAAACCGGCCGAGCGCGACGCCTCCCAGACCGGCGGTTCGGATGCGCCGGACGGCTCCGCCGCACCGGCCTGATCCACCCTGCCCTGACCCTGCGTCGCGGCTTGGCCCCTGCCAGGCCGCGGCGTTGCTGCCCCGCCCGCTCCGGCGGGGCCTGGCCCATCCGCCCATATCCTGCACTCACGGCACAGGCGCCCTCCTCCGGGCCGCCCGCCCCCCTGCGCACAAAGACCCGAAGACCATGACCCACGTTCCCGATCACCCCGATCCCCGCCGCGATGCCGCGTTCTACGCCAATGTGCCGGCCAAGCGCCTGTTTGCTTGGGTCATCGACAGCATCGTGATCCTGATGCTCACCCTGCTTGTGTTGCCCTTCACGCTCTTTACCGCGCTCTTCTTTCTGCCATTCCTGTGGCTGGTCCTGTCCTTTGCCTATCGCACCGTGACACTTTCGGGCCGCTCGGCCACCTGGGGCATGCGGTTCATGGGGATCGAGCTGCGCAACGTGCGCGGCGAGCGCTTCGCCCTGGGTGACGCCGCCGCCCATACGGTGCTCTACACCCTCGCCATGGCGTTCGTGGTGCCACAGATCGTCTCGGCCGTTCTGATGCTCAGCACGGAGCGCGGCCAGGGTCTGCCCGACCTCGCCCTCGGCAGCGTCGCCCTCAACGCGCGCCGCTGACCCCGCGACCGCGACACGCCAAGTGTCAATCCAACGCGACACCGAAGGGCTTGGCGGACGCGCAACTGGCTGCTAGCGTGTCGGGAATGACCTGACTTCCCTCTGACCCAGACCCAGTTACCCCTTCTCCATGCGCCACACGCTGCCCATCGCGCCACAGTTCTATGTGACGGCCCCTCAGCCGTGTCCGTATCTTGCGGGCCGGATGGAGCGGAAGCTGTTCACCGCGCTGCAGGGGGACCACGCCGAAGCACTCAACGATACGTTGTCCAAACAGGGGTTTCGCCGGTCCCAGAATGTGCTCTACCGGCCGTCCTGCGCCGATTGTGCCGCCTGCCTCTCCGCGCGCATCCGCGTGGCCGACTTTGCGCCCTCGCGCAGCCAGAAGCGCACGATCAAGCGCAACCAGCACATGATCCGCACGGCGACGAGCCCCTGGGCGACCGAATACCAATATGCGCTCTTTCGCCGATATCTCGACAGCCGCCACGCCGATGGCGGCATGGCCGACATGGACATCTTCGAATTTGCCGCGATGATCGAAGAGACACCGGTCCGCTCCCGTGTGGTCGAGTATCAGGAGCCCGGCATGGGCGCGGATCCGGAGAGCGGCGCAGAGCTGCGCGGAGCGGCCCTTTCGGTCGACAGCGACCTGGCCGGCGTCTGCCTGACGGATGTCCTCGAAGACGGGCTGTCGATGGTCTATTCCTTCTACGAGCCCACGCTGGCGCAGCGCTCGCTCGGGACCTATATCATCCTCGACCATATTGAGATCGCCCGCGCCGCCGGCCTGCCCTACGTGTATCTCGGCTACTGGGTCCCGGGCTCTCCGAAGATGGGGTACAAGGCAAGCTTCAGCGCGCTTGAGATCTACAAGAGCGGGCGCTGGCAGGACATCGGGGACCCCGATGCCCATTCCGGCGAGACGCACCCTCTCTCGGTCGATCCGATCGCCGAGCAGGTCGCCAAGATCACCCTGCCCGACAAGCACCCCACGCGCGCCTGACCCCTCGCAGCATTTCAGGACCGTGCCGCATCGGCGGGCGCCTCTCCGAGAACGGACGCGGCGCGCGCAGTCTGTAGGAGACGACGAAGACCCTGACCGCGCCGCACATGCACGCACCGATCCGAGCGAAACGCGCGCCGCGCTCCGTGGCGGGCAGACATGGCCGTCCGATGCCCCTCAGGCGCACGCGGCGCCATCGACAAACCGCACCCATCGCGCACCGCCCCCGTGCCCGCGATAGCAGACGGATGCACGCCCCCTATGGCGCTCCGCCGCCACTCGGACTAAGTCTGCGCTATCGGAGCACGCAGATCAGGGGAGCGGCATGCGGCGAGACAACGACAACCCGTCCGAACCCTTCAAAAAGGCGCTTGCCGAAGCGACGCGCGTGCTTGCCGACGACGCGGATCTGGGCGTTACCTATTCGGTCGACCCGCCGGGCATGACGACCGATCAGGTCCGCCTGCCGCAGATCTCGCGCCGCATGACGCCCGAGGAGGTGCTGCTCGCCCGCGGCACCGCCGACGCCTTCGCGCTCCGCCGCAAGTTCCACAACGAGGCCGTCTCCGCGCGCTACGCCCCCCAGGGCCAGATGGCGCGCGACCTTTATGACGCCATGGAAACCGCCCGCTGCGAGGCCGTCGGCGCCCGCGCCATGCCCGGCACCGCTGGCAATATCGACGCCAAGATCGCCACCGAGGCCGAGCGCCGCGGCTACGCCCGGATCGACACCGCCTCCGAGGCGCCGCTCGCCGTCGCCGCCGGCTACCTGATCCGCCAACTCGCGACAGGCCGCCCGCTGCCCGAAGGCGCGCAGAACGTGCTCGACCTCTGGCGCGAGCACCTCGAGGGCTCCGCCGCCGAGACGCTGCCCGCGCTGGAAGCGTGCCTCGCCGACCAGGCCGCTTTCGCCAAGATGGCCCGCCAGATCATCGACGATCTGGGCTATGGCGACCAGCTCGGCGACGACCCCGACGATATCGAAGACGAGGACAATCCCGAGGAGGCCTCCTCCGAGGAAGAGGAGACGCCTCAGGACGGCGAGGACGATGCCGACAGCGAGGAGGACACCGAAGCCGCCCCCGAGCAGTCCCAGGACACCCAGGACGATCCCGCTCAGGCCCAGGTCTCGATGGACGAGGCCGCCGATGCCGACCTCTCGGACGAACAGGAACTGCCCGACGGCGAGTCGCCGCTCGAGCCGCCGCCCCCCGCCCCGCATTCCGAGGCCGACCCGACTTACAGCGTCTATTGCGACGAGTTCGACGAAGAGATCCACGCCGCAGACCTCGCCGATCCCGCCGAGCTCGAGCGCCTGCGCGCCTATCTCGACCAGCAGCTCGAACCCCTCAAAGGGGCCGTCAGCCGCCTGGCCAACAAGCTCCAGCGCCGACTGCAGGCGCAGCAAAACCGCTCGTGGGAGTTTGACCGGGAGGAGGGCATCCTCGACGCAGGCCGCCTCGCCCGCGTCGTCGCCAACCCGACAACGCCGCTCAGCTTCAAGGTCGAGAAGGACACCGAGTTTCGCGACACCGTCGTCACGCTCCTTCTGGACAATTCCGGCTCCATGCGCGGGCGCCCGATCTCCATCGCCGCGATCTGCGCCGATGTGCTCGCCCGCACGCTCGAACGCTGTGCCGTCAAGGTCGAGATCCTCGGCTTCACCACCCGCGCCTGGAAGGGCGGTCAGGCCCGCGAGCGCTGGCTCGCCGATGGCCGTCCCGCCACGCCCGGCCGTCTCAACGACCTGCGCCACATCATCTACAAATCCGCCGACGCGCCCTGGCGCCGCAGCCGCGACCACCTCGGCCTGATGATGAAGGAGGGGCTGCTGAAGGAGAACATCGACGGCGAAGCCCTCGAATGGGCCCACCGCCGTGTCGTCGGCCGCGGCGAGGCGCGCAAGATCCTGAGGGTGATCTCCGACGGCGCGCCCGTCGACGACTCAACTTTGTCCGTCAACCCGTCGAATTACCTCGAAAAACACCTCCGCGACGTGATCGGCATGATCGAGCGCAAGAAGCTTGTGGAGCTCCTGGCCATCGGCATCGGCCACGACGTCACGCGCTATTACGACCGCGCCGTCACGATCACGGATGTCGAGCAGTTGGCCGGTGCGATGACCGAACAGCTCGCCTCGCTCTTCGACCGCGACCCCCGCGCCCGCGCCCGCTGGGCCGGCATCGCCGCGGCCAACCGCACCGGCCCCGCCCCGGCGCGCGCGCTGCGCTGATGTACCAGAGCTTCGAGAGCCAGAGTCGCCCCGAGCAGGGTCCGCCCCGCCTCAAGGCGCTGCGCGCCGCGATGGCGGAGGCAGAGGTGACGGGTTTCCTCGTCCCCCGCGCCGACATGTTCCAGGGCGAATACGTCGCCCCGCGCGATGAACGGCTCGCCTGGCTGACCGGCTTCACCGGCTCCGCGGGTTTCGCGGCCGTCCTGCCCGACCAGGCGGGTCTTTTCGTCGACGGGCGCTACACGCTGCAGGCGGGCGATCAGGTCGACACAAGCGTGTTCACCATCGTCCCCTGGCCCAAGACCAAGCTCTCCGCGTGGCTCGGCCAAGCGCTCCCGGAGGGCGGCACCATCGGCTATGACCCTTGGCTCCACACCGTCAAGGAGATCGAAGCGCTCGAACAGCACGGCGCCGATCACGGCCTCACCTATCGCGCGCTCCCCAATCTGATCGATACGATCTGGCCCGACCAGCCCGGCGCCCCCGC
This sequence comes from Pseudomonadota bacterium, assembly GCA_039189975.1. Taxonomy (GTDB): domain Bacteria; phylum Pseudomonadota; class Alphaproteobacteria; order Rhodobacterales; family Rhodobacteraceae; genus HLUCCA09. The sequence continues at coordinate 15,360 of JBCCYI010000031.1, forward strand.
CGCCCCCCTGCGCATCCACCCCGAGGCGCTCGCGGGCCGCTCCCACGGCGAGAAGCGCAAGGCCATCGCCGCCGATCTCGCCACGGCCAAAGCGCCCGCCGCCGTCCTCACGATGCCCGACAGCATCGCCTGGCTCCTGAACATCCGCGGCGCCGACATCCGCTGCAACCCGGTCGCCCATGCCTGCGCACTCCTGCACGATACCGGCGCAGTCGACCTCTTCACCGACCCTGCCAAGATCACCGCCCCCCTCCGCGCTCACCTCGGGCCCGACGTCACGACCCACCCGCTCACCGCGTTCGCCGACCGCCTCGGCACGGTCGCCGGCCCCGTCCGGATCGATCCCGCCTCCTGCCCCATCGCCGTCAAGCGCGCCCTGCCCGACACTGTCGCGGCGGAAGACCCCTGCGCCCTGCCCAAAGCGCGCAAAACCCCTGCCGAGATCGCCGGGATGGAGGCCGCCCACCTGCGCGACGCCACCGCCCTGTGCCGCTTCCTCGCCTGGTTCGACAGCGAAGCCCCCAACGGCGCACTCACCGAGATCGACGTCGTCCGCCGCCTCGAGGAAGAGCGCCGCCGCAGCCCTGACCTCATCGAGATCAGCTTTGACACGATCTGCGGCGCCGGCCCCCACGGCGCCATCGTCCACTACCGCGTCACCGAGGAGACCAACGCCCGCATCACCCCGGGTGATCTGGTGCTGATCGATTCCGGCGGCCAGTACACCGACGGCACCACCGACATCACCCGTACCCTCGCCACCGGCCCCGTCACGTCCGAGCAAACGGCCGCCTTCACCCGTGTCCTCAAGGGCATGATCGCCGTCAGCCGCGCCCGCTGGCCCGAGGGCCTCGCCGGTCGTGACCTCGACGCGCTCGCCCGCCGTGCCCTCTGGGCCGCCGGCCAGGACTACGACCACGGCACCGGCCACGGCGTCGGCGCCGCCCTCTGCGTGCACGAAGGCCCCCAGCGCCTCAGCCGCGCCTCCCCCGTCCCGCTCGACGCCGGCATGATCCTCTCCAACGAGCCCGGCTACTACCGTCCCGGCGCCTGGGGCATCCGCATCGAAAACCTCGTGCACGTCATCCCCGCGCCGCCGCTCGACACCGCCGATCCCGACCGCCCGATGCGCGCCTTCGCCACCCTCACCTGGGTCCCGATCGACCGACGGCTGATCGACCTCACCCGCCTCGACGTCACCGAGCGCGCCTGGCTCGACACCTACCACAGAGAGGTTGCCGCCCGCGTCGGCCCCACCCTTGAGGGCGCCGCCGCCGCATGGCTCGATGCGGCAACAGCGCCGCTTTAACCCACCGCCCCGACATGAAACTGTCACGCGGTTGCGGCAGAGCGACCGCGCACGGACAGACATCACGACACGCAGCAACAAGAAGGGTCGCAACATGGCCGATCACATCACCATCTCCAAAGCAGCAGGCACCTGGACCGTCCGCGCCGGCGGCGCCGTGATCGCCGAGAGCGCCAACGCTCTCGAACTGACCGAAGGCGACTACGCCCCGGTGATCTACTTGCCCCGCGCCGACGTCGCGATGGCCTTCCTCGAGCAGAGCGACCGCGTCAGCACCTGCCCGCATAAGGGCGACGCGACCCACTACACGATTGTCACCAAAAGCCGCCGCCTGCCCGACGCCGCCTGGTCCTACGAAGCGCCCAGCCCCGGCGTCGCCCGCATCGAAGGCCATTTGGCCTTTTACACCGGCACGGACACCGTCGCCGTCGAACAGATCTGACGGGCACACGCCCCCCCGGAAAACGGCCCCACACCGCGGACTCCAGGTGCGGCTCCCCACTCCGCAGTCCGTAAAGGCTCGCTCCCCAGCGGCACTCAGCGCCCCACACTCCCGCTTCTTCTTGCCAAAAATACCGAAGATCCCAGCACGTACCACGCGCGCCGCCCGCTCTTCGGCGCGCGCCCAGCCCCGCCAAGCCCAGTCTCGCCAAGCCCAGTCTCGCCAAGCCCAGTCCCGCAAGGCCCTGTCTCGCCAAGCTCAGCCCCGCAAGGCGGGTCCCCGCTAGGAATGCTCCTCCCGCGCCGTCGCCGCCAGCGCGCGGTTGTAGGCCGACAGTGCATCGACGTAGAACACCGCGCCCAAAAGCTCCGGCTCCCCTGCCTTGGGCCGCGAGAGCACCGGCAAGAACGTATGCCCCTCCCGCTCAAAGAGCGGCAGCGCCACCTCCAGCGTGTCCTCCGGTTCCAGCCAGATGCCCTGCTCGATCAGGCTCGCGCAGGCCGCCTGCGACGCCGCCCGCGGGCTGTCGCGCCCCCGCATCAGCACCGACGCCGAAAAGATCGACAAAAGATACGCCTGCGGCCCCGCCGCCAGATGCACCCCGCGCCGCTCCAGCTGCGTCAGGAAGAATGAACGGTGCACCGCCTTGCTCGCAATCGCCGTCGAGGTCGAAACAGCGACCATCACCGCAAGCCCCGTCTGCCAATCCCCCGTCAGCTCGAAAACAATCATCGTGGTCGAGATCGGCGCCCCCAGGACGGCCGCCGCCAACGCCCCCATGCCCGCCAGCGCATAAAGCGTCTGCGAGCCGGAAAAGTCGGGAAAGAGGCTCACCGCCACCACCCCAAAGGCCAGCCCTGTGAGCGCCCCGATCATCAGCGACGGCGAGAAGACACCGCCCCCCATGCGCCCGCCCATGGTGATCGCCACCGCCGTCACCTTGATCGCCACAAAAAGCACCGCCGCGCCAAAGCCCATGCCCCCCATCAGCGCGATGATCGTCGTCTCGTAGCCCACGCCGATGATGTGCGGAAACCACACCGCGATGACGCCCAAAAGCGCCCCCGCCACGCCGGGGCGCAGCCACCCGGGCATGCCAGTCCGCGTCTGGATCGCGTTGCCCACGTCCTCGGCCCAGAAGATCGACCGCATCATCGCCGTCGCCACCAGCCCGCAGATCAGCCCCAAGAGGAGGAACGCCGGCAGTTCGACGTAGAACGCCACCGTCTCCTCCCCGGTGACGTCAAACTCCGCGATGTCGCCAAAGACGAGCCGCGAGATCACCGTCCCCGCGACCGAGGCGATCACAATCGGCGCAAAGGCGTGGACCGCGTAGTGCCGCAGCACCACCTCAAGGGCAAAGATCGTCCCGGCAATCGGCGCGTTAAAGCTCGCCGAGACCGCCGCCGCGACCGCACAGCCCAAGAGGTCGCGCCCGGTGATTCCGTCGGCCTTGATCCGGTTGGACACCCAGGACGAGATCATCGCCGCGATATGCACCACCGGGCCCTCGCGCCCGGTCGATCCCCCGGTCGAGAGCGTGATCAGCGAGGCCGTGGCCGAGGCCAGCCCCGCGCGCTGCTCGACCCTGCCGTCTTTCAGCGCGGCCCCTTCGATCACATCCGCCACCGAGCGCACGCGTCCATCCGCCGTGAAGCGGTGCAGGATAAGCCCGACGGCCAGCCCCCCGCAGGTCGGGATCAACATCAGCATCCACCACGGCAGCGCCGCCGCCCACGAGTGGATCATCCGGATATCCGGCGCGCCATAGACAGTGCCCTGCAAGAGCGTGATCCCCAGCCGAAAGAGCACCGCCGCCGTCCCGGCCGCAATCCCAACCGCCAGCGCGATGAACCAGAACTGGACCTGCCCGGGCCCATGATCCCGGATCGTCACAAAGCTCCGGCGCAGCGCCGCAATCGCGTCCCCGACCGTCGGCAACCGCCGCTTCACGGTCGCGCGCCCAACCTTGCGCGCACCCCGCGTGATGCCCGCCCCGGCCCGGGGCGGCACCGCTGTCTCTGGCTTCGGGTTCGGGCCTTGACCGCCCCTCGGCGCGCCGTTCGTCACTCTTTCGCTCACTCGCCTCTGCGTCGCAGCGCCGCTCTTATCCGACGGCGCCCGACTGACGTCCCATCACACTCCCCCCGTCCCACTCTGGCATGGCGCTCGGCCCAGTCCAAGGCGACCGCTTGGCCGCGCCGGACGCAAAGGCGTGATGTGGGCCGCGCACCTCACCTTTCGCTGCGATCCCGTGCGCGGTATACCCGGGTCAACGCCCCAAGGGAGGAGCCCCGCATGACCCTGCAACCGGCCATCGCCGCCCTCACGACCGACCTTGGGCAGAAGATCCTCACCAATCCGGCCGAGCGCAACCAGCACGGCACCAACGAAAGCCACTTTCCCTTCACGCCGCCCGACGCCGTCGCCTACCCCGAGAGCACGGCCGAAGTCGCCGAGATCGTCCGTGCCTGCGCGGCCCGCGGCGTGCCCATCGTCGGCTGGGGCGCCGGCACCTCGCTCGAAGGCCATGCGCTTGCCACGCAGGGCGGGCTGGCCATGGATTTCACGCGCATGAACAACGTCTTGCGCATCAGCCAGGACGACATGGATTGCACCGTCCAGCCCGGCGTCACCCGCACCGCGCTCAATGACGCGCTGCGCGCCACCGGCCTGATGTTCTCGGTCGATCCCGGCGCCGACGCCACGCTCGGCGGCATGGCCGCCACCCGCGCCTCCGGCACCACCGCCGTGCGCTACGGCACGATGCGCGACCAGGTGCTGGGGCTTGAAGTGGTGTTGGCCTCCGGCGAGGTCATCCGCACAGGCTCGCGCGCGCGCAAATCCGCTTCGGGCTACGACCTGACCGGGCTCTTCGTCGGCTCCGAAGGCACGCTCGGCCTCATCACGGAGCTGACGCTCAAGCTCCACGGTCAGCCCGAGGCTACCGCCACCGCCACCTGCGCCTTCCCCACCGACGCCGCCGCCATCGACACCGTCATCGCCGCGATCCAATACGGCCTCACGCCCGCCCGCATCGAATATGTCGACGCCGACAGCATCGCCGCCGTCAACACGCACGACAAGATGGGTCTGCCGCACGCCCCGCACCTGCTGGTGGAATTCCACGGCTCCGACGCGAGTGTTGCCGAACAGGCCGAGCGCTTCGGCGAGGTCGCCGCCGAGTTCGACGCCAAGAGCTTCACCTGGTCGTCCGTGCCCGAGGAGCGCACGCGCCTGTGGAAGATGCGCCACGGCCTCTACTGGACCTTGCTCAAAACACGCCCAGGCTGCCGCGCCATCGTCACCGACCTTTGCGTGCCGATCTCCCAGCTCGCCGAGGCCATCGCCGAAACCCGCGCCGACATCGCCGACAGCGGCCTCTCCGGACCCCTCGTCGGCCATGTCGGGGACGGCAATGTCCACGCCTCGCTGCTCGTCGACCCGGAGAACGCGGGCGAGATCGCCACCGCCCACGCCCTGGCCAAGCGGATGGCCGAACGCGCGCTCCGCCTCGGTGGCACGGTCACGGGGGAGCATGGCGTCGGTATGGGCAAGCTTGGCCATATGCAGGCCGAACATGGCGCCGCTTGGGGCGTGATGGGGTCCCTCAAAACCGCGCTCGACCCCCAGAACCTGCTCAACCCCGGCAAGGTCGTCCCCCAGAGCTAAGCGCACGGGACGCCGCCAAATCTGGCCCTGCACTCAAAAATCCGCTCAAGCTCCACCACACAAGCGACTGTCAAACATATATTTCTCGCAAGGTCGAGCCCAGAGCACCCCAGATCCCCCCATCGGCAAACCTGCCTCAGGAGGCCAATAACTCCCGCGCCGCCGACCGCGCCGCATCCGTCACCGTATCGCCAGCCAGCATCCGCGCGATCTCGTCCACGCGCTCCTCCGAGGTCAGCGCGAGCACCTGCGACAGCGTCGCCCCCTGTTCCTCGCGCTTGTCGACCCGCCAGTGGGACGCCCCCTGTGCCGCCACCTGCGGCGAATGCGTCACCACCAGCACCTGCGCCTCTTGCGAAAGTCGCGCCAGCCGTCGCCCGACCGCATCCGCCGTCGCCCCGCCGACCCCCCGGTCGATCTCGTCGAAGATCAGCGTCCGCCCGCTCTCCCCTCCATGCAAACAGACTTTCAGCGCCAGGAGAAACCGCGACAGCTCCCCGCCTGATGCGATCTTGCCCAATGGCCCGGCCGGTGCGCCCGGGTTGGTCGCCACCCGAAACTCCACGCTGTCCCGCCCGTCCGGCCCGGCCTCCGCGCCGCCAATCTCGGTCGCAAACACGGCTCGCCCCAGCTTCAGCGGCACCAGCTCCGCCGCCATGGCTGCATCGAGCGTGCCCGCGGCCGCGCGGCGCGTCGCACTCAGCGTGCCCGCCGCTGCCGTATACGTGGCCTCCGCCGCCCGTACATCCGCTTCGAGCGCGCCAACATCCGCCGACCCGGACTCGAGCGCCTCAAGATCCGCCCGCATCGTCTGCATCAGGTCCGGCAACGCGTCCTCCGCAACCTGGTGCTTGCGCGCCAAACTGCGATACGCGTGAAACCGGTCCTCCAACCGCTCCAACGCCACAGGGTCAAACCGCAGCTCCTCCGCCGCAGCCTCGACCTCGCGCTCCGCCTCCGAGAGCACATCGCTGGCCCGCGCCAGGGCATCGAGCGCGGAGTCCAGCCGCCCGTCCGCACCACCGGCAATCCCCTCGAGGCTGCGCGTTGCGTCCCGTACCATGCGTCCCGCCGCGTCGTCCGAGATCGCTGCCCGCGCCGCGGCCATCGCCTCGCCCATCTGTCGCGCGGCCTTCATCCGGCGTCGGCCCTCCTCCAGCTCCGCCATCTCCCCAGGTTCCGGCCCCAGCGCCTCCAGCTCCTCCAGCGCATGGCGCAAAAACGCCTCCTCCGACGCCAGCTCCGCAAGCCGCGCGCGCGCCTCCGACAACGCCGCTTCCGCCTTCTGCCACGCCCGCCAAACCCGCCGCACCTCAGAGCGCAGCCCCCCGGCCCGCGCATAGGCGTCCAGCACATCCCGATGCCCGGACGCCGCCAGCAACCCCTTGTCATCCTGCTGCCCATGCAGCTCGACCAACACCGCCGACAGCGCCCGCAGCACATCGCCCGACACCCGCACATCGTTGACCCACGCCGTTTTGCGCCCGTCTTCGGTGTTGACCCGTCGCAGCAGCAACTCACCCCGCACTGGCAGCCCCGCTGCGTCGAGCACGGCCCGCGCCGCGTGGTCCGGCGCCAGATCGAACCATGCCGTCACGGAGCCCTGGCGCCGCCCCGCCCGGACAAGCTCCGCCCGCCCACGCCAGCCCAGCACAAACCCCAGACAATCCAACAGGATGGACTTCCCCGCCCCGGTCTCTCCCGTCAAAACGTTGAGCCCCGGCTGGAGCTCCAGCTCAAGCCGGTCGATGATCAATATGTCCTGGACATCGAGCCCCCTGAGCACCGCGCCCACTCCCCTCTTGCACATCCGCTCCAGGCGCCGCCTCACATGCAATCCCGACGCAAGGCACCCATCACGCCCGCCACCTCACTGCTGTGTCATACTCCGGGAGCCCCGCACCACACCAGCCCACGCGTCCACCCACATCAGGATGACCGTCCCACCGGCCCAACTCACGCGCTGCCCCGCCTCTTCTTCTTGCTAAAAATACCGAATCCCACCGAACCCAAAACCGTCAGACGCCGGGTCATTGGCACGCGCGTCGCGCTAGAGCCAGCTGCCCTGGATCGTCTGGCGATAGATCCGCTGAAGCCAGCTCTCGCCCTGGGCCTCCGTGGTCAGACCGCGCTCCACCAACAGGCGGAAGCTGGCCGCATACCATTCGGTGTCCTCAAAGTTGTAGGCCAGGATCGCCCCCGCCGTCTGGGCCTCCGCCTCAAATCCGAGCGAGAGATACCCCTCGACCAGCCGGTGCAGCGCCTCCGCCGTATGGGTCGTGGTTTGAAACTCCTCGACGACCACGCGAAACCGGTTGATTGCCGCTGGAAAATGGTTGCGCCGCAGGTAGTAGCGTCCGATCTCCATCTCCTTGGCCGCCAGATGGTCGAACGCCAGATCGAACTTCAGGATCGACGAGCGCGCGTAGTCGCTCTCGGGATAAACTTCGATCACCGTGCGCAGCGCCTGAAGCGCCTGAAAGGTCAGCCCCTGGTCGCGTCCCACCTCGTCGATTTGATCGTAGTAGCTCAGCGCCAGCAGGTATTGCGCATAAGCCGCGTCCTCATCGGCGGGATAAAAGTCCAGGTAGCGCTGCGCCGCGCCCCGGCTGTTCTCGTAATCCCGGTCCGAATGATAGGCGAATGCCTGCATGATCAGCGCCCGCTGCGCCCAGTCGGAATAAGGATAGAGGCGTTCGACCTCGCCAAAGAGCTCCGCCGCATCATCCGGCCGTCCGCGTTGCAGCTCCAGTTCCGCCTGCCGAAAGATCTGTTCCGGCGTCAGCACTTCGAGCGGCACCTCGCGTGACGCGAAGAAGCCTCCGCCGCCACCGCCGCCGCCAAAGAGGCCCCCCCCTTCGCCGCCGCCGCAGCCTGCGAGACCGGCGCAGAGCACAAGGGCCGCCGCCGCACGTCCCGACGACCGGCTCCAGCCCGCCAAACCCGATTTTCCGAGATCTGCTCCCATGATCCCCATCACTCCGGCGGTTTCTCTGCCACCCGTTGCAGGCTCCCTAGCACAGAAAAAACCGGCATGAAATGAGGATGCGACCACGCGCGATCACAGCTTGGCCAAACCCCGTGGTCAGGCCGGCCCCAATCAGGCGTGTCAACCATGTGCCGCATGTTGTGAAAGGCGCCCCGCCGCCCGCGCATCGCCAGGCCAACGCACCCCGCAGACCCCTGCACGGCCCGCACGCCGCCTAGGCGACGGCGGGTAGATCAGAGAGCGTCACGCCCATGCCTGGCAAGCGCCGCAGCGTGTCGGCCGAGCACTCGATCCGGGAAAACGCATCCGGCCGATCAAAGAGCGCATGCAGCAGCGCGTTGGTCAGCGCATGCCCGGCGCGATGCCCATGATAGGCACCCAGAATCGGCGCACCGGCCAGGGCAAGATCCCCCAACGCGTCCAGCATCTTGTGCCGGACGGGCTCGTCCCGGTGGCGCAAACCGCCGGGGGTCAGCACGCGGGCCCCTTCCACAACCACCGCGTTGTCCAGCGTCCCGCCAAGCGCGAGGCCCGCCGCGCGCATCTGCTCAACATCGGAACGGCGGCAGAACGTGCGGCTGTCACACAGCTCCCGCACAAACGCGCCGTTGGCCATGTTCAGCGCCCGGGTCTGCCGTCCGATCGCGGCATCGTCGAAGTCGATCTCAAAGGCGATCGACAGCCCGTCCGCCGGTGCCAGCCGCGCCCAGGCGCCATCTTTCCCGTCGACCCGGACCTCCGCATCCACGCGCAACGCCCACACCGGCGCCTCGAGCCGCCGCACACCGGCGCCCAGGAGCGCCTGCACAAACGGGGCGGAGGACCCATCGAGCACCGGCACTTCCGGCCCGCTCACCTCGACCATCGCATTATGGATCCCGCAGCCCGCCAGCGCGGCCATCACATGCTCCACGGTCGACACGGACACCCCATCGGCGTTCACAAGACGCGTGCACAGCGGCGTCTGTTCCACCAGATCCCACCGCGCGGGAAGCACCGGATCGCCCGTCACCGCATCCGTCCGCCGGAACTGGATGCCGGTTCCCGCAGGTGCAGGCAGAAGCGCAATGCGCGCGGGCCGCCCGAGATGCAGACCCGTTCCCGTCAGCGCGACCGAATTTCGTAGCGTTGTTTGCACCAGCGCCCCCGAACCTCTCTTGGCGGGCACCCCCCAGCGCCCCGCGTTCCACAAGCTCGCCCGGCTTGGTCCGGGCTTCCGTCAGCGGGGCGTGAACATGTCCCCAGGAGCTTGCCTTTTCATCGTGGCCCGACGTCGATGATCTGTCGCACTGCCATGATGTTGCCCCAATCTTCAGGGCATCGTTTGGATACGCACCCGCAGAATTATCCACAATTCAATCATTCTAACCGCATGAAACAGACGCCCCCCGCCATCGGCAGGAATCCGCGCACGCGACTGTGGGGTAGCTCAAGCAGTTGATTCAACATGAAAAAGGGTCGGCACTGCCGACCCTTTCAAAACGCTTGCGCTCACGCTGCACTGCAGCATGCGACATTTGTGTCAGTTGGCCTGTCGGCGCAGAAACGCCGGAATCTCGATCCGCTCCTGCTCTGCACCGCTCGGATCGTCCTCCTCGTAATGCGTGGCGCTCACCCGATGTTGCGGCGCCGGCGGCTGCTCAGAGCGCTGATCTGGCCTCAGGCTCGGCTCGGCACGGCTTGGTCCTTCGCCGCCCTGGCCCGACATCCGATTGATGAAGGAAGAGATGCGCAGGCGGCCAGACGGAGCAGGCTCGGCCGATGCCGCAGGCTCCGCCGCCGCGGGCGCATCCCCACGGACCTTACCGACGGCAGCCTGCAACCGGGCCATCGCCTCGGGCGTCGGCGCGCCGCGCTCGGCGGCTGGCGCGGCACCCGCGGGCGCGCCCCACGACGGAGACTTCGGCGCGACAAACTCGGGCTGCGCGTTCTGATCGGTCAGATGTGCGGCCGGGCTGGGGGTCCGTTCGGGCGTGTAGGCCGGGGCCGGGAGATGATCTTCGGCGACATCCAGCGCGGTGTCCTCGGCGTGGGCCTGCGCCTCGGCGGCGTGGCCGTCAAAGAGCCCCGGCTCCGCGGCGGCGGAGGCGACATGGGCAGGCGCTTCTTCCGGCGCGTGCTCCGGCTCGACGACGGGTTCGGCCACCTGGCGCGCAGATTCGAGCGTCAGCGGCTCCGCCATCCGGCGGCGCGGTGTCGGCACCTCCTTGGCGTCCTCGGAGGCGTCGATCCCGGTCGCCACGACGGAGACCCGCATCCGGCCTTCCATCGCGGAATCGAGCGTCGAGCCCACGATGATGTTCGCGTCCGGGTCGACCTCTTCGCGAATGCGGTTCGCCGCCTCGTCGAGTTCAAAGAGCGTCAGGTCATGGGCACCGGTGATATTGATCAGTACGCCCTTGGCGCCGCGCAGCGAGATCTCGTCGAGCAGCGGGTTGGCGATGGCCTTTTCGGCGGCCTGGATCGCGCGCTCCTCGCCCTCGGCCTCGCCGGTGCCCATCATCGCCTTGCCCATCTCGTCCATCACGGCGCGCACGTCGGCAAAGTCGAGGTTGATGAGGCCCGGGCGCACCATCAGGTCGGTGACCCCC
>JBCCYI010000032.1:0-25652 GCA_039189975.1 Pseudomonadota bacterium
GGGCGCACTCCAAACAGGGGGGCTCTGTTGCACAAATCGGATGATGGCCGAGGTTTCCCTTTCTCCGGACGGGCTTAACCCACAGCTTCCGTGACGGGTATGCCGAGCGCGGTGTAGCCGTTCAGGACGGCGATGCGGACCTGGAGTTCAGCGACCTGACGGTCGAAGTCCCGGGCCATAAGCCGCTGCCCCAGCAACTTCACACAGTGCATCTTTGTCTCGACGCGGCTTCGGCGGTGGTATCCGCTCCATCGTCGCCAGAGCGCGCGACCAAGGTATTTCGATGCCCGCAGCGCTTCGTTTCTTGCGACCGCGCCAGCGGTGACGGCCTTCCACGGCTTCGCGTTCTTGCGGGGCGGGATGACGGCATGGGCGCCGCGGTCGGTAATGGCGTCGTGGCATTTGCGTGTGTCGTAGGCACCGTCGGCGGTGACGCTGCCGATCCGCTCGTCAGCCGGGATCTGACCGAGCAGGTCGGGTAGCACGGGGGCATCACCGACGTGGCTCCCGGTAATCTCGACAGCGCGGACCTCCAGCGTTTCCTCATCAATCCCGAGATGGACCTTGCGCCAGACGCGCCGTTTGGGACCGCCATGCTTGCGGGCGTGCCATTCGCCTTCGCCCTCGACCTTGATGCCGGTGCTGTCGATCATCAGGTGCAAAGGCCCCTTGGAGCCGCGATACGGGATCTTGACGGCCAGCGTCTTCTGGCGGCGCGACAGCGTGCTGAAATCGGGCACCGTCCAGTCGAGGCCGACCAGCCGCAGCAGGCTTTCGACGAACCCGATTGTCTGTCTCAGTGCCATGCCGAACAGCACCTTCATCGACAGGCACGTCTGTATGGCGGCGTCGCTGTAGGTCCGCTGGCGGCCACGCCTACCTGTCGGCGCGGCCTCCCAGGTCATAGTGGGGTCCAACCAGATGGTCAGCGAACCCCGGCGCTTAAGCGCTTCATTGTAGGCCGGCCAGTTCCTGGTCTTGTAGATCGGGGGTCTGGGTCTGCTCATGCATCCCAGCTACCACTCTGGATTCATGAGATGAATCCCTCACGGGATTTGTGCAACAGAGCCCCTATTTGGTGCAAAACTCATGTTTTTCGCACCATTCTAGAGAAGCGATACCCGCAAGGATGTTGCTTGGTGCGTAGCTCGGGTGCAAAAATCGAATACGCACGCTGGAACAGCATCCGCTGCGTCAACCGTTCGGCTGTAGACTTCTTGAATGGCATGACGCTCGTCAATGTCCGGTTTAGAGGATGGCACTGCAGCATTTCAGGCAGCCGCCGAAGGTCCGGATTGGGCCGTTCCTAAAGGTGAAGGTGACCGAGCTGTGCACGCTCGGCCACCCTCGCTCCCACACGGGGAGGGTCGGCAAGGTCAGTCTCGGCGGTCCAGACGTTCCTGGAGCCAGTCCAGCACTTCCCGCTCGACCCTTCCGACCCGGTTAGGGCCAAGGATGACCCGCTGGGGGAATTTCCCGGCCTACTCCAGGCGCGCGATGTGTTGAGGCGAGTACAGGACCAACTCCTTCAGCCGGCGCTTTGATAGGATCCGCATCACGATCTCTCCATGAGTGAAGAGCATCGCGATGCCCTAGGTTACGACTATACCCAGGCCGTATGAGCGTAGCAGGCAGGAGAGCTTGTCGGCAGGCTGTTTGATGCCGCAGATTGAGGCTTGACAGATGTTGTAGCCAAGGCGGCGAAACCACGGTATGTAGGGATGAACACTAGGTGCAGGACTCGAATCCCTGAAGGGCACATGTGCCTGGGTATCAGAGCATTATCGAAACTAACTAAGTCATTGATATCAAGATGGTAGAGGTTGGAATTGAGTCCTCTCCGTACCACAGCAGAACTCCCCCTCTGCAAACCCACCTAACGCTATGAACGGCAACGATATTGTTGGAGTTCTAGCGCCCCTTTTTCGGCAGTATTTGATCGGGGCGGTGAAGGCCAGTTTGCATACCAAACGGCGGACTGGTGTGGAACTATTCTCCCACAGTTTCAAAGGGTTGGAGAGAAGCTGGAGCGATAGTTCTAGCTGTTAGTGTCCTGCAGACGCCTTGGAGGCTTACGAAATACGGGATGCGGAGCGATGTGAGACTTGGAGAAATCGCTTCGGTTGAAGCATTGACGGTGCGAAAGCGAGCCGTCGCTACGCCCCGGCATGGTGGTTGGCCAAGGCGCAGACCGGACTTGTGACAGGGCATGGTGCCACGTGCATTGCCTGAACGTCAGCCGGCAACTGGGTCATCGCAAAGCGCAACGATCCGTGGGCGCCGCCCTCACTTGCCCAGCATCGTGTCGGGCAAAAACAGCGCGATCTGAGGGAACATCACCAGAAGCGCCACCCCGACCGCCATCGCGCCCCAAAACGGCAGGATGCCACGGTAGACTTCGCCCAGCGGCACATCGGGCGCCACCCCTTTGACGACGAAAACGTTGAGCCCCACAGGCGGGCTGATCAGACCCATTTCGAGCACAAGCACCATGATGATCCCGAACCAGATCGGATCGTACCCCAGCGTCGTGATGACCGGCAGAACGATGGGCACCGTCAGCACCATCATCGCGAACCCTTCCAGGAAGGTGCCGAGCACAATGTAGGCGAGAATGATCACCATCAGGATCGCAAAGGCCGGGATCTCGAGGTCCCCGACCCCATCGGCCAACTCCACGGGAATGCGCGTCAGGGCCAGAAACGGCGCAAAGAAATGCGCCCCGATCAGGATAAAGAAGACCATCGCCGTCGTTTTGATCGTATCGAGGAGCGCCGACAGAAACTTCGCCATGGTCAGGCGTCGTGTCCAGAGGGCATGCAGAAAGGTGAGCCCCGCGCCCACCGCGGCTGCCTCTGTCACCGTGAAAACGCCCGCGTAAATGCCGCCGATCACGATGAGGACGACAAAGATCAGCGCTCCAGAGTGCATCAGGATCCCAAAGCGCTCTCCCATCGGGATGCGCTCCCCCGGCGGTCCGGCCTGGGGATTGAACACCGCAACGGCAAACACCGTCAGCACAAAGAGGACCGTCAGCAAGAGCCCAGGCACCACGCCCGCGAGAAAGAGCCGCCCCACGGATTGCTCTGTCAACAATGCGTAGACGATGAGCACCGTCGAGGGAGGGATCAGGATACCCAGCGTTCCGCCCGCTGCGATCGCACCGGTGGCGAGCCTGGGGTTGTACCTGTAGCGCTCCATTTCCGGCAAAGAGACCTTGCCCATCGTCGCGGCAGACGCGATCGACGAGCCGGAGAGCGCGGCAAACCCGGCGCACGCGATGATGGTTGCCGCCGCCAGCCCACCCCGCCGATGCCCGACCCAGGCAAAGGCGGTACGATACATGTCCGCCCCCATGCCGGAGACGGTGGCAAAGGCACCCATCAGCACAAAAAGCGGGATCACGCTCAGCGTGTAGACCGCCGAATAGGAATACGCGAAGGAGCCAAGGTTGTTCAGGGCTGCGGTCGTGGAGTTCAGCAGGGCGATCCCCGCCGCGCCAACGATCATCATCGCAAGGCCAATCGGCATGCGGACAGCGAGCAGGAGAAAGAGCGCGAGAAAGCCCAGGATCCCGGCGAGGGTCGGGGTCATTGCGCGTCCCCGCTCTTGGCGCGCTCGGGAGCGGGCTGCAGAGCCTGTAGGGCCCGCAGCACCAGCACCGCCGAGAAAAGCGCCGTGGAGACCGCCACTGCGAACTGAAACGGATACTTCGGAATCCGCATCATGTTCGTGATGTCCCCGTAGCCCATGCCGCGCAACGCATAGTCGAACGCCTGCCACGACAGCAGCGCGAGCATCGCCGCGCCCGCCCCGTGAACGGCGCAGTTGAGCCAGCGAAAGGCGGGCCGGTCGAGCCAGCGCGACAAGACGTCAACGGAGACATGGCCATTCCTGATCGCGGTGTAAGGCAGCCCGCACGCGACGATCACGGCCATGGCCAGCTCCGTTATCTCAAAGCCGCCGCGAAAGGGGCGGCCAAAGAAATAGCGCATGACGATTTCATAGATCACGAGCGCCGCAAGCCCGGCCAGGATGAGACCGCCCGCATAGGCGAGCCCCCTCAGTCCACGCTCGAACCAGCGTTCTATGGTGTCGAGCATTGGGTGCGCGTCAGTTCATCGTGATGCCAGCCGCCGAGAGCATCGCCGCACCGTCGATCCCCTGTTCGGCCATCGCCTTCATCCATTGCTCGTAGATCGGCGCAAGCACCTGGCGAATGCGGTCCTGCTCTGCGGCGGACACCTCGATCACGTCCTTGTCGTCGGCATCGCGAACGAACTGCGTCGCCTCCGCCGCGCGGTCGAGGTAGGTTTGCGTGGCCTTCTGACTGAGCCCTTCGCCGGTCAACCGGTCAATGACCGCCTGGTGCTCGGGCGCCAGGCCGTTGTAGCTCTCTTCGTTCATCACGATGGCGAATTGCGAGCGGCCAAAGAGCGGGCCCGTCACCGTAAAATGGTTGGCCACCTCGTGCAGGCGGAAGTCGAGGATGGTTGTGAAGGGCACCAAAGCCCCGTCGATCACCGAGCGCTCCAGCTGCTGATAGACCTGTGGCATCGGGATCGCGACAGGCGTTCCGCCCATCTGCTCGATCTGATTGGCCTGACCGGCAGACGGTGTGCGCAGCAAAAGCCCCGCAATATCGTCGAGCGAACGGACCGGGGTCTGCGATGTCAGGATCCCGGCATCATCCGACGCCCAGAGCGCGATGACCTTCAGGCCGTCATACTCCGGATCGAAGTACCCGTCCTCCAGCAGATCCCACATCAGCGCCGTGGTAGCGGTGCCGTCTGCACGCAGGCCCGGCAGCTCGATCATCTGCGTGCGCGGGAATTGGGGCGAGGTGTAGCCTGGCAGGCTGAACACCATGTCGACGGTGCCCTCCCGCGCCTGTCGGATCAGATCCGGAGCCTTTCCGCCCAGCTGCATCGACGGGTAGAGCGTCATGGTGACCTCCCCGCCCGTCTCTTCCTCGATCTGCGCCGCCAGCGGCTCGATGATCTGGGTGTAGATGATATGGCCGGGCGGCACGAAGGTGTGCAGGCGCAGCTCTGTTTCCGCGCTGGCCCCACCCGGCGCCAGCGCGCCAAGCATCGTGGCGATCCTGAGTGCGGCGGCTGCCGCGACAGAGGTCAACGAGGGTCTCAGGTGCATGTTGGGTCTCCCTGGAGTTCATATAGCCCGCCGTTCTTGGTTTTCTGGGCGGGCAGTGGATCTAAGAGGCGCGTCAGACGCGCGTCACCTTCAGCTTGGGTTTGAGGTCCGTCCGGCACAACGCATGCAGGAAACAGGTCTGCTCCGAGACGTCGAGCATATCCCGCGCGACCGCCTCGCTCTCGGAGGTTGTCAGGTGCACATGCGTCTCAACCGGATCCGCCTCGCCTGCACGACCGGTTCCGCCCGAGGCGCCGCCAAGCGAGAAATGCGTATCCTGCACGATCGAATACTGTGGCAGATCAAGCTTCTCCATCGAGGCCATGCGTCCGAATTGCGTCATGAAGCAAAACGCGATCCCCGCAGAGATATAGCTCACCGCGTCGGGTGCGCGACCCTGACCGCCAGCGGGCACAGCCTCCTCGCTGAGAAACCGAAAGATCGAGCCGCGCGGACTATAGAGATGCTGTTCGATTTCCTTGATCCCGTCCTCGCGCAGCGTGCAGATGGCGGCCGGATTGAGCGTCCGGTCCTGCACGTCGGTCAAGCTCGAAGCCGGTGCGGCGGTGCCTTTTGCAACCTCCTTCAAGGGAGAGAGCCCCTCGCGCGTGACCAGCGCCAGCTCCGTCACCACCGGCAGCGGCCCCTCACCGCTCGGTTCGGGAAGCGCCGGTTGCCCCAGCGGCCTGGCCGCGCCCATCTCGATCTGCGCGCCATTGCGGGTCAAGGTAAAGAGGCTTGGCAGCACACCCCGCATCAGACCGTTGAGAGGCGAGGCCGCCACCGCATGGATCAGCAGATCGTTCAGCGCGGCATCGCTCAGATCGCACGCGACCTCGACCTCCAGTTCGACAGGCAGCGCTCCGCCTGCCATGGTGCGGTGCCGCATCGAGCCCTGCATGGTGTAGTAATTGTTCTGGATCAGCCGCAGTCGGCCAAGCCGCGCGCCCCGTTTTGCCGCCAGGGCGCGGATCTCGTCCATGTAGCTCGCGACCATCCCAGTTGTCAGAAACGACAGCGGGCAGGGGGCGGCGTCATGGCCCGAGAGATACGCTCCTTCGTCGGACACCAGCCGCCACGTGGCCCCCGACCGCGTGGAGCGCACCAGCGCCTCCTTTTGAAACCCCGACAGCGACCGCACCCAGGTCCGCACCGCCTCCCCTCGCCGCAGGGGCACCTCAGCGAGGCCGGTTGCCGCCGCATTGGCCACCCGGAAGAACGGAGCGATGTCATGCGCCGCAATGAGGTTCTCTCCGAGTTTCATGCGCATTCTCCTCTGCCGGTCGGCATCGCCCCCGCGGGCGATTCTCCCCGTGCCGCCCTATACTTGACCGAGGCGCCAGAGCCTCCAAGTGGAAAGATCGCCGCCGCCCAAGGGACCCTGCGGCAGGGGCGCCGCAGGTCTTGGGTCACGCTTAGGCGCCTGCGTGCCGGATCGCGCGTCCTGCCGCGTCCGTCAGGCAGGCACAGCCATGATCGGAACGCCACGCACGGGCGCGCGCAGCCCCTCCGCAACCGAGATCGCATTGGGCGTGCCGGGTCGGAGGCGGCGACAGTGCCAACTCCGAAGGTTCGACCTGCCGGAAGGGACGCCGCAACCGCCAGGTCGGAACGAAGCGCACACCTGCCAGGAGGGTCTGGCGCCTATGCTCTCACCGGCGCACGCGACAGGACAGCCCGGTGCCGATGCAGTGAGCCCGCACCGACCCGGCACACTCCTTGGTCGATCCGGGCCGCACCCGACAGGGGAGAGGCGCCGCCTCCACCATGTCAGGCCGTTACCCGAGGATGTGGAGGAGAGCCCGCGCTCTCGTCGGGACCGGCCGCAGCACGTGCGGCGCGTCCATCGGCAGCTCCCAGCAGGCGCGCCGCTCCGAATGCATCACGGCGCCTCGCGACCTCGCGCGGCAAGCTCGTCAGTCCACCCGCGAGGCGTCCTTGTACATCACCCGGTGACGGCGCGTGCTGATCCAGGTGTCGAGATCCTCGTCGCTCATGAAATGCGCCGGGTTGTATGTCTCCCAATGCAGGATTTCCTCCTGCGGGCGCCGCCAGCGCTTATAGGGCGCCGCCGCCGACGGGCCGAAAAGGAAGATGTCGAGCACACTAATCTCGTCAGGGATGCCGAGGATCGGACGTATGGCCTTCTGCGCCTTTTCCTGACCGATCGCCGTAACCCACCACACGCTGTAGCCCAGCGCCGTCGCCGCAAGATGCGCGGACATTGTGGCCGCCGCCACCGATTGCAGCAGGATCCGCTCGGCGTTCTCCTGATACATCCGGTCGAGGTCGGAGCCGTCGTTCAGCGCCGGAAAGGCGCGCGTCCATCGCATGTCCGAACACACCACGACGAAGCCGGGCGCCGTGGCGAGACCACGATAATCCGGTGTTGGAAACTTCATCTTGGCCTTGGCGCGAAACCGCTGCTCGGCGACAAAGTAATCAGTGATCTGCTGCTTTTTCGCGGCATCCCGCACGACGATGAATTGCCACGGCTGCGCGTTCGCGCCCGATGGCCCGTGCCGCGCGGCTTCGATGATGAGCTCGAAATGCGCCTGGGGCACCACATAATCGGGGTCGAACTTGCGCACGGTCACGCGGTTGCGGATCACCTGCATGAGTGCGTCATAGCGCGTCCGGTCTCCGATCTCGGGCAGGTCGACCTCGGCCTCAGCAGCGTCAAGCTCGACAGCGGGTGTAACGTCAACCATTTCAACTCCTTTGTTGTGCGCGGCCGCACCCTGTGCGCCGCGTCACGTAACGGCACTATAGCCGAGCCGCAGAGCGACCACGGCCAAGAGCATCAAAATCAGCTTGTCGAATGTCTCTTTCGAAATGGACCGCGCCGCGCGCGCTCCGAGCGGCATCGCGGCAAAAAGCGGAAGCGCCGCGAGCAAAGCAAGCCCCGTGCGATCCCATGTCAGGACCCCCAGCGCCACAAGGGCGGGGATCTGCAACACCGACATCATGAAGAAAAAAATCGAGATCGTGGCAATGAATTCCGACCGGTCAAGCCGCATCGCATTGAGGTAAGTCACCGAGACTGGTGCAGAAATCCCGCCCGCGCCCTGCATCAGCCCGCCGACGAGGCCCACCGGGCCCGCAGCCGCCTCTGCCCGCGCCCGCACCAGGTGCCACTCGGGGCGGGCGACGCGCAGCGCGATATAGGCAAAGACGATGGCCGAGAGCGCGCCCATCAAAACGTCGGTGGACAAGGTCGCCAGAAGGACGGATCCCGCCGCCGCCCCCAGCGCCCCGGCTCCCGCAAAGATGGCGACAAAGCGCAGGCGCCCGGCGGACCTTCGATAGGCCCAGGCCTGCCAGGCATTCGAGAGCAGGTTCAGAACGGAAAAGATCGCGACCGCCTTCGGGACGCCAAAGACGATCGCCAGGATGGGGACGCCGACGACAGGGGTCCCAGCGCCCGTCGCGCCCTTCAGGAACCCTCCGAGCATGATGCCACAGAGCGCAATTGCGATGTCGGATGCGTCCATGCACAGGACATCCGACTTCGTTAAGCGCGCGTCAAGCAAAGCCTGTTGCCCGGCACAAGTGTTAGCGCCATCTCTGCCCGCGTCTGCCCTGCGCCCGTCGCCAATGGTCCTGAAGTGCTCTACCTCAGACAGACGGGATGGCTTGCGCGCGCCCGCCAGACCCGCTTCGATTGGAGAGACCCGATGACACTTCTTGACCCGGCCCGACACTTCATCGCAGGGGAATGGGTGGCCAGCGACGCGGCGCTCGGCCAAAGCCTAAACCCAGCCACCTTCGAGCCCCTGGGCAGCTACCATCCCGGCAGCCGCACCCTGGCCGAGGCGGCCGCCAGCGCCGCGCGCCGCGCGTTCTTCGAGACCCCGTGGGCCTCTTCCCCACGCCTGCGCGCGCAGGTTCTTTACGAGATCGCGGACCGGCTTGAGGCCGCGAAGGCCGATATTGCGGACCTCGTCGTCGCGGAAAACGGGAAAATCCGCGCCGAGGCGTTGGGCGAGACGATGGGCGCTATCTCGGAAACACGATATTATGCGGGGCTGACGCGCAATATCCGTGGCACGATGATGGAGACCGCGCCAGGTCACATGTCGTTCTTCGGGCGGGAGCCGGCGGGCGTCGCGGGCATCATCGTCCCCTGGAACGCACCGGTCACCCTCCTGATGCGCTCCCTCGCCCCGGCGCTGGCCGCGGGCTGTACCGTCGTCATCAAGCCCGCGCAGCAGACCCCGCTGGTCCATGCCCGGATCATGGCAGCGATCACATCGGCGCCCTCTCTGCCTGCGGGCGTGATCAACTCGGTCAACGAGTGCGGGATCGAGGTCGGCCAGGCGATCACCGCCTCCGAGGAGATCGACGTGATCAGCTTCACGGGCTCCAGCCGCACTGGCCAGGCGATCATGGCCGCTGCTGCGCCGACGCTGAAACGCGTCGGGCTAGAGCTCGGCGGCAAGGCGCCCGCCGTGATTTTCGACGATGCCGATCTTGACCTCGCCGTGCGAGAGCTCACGCACGGGGCGCTGGCGATGGCCGGGCAGATCTGCGTCGCCGCCGCGCGTTTTGTGGTGCATGCGCCCATCGCCGCCGCCTTTGAGGAGAAGGTGCTCGCGGCCTTTCGCGCGGTGCGCATCGGGCCGGGGAACGACCCTCAAAGCGACATGGGCTGCCTGATCGATGCGCCGAACCGCGCGCGCCTTGAGCGCCTGATCGAGCAGGCCGGTGACGAGGGCGAAATGCTCCTTGAGGGCGCGCGGCAGGGTCCGGGTGCCTTTCTCACACCGACGCTCTTTCGCATCCAAGATCTCCGCTCCCCGCTGGTGCAGGAGGAGCTCTTTGGCCCCATCGTCTCGGTCGAACGCTTCGCGGACGAGGCTGAGGCGATCCACATGGCCAACGCCACGCCCTACGGGCTCGCCGCGTCGGTCTTCAGCCGCGATGGCGCCCGCGCGATGCGGGCGGCGCGCGCGATCCGCGCGGGCACGGTGTGGATCAACGCCCATCTGCGGCTCTTTGCGGAGGGGGAAACAGGGGGATACGGCAAGTCCGGGCTGGGTCGGCTCCATGGGCCGGAAGGACTGCACGACTTTCTGGAGACCAAGCACATCTACATGGACGCGGGCGTCATCCCCCAAACGGCCGAATAACAGACGCGCCCCAGCACCGTGCCGTCCGCGTCACCGCCGGGTCTGCGCAGGGTCGCGCACCAGCTCACCCTGTTCACCGCCGGAACCCCCGCCCGGCTCTGCTTGCCCGGTCAGTACCTCAGAGCGCACCTTTCCCGACCATTCTTTCAAGAGACCGACAATCGCGGGGTCGCGGCCATTGGCCTGAGGAGCGTGCGCTGAAGCCCGCAGCCCTGCCGCACGCCAATGACGACCACATCGTCCGATTCCACCGCCACCTTCCCTTAAGAGGGCGATGTCACGGGCGAGCGCACAGCTCGCCACCCTTTGGCTGCGGTTCGCCTACCCGCCCGCCGCCGTTGCCCACGCCAGATAGCGCGGCACCAGCAGCGCGGCGAAAGGCGCGCCGCGCGTGGCGTGTTCGGGCCGGTACCAATGTGCCTCGTGCAGCAAGTTCACCGTCCCGATCACGGTGCCGTCGGAGGACACCGGCAGGTTCAGGACAGAGGCGCAGCCCAGAGCGGCGATCGTCTCATGATCAAAGAAAACCGAACGAATGTCCGCTGCATCGTAGCCAATGTAGGGCTCGCCGCGTTCCAGCACCTGCGTGCCCCAGTGTGTCAGCTCGCCCAGGGGCTTGCGCCCCTTCACAGGGTAGGCATCGGGGTGCGAGGAATAGACCCGCGCCGCCTCGTTGGTCGTGCGGTCAATCACCATCAGCGTAAAGAGTTTGTGGCCGATGATCTCGCCCAGATGACGCTCCAGCGCCGGGTCGGGATCCGGTGCGGCCAGAATGTCGGCGATGCGGTCGGCGTCTGTCATATTGGACTCACGGGTTTGGGAGGTCGTTCCGCCAAAAGCCCATCGGGCCGTAGGCGCATCACGACGATGAGGGCGGTGCCGATGATGATTTCGCGCAACGCGGCCCCCTGCGCGCCCGAGAGGCCGTGGATCATCGGCTCCACAAAGCGGCTGCCCTCCAGGATGAGGATCACCAGGAAGGCGCCGAGGACGGCGCCCGACGTATTGCCCGTGCCCCCCGCGGTGAGCGCGAGAAAGATGTAGATCGTCAGGAGCGGACGGAAGATGTCCGGGGCAACGTAGCTCGTGAAATGCGCGTAGGCGGCGCCCGCGAGCCCGAGGATCCCCGCTCCGATGGCAAAGGCCTGCACCTTGTAGCGCCGCACCGGCTTGCCCGCCACGGCGGCGGCGGTCTCGTCATCGCGGATGGCCCGCAGCGCGCGGCCGTAGGGGGACCGGCGCAGCCGCTCGGTCACGAACCACGCCAGCGCCACCGCCAGCAAGAGCAGCGCACAGGAGAGCGCGTTGAAGTGGAGCGGGCTCAGTGCGCCCCGGAACGGGCCGGGGATCCCGGAGATGCCATCCGACCCGTTGGTCAGCCAGATCTCGTTGGCGGCGATCAGGCGGATGACCTCGCCAAAGCCGAGCGTCACGATCGCCAGATAGTCGCCCCGCAGGTTCAGCGTCAGCCGCGACAGGAGCGCCCCCGCGAGCGCGGCACTTGCGATCCCGATCAGGACGCCGAGCGCGATGGGCAGGCCGAGCGCGACGGTCGCCAGCGCCGAGGCATAGGCGCCGAGCGCGAAGAAGCCCGCAAGCCCGAGGTTGATCATCCCGGCCATGCCCCAGATCACATTGAGCCCCAGCGCCAGGAGGGCGTAGACCCCGGCGAACGTCAGCGTGGCAAGCAGATAGCTCAGCATCAGTACGCGCGCTCCCCAAGGAGGCCGCGCGGGCGGAACGCGAGGACCAGCACGATGGCGATAAAGCCCACCGCGCTTTTGTAGGAGGGCGACAGGACAAGTACCGAGAGTTCCTCACCGATGCCCACCACCATCGCCCCCAGCGCCGCGCCGGGGATGCTGCCGAGCCCGCCGACAACAGCGGCGGCGAAGATCGGCAGGATGAAGCGAAAGCCGGTGAGCGGGTCGATGGAGGTGCCGAGCCCTAGGAGCATCCCGCCCGCCCCGACAAGGCCCATGGCGACGAAGACGGTCAGCCGGCCGATCCGCACGGGGTCGATCCCCTTGAGCTCGGCGAGCGTCGGGTTGTCGGCCACCGCGCGCATCGCCTTGCCGATCCGGGTGAAGCGAAGCGCAGCGAACACCGCCGTCATGATCAGGAGGGCCAGCCCGAAGTTCTGCACCTGCTGCGGGCCGACGCGGATGCCCCAGAAGCGCCAGTCCCGCACCAGCGGCAGGTCATACCCCCGCAGCTCGTTGCCAAAGCCGAAGCGCACCATGTTCTCCAAGACGATCGTCAGCGCGATCGAGGCGATGGCTGCGGTCAGCGCGCCATAGGGGCGCAGCGGCTTCAGCGCGACCTCGTCGGAGGCCAGGCCCACGAGCCCGGCCACCAGGAACGCGGCGATCAGGGCGGGCGCGGCGGGCAGGCCAAGCCAGACATTGGCCGCGTAGCCCGCGAAGGCGCCGACGGTCGCATGGCTCGCGACCGAGAAGTTCGGAAACCGCAGGACCGCGAAGATCGCCGTGAAGCCGATGGCGGGGATCGCCAGCAGCGTGCCGCTGATGATCCCGTTGACCAGAAGTTGCGGGAGAAGATCCATGGGTGTCCGATCGTCGTTGTGTCAGCGCCGCCCCTCCGCTGGGGCGGCGCAGCTCTGCATTCTGCTGTACGCAAGGCGCGGCTGCGGTGCGCGACGCCCCCGCAGCCGGCCCGGCGGGCGCCCTCTCAGACGCGCTTGTACTCTGCCGCCGTGGCCTCAGCGATCTGCTTGAAGACAAACGATGTCCCGGTGATATCGCCAATGTCGTCGAAGTCACACGGACCGGAGGCGCCGGAGTAGTTCACCCCGCCCGCCAGCGCCGCGAGCCCGTCGACCGCGCTTTCGACGACCTGACCCTCGCCCTGGCTGATCCCGCGGATGTTCTGGCGGATCGTGTCGCCCGTCACGTCGCCCCCCGCGGCCATCGCCAGGATGACGAGGCTCGCGTGGTCGTAGGTCTGCGCCGAATAGGGGTCGACGTCCTCGACGCCGAGGATCTCCTGCACATTGGCATAGGCGCCGCTGCCGACGGCGGGCGCCCCCTCCCAGGTGAAGACGCTGTCCGTTACCTCGGGCGGCAGCGCATCCAGCACGCCCTGGTTCACCGCATAGGCCGGGCCGATGATCTTGCCCGCGTAGCCCGATTGCCAGATGTCGCGCAGCAGGACAGTGCTGTCCGTCGCGTAACCGCCCAGCATGATGAAGTCGGGATCGTCGCGCAGGATCTGGTCGACCTCGGAGCGGTAAGTCGACTTGTCCGCCTCGTAGATCAGGCTTTCCATGCCGGCGCCATTGGCCGCGGCGATCTCTTCGAGGATCTCGATGGAGGAGGCGGCAAAGGGCGTCTGCGGCCCGATCCAGGCCATCTGCGTCGCGCCTTCCTCCACCATGAAGTCTCCGGCCACCCGGATCTGCAGCTTGGAGTTTGGCTGCGTGCGGCAGATGAACCCCTCATGGGGCAGCTGCGTGATGCTGTCGGCGCCCGAGACACAGAGCAGCATCGTCTGGCTCTCCCAGGCGAGCGGCGCCACAGCGGTGGTGATCGAGGAGGCCCAGGTGCCCATGATCGCCGACACCCCGTCGACGTCGATCAGCTTGCGCGCCGCGCGCACGGCCGCTTCGGGCGAGGTCTGCGTGTCCTCCGACACCAGCTCGATCTGGCGGCCAAGGACGCCGCCCGCGTCGTTGACCTGCCCGATCACGCCCGCAATCGCGTCGCGCATCGAGGGCCCGTAGGTGCCGCCAACGCCCGTGAGCGGCGTCAGCGAGCCGAGCTTGATGACATCGGACTGCGCCTTGACCAGCGCCGGTGCGGCGAGGGCCGCCGCCGTGGCCCCGAGAAAGAGACGTCTGTTAAGCTGTTGCATTCCTTCATCCTCTCTGTTGTTCGGTTCTTCTGTTATTCACGTTAACCACCCAGAAACGCCCGCCGGATGTCGGGGTCGGCGGCCAGCTCGTGGCCCGCGCCCATCGCATGGTTGCGCCCCGCCTGCAGGATGTAGGCCCGGTCGCACAGCTCCAGCGCGTCCATCGCGTTTTGCTCTACCAGCACGATACACACCTTCTGCGCCGCGATCTCGCGGATCGTGTCAAAGAGCTGGGCCGCCGCGATGGGCGACAGCCCCGCCGACGGCTCGTCGAGGAGCAGAAGACGCGGCGACACCATCATCGCGATCGCCATCGCGAGGATCTGGCGCTGCCCGCCCGAGAGGGTCCGCGCCGCCTCGCTCCGCTTCTCGGCAAGCACCGGAAAGCGGCCGAACATCTCGTCGATCCGCGCCTTGGCGTCGCCCGCGATGTAGCCGCCCATTTCGAGGTTTTCACGCACGCTCATCGTCGCGAAAACGTTGCTCTCCTGCGGGACATAGGCGACGCCCCGCTCGGCGACCTGACGCGGTCGCAGCCCGGTCAGCGCCTCCCCTTCGAGGGCGATCCGTCCCTCCAGCGTCGGCAATAGGCCGGTGACCGCCTTCAGCAGCGTCGACTTGCCCGCGCCGTTCGGGCCAAGGATGGCAACGATCTCGCCTGCGCCCGCCTCGACCGTGACGCCCTTCAGGATCTGGTCGAACGCGCTGTAGCCGCCGACGACGTCTTTCGCCTCGAACATCATGCGCGCTGCCCCAGATAGGCGTCCTGCACCCTTTCATCGGCGACGACCTCGTCAAAGCTGCCCTCGGTCAGCTTTGCGCCCGCCGCCATCACGATCACCGGGTCGCAAAGGCGGGCGACGATATCCATGTCGTGCTCGACGATGAGGAACGTGAGGCCGGTGTCCCGCAGCTCCGAGATCCGTTCGGCGATCTCCCCGGCCAGCGCCGGGTTCACGCCCGCGACGGGCTCGTCGAGCAGGATGAGCTTGGGCCGCCCCATCAGCGCGCGCCCGATCTCCAGGAGCTTCTTCTGCCCGCCCGACAGGTCCGACGCCATGTTGCCCAGCACGTGCGACAGGTTGAGCTGCGCCGCGATCCCCCGCGCCCTTTCGATCAGCTCCGCTTCGCGCGCGCGCGACCGCGCCGGCGCGAAAACCGCCGTCAGGATATCCTCCCCCGGCTGCGCCTCGCCGTGCAGCAGCAGCGTCTCGAGCACCGTCAGGCGCGGAAACCCGCGCGCGATCTGAAAGGTGCGCACGAGCCCGCGTTGGCTGATCTCCTCGGGCCGCAACTGCGTGATGTCGGTCCCGTCGAAGAGGACCCGGCCCGCCTCCGCCGGGATCACCCCGGAGAGACAGTTGAATACGGTCGTCTTGCCCGCGCCGTTCGGGCCGATCAGCCCCGTGATCGTGCCCGCATCGACACTGAGCGACGCCCCGTTCAGGGCCCGCACGCCATAGAAGCTACGTTCCAGGCCGTCTGCGCTAAGCAATGGATTCGACATTCTTCCCTCGGCCCTCACGTTAGCCCATCCGCACAGGAATGCGACCCTCGATTGTCGATCTCGCCGCAAGAGCCCGGCGATAAGCGTAGGAAAACACAGGCGGATGCCCTAGGCTGCCGCACGGAAGAGCGGGGGAGCAGCCATGCGCATCAGGTTCGACAATTGCAATCTCTTCGACGGGGTCTCCGACGCCGCGAAGCCCGGCATGCACGTCCTCGTGGCCGACGGTCAGATCGCGGAGGTCTCTGAAAGCGCACTCACGGGCGGTGCCGATCTCGTGGTCGACGCCAGCGGCAAGACGCTCATGCCCGGCCTGATCGACGCTCATGTCCACATCACCGCCGCGACGCCCAACCTCGCCGAGCTCGAAGCGATGCCGGTCTCCTATGTCAGCCATTGGACCGCGCGCAACCTCGGCCAGATGCTCGACCGCGGCTTTACCACCGTGCGCGACGTCGGCGGCGGCGATGCCGGGCACCGCCGCGCGCAGGACCAGGGGCTGATCCGGGGGCCGCGGCTCTCCGTGTCGGGCCAGGCGCTAGGGCAGACCGGCGGCCATACCGACTTTCGCGGCACCTCCCGCACCGACATCGGCGACCTGCAGCGCCGCCACACCGCCGGCCTCGGCCGCATCGTCGACGGGGTGCCCGCCTGTCTCGCCGCCGCGCGGGACGAGCTCCGCCTTGGTGCGGACTTCCTCAAGATCATGGCCAATGGCGGCGTCGCGACGCCCGCCGACCCGATCGACTGGATCCAGTTCACCCCCGAAGAGATCCGCGCCATCGTCACCGTCGCCGAAGCCTCCTGCACCTATGTCGCGGCCCACACCTACACGGCGAAGGCGATCGAGCACGCCGCCACCAACGGGGTTCGCACGCTGGAGCATTGTAACCTGATCGACGACCGCGTCGCGGGCCTCCTGCGCGCGCGGGGCTGTTTCGCCGTCCCGACCCTCGTCATCTACGATTGTCTGGATCGCCACGCCGACGCCATCGGCCTCGGCCCTGACAACCGGGTCAAAAACCGCATGGTGCGCGACGCCGGGCTCGGCTCGCTCGAGATCCTGACCCGCGCGGGCGTCGAGATCGGGTTTGGCACCGACCTTTTGGGGTGGATGCATCAGGACCAGCTGACCGAGTTCGCGATCCGCGCGCAGGTTTTGCCGAATGCGGCCGTTCTGCGGTCGGCCACGTCGGTGAACGCGCGGGTGCTCCGGCGAGATGATTTGGGGATCGTTGCGCCGGGCAAGACAGCCGACCTGATCCTGATCGACGGCGACCCGCTGTCCGACATCTCCTGCCTCTCCGGCGATGGTGAGCACGTCACGACGGTCGTTCAGGGCGGCACCATTGTGAAATCGCCATAGATCAGCGCAGGATGCGTTGCGCACGCCATTTTGCGGCGACCGCGCGGAAGCCACGGCGCGCTCAGATTGTCAAATCTCGGCCATCGCTGCATGGGTCCGAAAACACGCCGAAACTGGTTCCTTCGGCGATGACAAAGGTGGCACCCGGCGTTACACTTTGATTACAAAAGCGTCACAAAACTGAAGCGGGCGTCCCCTACGCGACGCCCGTTCGACTACAACAGGGTACGACATGAAAAAGCTCACCTCTCTCGCCGTTCTCGCCGCTCTGGCAACGGCCACGCAAGCCAGTGCAGAATTCCAGTTGGGCGACCGCTATGTCGACAACGATGGCGACCTGATCGCGGACATCCCCACCGACCCTTCCGAATTGCTTGACCCGAGCACGCTCATCTTCGCCTACACGCCGGTCGAGGATCCGGCCGTCTATGCCGAAGTCTGGGCCGGCTTTCTGGAGCATATGGAGGCGTTGACCGGAAAAAAGGTCCAGTTCTTCCCGGTTCAGTCCAATGCGGCACAGATCGAGGCCATGCGCGCGGGCCGTCTGCACGTGGCCGGCTTCAACACCGGCTCGAACCCGCTCGCCGTCGCCTGCGCGGGCTTCCGCCCGTTCGCAATGATGGCGGCAGAAGATGGCTCCTTTGGCTATGAGATGGAGATCATCACCTATCCCGATTCCGGGATCGAGAGCGTCGAAGACCTGAAAGGTGAAACGCTGGCCTTCACGTCCGAAACGTCGAATTCGGGCTTCAAGGCACCCTCCGCGATTCTCGCCGCCGAATTCGGGATGAAGCCGGGCGAGGACTTTGAGGCGACCTTCTCTGGGGCACACGACAGCTCGATCCTCGGCGTCGCGAACCAGGATTACATCGCCGCGTCGATCGCCAACTCCGTCAAGGGGCGGATGATCGACCGGGCGGTCGTGACCGAAGACCAGCTCGTCACCGTCTACAAGTCGCAAACCTTCCCGACGACCGGATACGGCACCGTGCACAACCTGACGCCCGAGCTTCAGGAGGCGATCCGCGAGGCGTTCTTCAGCTTCGATTGGGAGGGCTCCGCGCTGGCCGAGGAATTCGGCCGCAACGGCGAAGACCAGTTCATCGAGATCACCTTCAAGGACGATTGGTCGGTCATCCGGACGATCGACGAGGCCAACGGCGTCGTCTACGAGTGCAACTGAGTTAAGCCCCGCGTGAGGGACCCGAAACCGGGCGGCACAGGCGTCGCCCGGTTTCCATTTGTGGGGAAGAAGCCGATATGCTGAAGCTCGAGGGTCTGTCCAAGACCTACAAGACCGGTGACGCCGCTTTGAAAGACGTCACGCTGCACATACCCAAGGGACAGATTGTCGGCCTGATCGGCCCGTCGGGGGCGGGCAAATCGACCCTCATTCGGTGCATCAACCGGCTCGTCGAGCCCACCGCTGGAAAGGTCCTTCTGGGCGATGTAGATCTCGCGACGCTGGGCAAGGCGGAGCTGCGCCGTCAGCGTCGGCGCATTGGCATGATCTTTCAGGAATACGCCCTTGTGGAGCGATTGACGGTCATGGAGAATGTGCTCTCCGGGCGACTGGGCTACGTGCCGTTCTGGCGCAGCTTCCTGCGCCGCTACCCGGGCCGCGACGTGCAGCAGGCGTTTCGCCTGCTCGACCGCGTCAGTCTCATGCATCAGGCCGACAAGCGCGCGGACGCGCTGTCGGGCGGACAGCGGCAGCGTGTCGGGATCGCGCGGGCCCTTGCCCAGGAGCCCGAACTCCTGCTGGTGGACGAGCCCACCGCCAGCCTCGATCCGAAGACCAGCCGACAGATCATGCGCCTGCTGACGGAAATCTGCACCGAGCGCGGCCTGCCTGCGATCGTCAACATCCATGACGTCCCCCTGGCGCAGCAATTCATGCAGCGCATCATCGGCCTGCGCGCCGGAGAAGTCGTGTTCGACGGCCCGCCGGATGCCCTGACCGAAGAGGTCCTGACGACGATCTATGGCGCGGAGGACTGGAACGCGATGCGCCGCGGCGACGAGGAACAATCCGCGGCCGAAGCGGACGCGCGCGACCGGATGGCGGCGCTGGCGCGATGAGTGGCACGACCTATCCCACAACATGGCGGCGCCCGCCCCAGATTGTGACGGACCGGCGCTGGCGCCTCGCGCTGCAGGTGGGCATCGTGGTCTATCTCGTCCTCGCCATCGGCTCGGTGGACGTCGATTGGCAGCGCGTCTCGATCGGGCTGGAACGCGGACAACGGTTCGTCATGGGCTTCCTGCAGCCGGATTTCACCAGCCGGTGGCGGGACATCTCGCAAGGCCTGGTCGAAAGCCTGACCATGACGCTGACGTCTACAGTGATCGGCGTCCTGATCTCGGTGCCCATCGGCATCGGTGCGGCGCGCAACCTCGCACCCGCCTGGATCTACTACATCTGCCGGTCCATCATTGCGGTCAGCCGCGCATTGCAGGAGGTGATCATCGCGATCTTCCTCGTGGCGATGTTCGGCTTTGGACCCTTCGCCGGCTTCCTGACCCTCAGCTTCGCCACCATCGGATTTCTGGCCAAGCTGCTCGCCGACGACATCGAGGAGATCGACGAAGCGCAGGCCGAGGCCGTCCGCGCCACCGGCGCGTCGTGGTGGCAATTGGTGAACTACGCGGTGCAGCCGCAGGTCATGCCCCGGCTGATCGGCCTGTCGCTCTATCGGCTCGACATCAATTTCCGTGAGAGTGCGGTGATCGGGATCGTCGGCGCCGGTGGAATCGGCGCGACGCTGAACACCGCAATCGACCGGTACGAATACGACAGCGCGGGTGCGATCCTGCTGATCATCATCGCGATCGTGATGGTCGCAGAATACGGCTCGAGCTTTCTGCGGAAGTTCCTGCAATGAGCGACATCACCCACTACAGCCAAGTTTGGACCCACCGCACTCCGCGCGCGCGCCTCGCTCTTTGGATGGGCTGGCTCGCGCTGGTGGCCCTCTTCGTCTGGTGCTGGCAGCTGATGACAGAGGACACCATCTGGGCCTTTGTCTGGGATGCGCCCAGGCAGGCCGCCGACATCGGCGCGCGCATGATGCCGCCCCGGTTCTCGTATTTCCCCGAGCTTCTGGTGCCGATGTGGGACACGCTCAACATCGCCACACTGGGCACCATCGCCGGGGTGATCATGGCGGTGCCCGTCGCATTTCTGGCGGCGCGCAACACCACACCCTCGGCGCGCATTCTGCGGCCCATTGCGCTCTTCATCATCGTTGCGTCGCGCTCGATCAACTCGCTGATCTGGGCGCTCCTGCTGGTCGCCATCATCGGGCCGGGCATTCTGGCGGGGATCGCGGCGATTGCGCTGCGCTCCATCGGCTTCGTGGGCAAGCTGCTCTACGAGGCGATCGAGGAGACCGACGTCAAGCAGATCGAGGCGGTGCAGGCCACCGGCGCCAGCCCCTTGCAGGTCCTCAACTATGGAATCCTGCCTCAGATCATGCCCGCCTTCTGGGGCATCTCCGTCTTCCGCTGGGACATCAACATTCGCGAGAGCACCATCCTCGGGCTCGTTGGCGCAGGCGGCATCGGACTGAAGCTGCGAGCCTCGCTCAACGTGCTGGCTTGGCCACAGGTGACCCTTATCCTGCTCCTCATCCTGGCGACGGTCGTGGTCAGCGAATGGGTGTCGGCCAAGGTGCGGAGGGCCATCATTTGAGGTCAGCGGAGGCGTTCGCCGCCTATGAGGCCGTGCGTCACCGTTTGCCTCCCGCCGCAGACGGCGGGCGAGCGGAACCCGTCGACACGCTGGCGGATCTTGCCGACCGCTTCGACGTCTTCCTGCTCGACGCGTTCGGCGTGCTGAACATCGGCGAGCAGGCCATCCCCGGCGTGGTCGAGCGCGTGGCGGACCTTCAGGCGCGGGGCAAGCGGTGTCTCGTTGTTACGAACGCCGCCGGTGCACCGCACGCCGCTCTTCTGACGCGTTACGCGCGTCTCGGCTACGCCTTCGCGGCCAGCGATGTGATTTCCAGCCGGGAGACACTCCTGACCGCCCTGCGGCAGGAGCCCGCCGCAAAATGGGGCCTGATGGCGGCGCGCCGCTTCGGTACGGAAGACCTGCAGGGGATCGACGTCACCTTTCTCGATGACAGCGCGAATGCCTATGCCGCGGCGGACGCGTTTTTGCTGCTCGGCTCCGCCGAATGGACCGAACGTCGCCAGGAGCGTCTTGAGGCTGCTTTGCGCGCGCGGGCACGGCCCGTCTGGGTCGGCAACCCGGACATCGTTGCCCCGCGCGAGCACGGGTTCTCGATCGAACCCGGACACTTCGCCCACCGCCTCGCCGAAGCCACCGGGCTAGCGCCGCGCTTCTTTGGCAAGCCGTTCCAGAACATCTACGACCTCGCCTTCGCACGCCTTGGTCCGGTGGACCGGTCGCGGGTCGTGATGGTCGGCGACAGCCTGCATACCGATGTTCTCGGCGGCCAGACGGCCGGCGTCGCCACCGCCCTTGTGACAGCGCACGGGTTCTTCGCGCAGACAGACGTCGCGTCCGCGATGCGGCGGGCACAGATCAGCCCGGATTTTCTGCTGCGTCAGCCCTGAGAGCAGGTCGGCTCCCGGCCTGTGACGCACGGCGCCTCACCCGTATTAGATTTTTGTGATGTGGCTTTTGCACTTGTGTTACCTCCGGTCGCTACGCTCCGCGTGACGAAACGTCCAACAGGGGTGATGACATGACTGCATCGAAGCTGCTGATCGCGACCGCTTTGTCCGGTGTTCTGGCCACGTCGGCCATGGCGCAGGACCGGGGCGCCAAGAACGTGATCCTGATGGTCTCCGATGGTATCGGCTTTAATGGCTGGCTCGCCGCCGATTACTATCAGGGCCGCGCCAATCAGCAGAGCTATCAGGTGACACGTCCGGACGGGACGACGCCCGTCGTCCTCGGCCTCGATCACCACGCGCTCAATCTGATCAACGCGGCGGGCGACGTGCTGCCCAGCGGCACCGACCCGTCCGAAGCGGCCGGCGCCGTGGCCCAGGGCTACGACCCGACCACGCGCTGGATGAGCTTCGAAAGCACGATCCGCAATGACTTTCCCCCGGTGGGCGAGCGCTACACCTCGTACACCGACAGCGCCGCGGCGGGCACCGCGCTGATGGCTGGCCGCAAAACGTCGAACGGCCGGATCAACATGGACTGGACCGGCACCGAAACCTTCAAGACCATCGCCGAGCTGGCAATGGATCAGGGCAAGGCGACGGGCTCGGTCATCTCCGTCATGGTGTCGCACGCGACCGGGGCCGCCACGATCGCGCACAACACGTCGCGCAACAATTACGTGGAGATCTTCAACGAGATGGTCGCCAGCGACATGGACGTGATCATGGGCGCGGGTCACCCGTTCTTCGACAACAGCGGAAATGCCGTCGAGCCCAAGGACGAGGACGCCTACCGCTTCGTCGGCGGCTCCGACACGCTCGCCGCGCTGACCAGCGAAGAGGGCCTCAACGGCTACAGCTTCATCGACGCGAAATCCAGCTTCGAGGCCCTCGCCGCGGGCGAAGATCTGCCCGAACGTGTCGTGGGAGTCGCCCAGGCCGGCTCCACCCTGCAGGCCAGCCGCGAGGATCTGGGCGCGGGCGACACCCCGTCGGGCATGGCATTCAACCCCCTGACGCCCGACCTCGCCACCATGTCGCTCGGCGCGCTCAATGTGCTCAATCAGGACGAAGACGGCTTCTTCGTGATGATCGAGGGCGGCGCGGTCGACTGGATGGGCCATCGCAATGACATGCCCCGCTTTATCGAAGAGCAGATCGACTTCAACCTCGCCGTCGATGCCGTCATCGCCTGGGTCGAGGAAAATTCCAGCTGGGACGAAACCCTTCTCATCGTGACCTCGGACCATGAGTGCGGCGGCATCTGGGGCGAAGGCACCTGGACCAATGGCGCGGGCGGCCCCGTTGCCGCCGATCGCAGCGACGAAGCCGTTCTCTCCGCGCGCTATGACCCCACCGAAGACGTGTTCGTCGAATATCGCGCCGTGCAGGATCGAGGTGCAGGCAACATGCCGGGCTACATGTTCTCCTCGCGCAATCACACCAACGAGCTTGTCCCGCTCTGGGCGCTCGGCGCGGGCGCGCAGCTCTTTGCCGAGTTCACCCAGACCGATCTCGGCGCCGCCAAGCTCTGGGGCGCGCAATATGACTGGAGCGGCGATTATGTGGACAACACCGCCGTCTTCCATGTGATGAACGAGGCCTTCGCCTTCGACGCGGCCCAAGCGTCCCAGTAAGGTCCTCGAACGAGTGGTCGCGCCCTGAACGGCGCGGCCGCCGCTCCGGCGCCACCGGGCGCACGCGCTGCGTGCCATCGTCGGCCAGGCCAAACCGAGCCCGCCGGGCATAGGACGCGCGTCCGGCAAGGCGCGTCGACGCGGGCGCTTCTAGCCCGGGGCAGGGGCGCGCCTCTCAGCGTGGGCGTACTGTGACAGGTACGCCGGGCTGAGGTCGTCCAGCGTCGTGAGGCCCAACTGCCCCGCTGCGCGCGCCAGCTCCAGCTCCAGGATCTCCAGCGCGCGCGCGCCGCCCGCCGCACCGCCAGCGCCAACGCCATAGGCCAGCGCGCGGCCGACGAGACAAAAGTCCGCCCCAAGCGCTTTGGCTCGCAGCAGATCCGCGCCCCGGCGCACGCCACTGTCGATCACAACAGTCATCCGGTCACCCACGGCCGCGGCGATGGCTGGAAGAACATCGATCGTCGCCGGAGCGAAGTCGGCCTGACGCCCCCCGTGGTTGGATACGACGACACCGTCGCATCCCAGCTCGGCGCAGGACTGCGCGTCTTGCGGATGCAGGATCCCCTTGACCAGGAGCTTTCCCTTCCAGCGCCCGCGCAGCTTCTCCAGATCCGTCCATGCAAAACCCGGTGTGATCAGCGTCTTTTGGACATCGGCGTAGGAGGTCGCGCTCCGGAGCAGGTCGCCGTAATTCGCCACATTGGGTCGGCCGTGCCGGAGGCTTTCCAGGGCCCAGCGCGGATGCCGCGCGCATTGTGCAATCACGTCGGGGGTAAACCGGAAGGGCACAGCAAGACGATTGCGGATATCGCGGTCTCGCTTGCCTGCGGCAGGCACGTCCACGGTGACCATCAGGACCTCGTAGCCCGCCGCCTCGGCGCGCGCCACGAGCCCCTCGGTCACGCTGTCGTCGGAGGACACATAGAGCTGAAACCAGCCATTGCCGTCGGCCGCCTCGGCGAGATCCTCCAGCCGCGTGGAGGCCGCCGAGCTCGCCGTGTAGGGTAGATTGTGCGCCTTGCAGAGCCGCGCCAGTGTGCGATCCGCATCGGGCCAAAAGGCGTTCAGCATGCCAATCGGCGCCATGCCGAAGGGTGCAGCGAAGGTCTGTCCAAAGGCGGGAGCTGACGTGTCGATCCGCGCGCTCCCCCGCAGGTAGCGGGGCGTCAGCTCGACCTCTTCGAACGCGGCGCGGTTGCGGCGCAAGTTGCGCTCATCCTCTGCCCCACCGTCGACGAGATCAAAGGCAAAGCGCGGGATGCGGCGCCGCGCGAGCGCCCGTAGATCGTCGATGGAGGCGGCCCGGTCGAGCCCCATCAGATCGACCAGCCCCCGTCGATGGCAAAGGCCTGACCCGTGGTGAACCCGGCCCCGTCGCCGGCCAGATAGCAGACCATCTCGGCGATCTCTTGCGGCTTGCCGAGCCGGCCCATCGGCTGGCGGTCTTGAAAGGCGGCGAGCGCGGTGTCGAAATCCCCGGTGGCGGCGAGACGGGCGTTGAGCGACGGGCTCTGGACCGTGCCGGGGCAGATCGCATTGCAGCGTATGCCGTCTTTGACGTAGTCCGCCGCGATGGCCTTGGTCATGCCGATGATCGCGGCCTTGGAGGCGCCATAGGCGAAGCGGCGCGGCGCGCCCTTCTCGGAGGAGACGATCGAGGCGATGTTGACGATCGCTCCCGCGCCCCGGCTCAGCATGCCGGGCAACGCCGCTTGGGTGACGCGGTAGAGCCCCTTTGCGTTGAGTTCAAAGGAGCGGTCCCACGCGTCGTCGTCGCACTCGAGGATCGTGCCGTCGTGCACCCATCCCGCGCAATTGACCAGAATGTCGAACGTTGGCCCCCCGGCAACGATGGCCGCAACGTCGTCGCGGCTGCACACGTCGAGGCGCCGCGCCGTGATGCGCGAGGCGCTGGCGGCCAGCGCGCTCAGCCCGTCGGCGTCGATGTCGGTCGCGATCACCTCCGCACCGCGGGCCGCGAGCGCCTCGGCGGAGGCGCGGCCAATCCCGGCGGCAGCGGCGGTGACAAGGGCGGTTTTGCCCGCAAGGGTCTGATCCATGCTAGGGTTCCTCAACGGGCCAGCCAGCCGCCATCCACCGTCACGACGCTGCCGTGGCAGTAGCTGGCGGCGTCGGAGGCGAGAAAGACGGCGGCCCCGGCCATTTCGGACGGGTCGGCATAGCGGCCCGCGGGGATCCGGTCGAGCAGCGCCTTGGAGCGCACCGGATCGGTATATACTGATACACAGCACATAGCAGGTAGACACATCAGGATAGAACTAGCTGTCATATTTGGAGGTGCATATTCTACAATACTTCGTATGCACATAATGCAC
>JBCCYI010000033.1:0-25336 GCA_039189975.1 Pseudomonadota bacterium
CGCGCGCGGGCACGGGGACGTCGTCCTGATTGAGCGCAAAGGAAGCGATGTCTTCAAAGGTCATAGCCGGGGCCTTTCGAGCAAGGTGCCGTAGCCGCGCAGCGCGGTGTCTATCCCCGTCAGCTGCATGGCGCGGAAGGCCATCGCCTGGTTGGAGCTGATGACAGGTTTGCCGAGTGCCGCCTCCAGCGCGGCGATGGTTTCGACACTGCGCATGTCGGTACAGGAGAGCACGATGGCCTCCGCCTCGGGCGCGTCGGCCTCGTGCGCCAGAGCCATCACATCAGACGGTTCGAGCGCGCCCTGGCCAAAGTTATCGAGCGTCGCGCTGACCTCCCCGCGCGCGACCGTGTCGATCCCGGAGGCTGCGAGAAACGTGACAGCCCGATCATTGATCGCAGCGGTATAGGGTGATGCAAAGCCAATCCGGCGCACGCGCAGGTGACGCAGCGCGTCGACAAGCGCGCTTGCGGCGGTGAGCGAGGGCGCGCCGCTCATCTTCCGGATACGGTCGGCCAGATCAAGATCAAAGGCCGGCCCGTGGGTGAGGGTGGCCGAGGTGCAGCCGTAGACCACCACGTCGGGTCGAACGCCTGCGAGGAGCCGCAGGGGAGCGTCGAGATCGGCCGCGCCGAGCCCGTGCATCTGGTCGACATCAGGGATCTCCTGCGCATCGTAGCCGCCCAAACGGGCAACGTGCAGCGACACACCCTCGGGCCGCAGAAGCGCCATGTCCGGTTCGAGATTGGTGTTGGTGAAGGGCACCAGGACGCCAAAGCGGGCTCGACCGCGCGATGGTGTCATGTCGAGTCCTCCCGGATCCATCGTTCCAGAACGGAAGCAGCGATGTCCAGATCTTCCGCAGCCCCGATGGTTGCACGCAGGCAGGCGGGCAAGCCTGC
Organism: Pseudomonadota bacterium; assembly: GCA_039189975.1. Lineage (GTDB taxonomy): Bacteria > Pseudomonadota > Alphaproteobacteria > Rhodobacterales > Rhodobacteraceae > HLUCCA09. The sequence goes on from JBCCYI010000033.1 coordinate 903, forward strand.
GCCACCTTGGGGGCGCAAAACGATCCCTTCGGCTCGGAGCGCGAGATCGGCCGCGCGGGCTTGGGCGACAGTTCCGAAGCGGATGAGCGCGAAGTTGGTGAAACTGTCCGCCACGTCGAGGCCGGCCCGGCGCAATCGCGCGATGAACGGATCGCGCAGGGCGACCGTCTGCGCCACGGTTTCCCGCATGTAGGCGTGATCGGTGATCGCGGCAACGGCGGCGGCCTGGCTGGTGGCCGGGATGTTGTTGGGGGTCAAAACCTTGCGCATCTGGGCGGAGACAGATGGCGGCACGTAGCCCCAGCCCACGCGCGCGCCCGCTAGGCCATAAGCCTTGGACAGCGTGCGCAACACCACTGTACGGCCGCGGTCCACCAGATCGAACAGGGGCGCGTCGGGTCCATCGGTGAACTCGCCATAGGCTTCGTCGACCACCAGGAGCGCCGTGTCCGGGAGCGTGTCGCGGAGGCGTACGAGCTCCGCACGGGGTAGGCAGGTGCCTGTCGGATTGCCGGGATTGGCGACGAAGACCAGGCGCGTCTCGGGCCGACACGTGGCCAGAAGCGCGTCGACAGACACCCGTCCTGCGACCTCCGGCGCCGTGTCGAAGCGCGCGTCGACCAGCAGCGCTGCTGTCCGAAAAAACGGGTACGCGTTGGTCGGCGCGAGAACCGCAGTCTCCGGGCCTGCGAAGGCGCGGGCAAGCGCTGCGATCAGTTCCATTGAACCGGCGCCACACAGGATGCGCTCCGCTGCCAGCCGATGCTGTGCCGCCAAGGCCGCCCGCAAAGCGGTCCACTCCGGGTCCGGGTAGAACTGCCCGTGCCGAAGTGCCGATTCCGCGGCGGTGACCGCCGGGCTTGGTGGACGCAGGCTCTCATTTTGCGAGAGCGATATCAGGCGTTTGCCCTCTGGCGCACGCAGCTCGGACAGAGCGTAGGGTGCAAGTGCCGCGATGTGGTCGGCCGGGATCATGCTTGGCGCCCATAGATGGAGCGCGCGGCGCTAGGGCTGATCCGCCCGGCGGTCAGATCGTCCTCTACCGCGTCCGCGCTGCGCCGCTGGGGCGGACCGAACCCGCCGCCGCCGGGCGTTTCGAAGATCAGCGTGTGGCCCGCCGGAATCCGCAGCACGCCCTTGCCGGGCAGATCGGGGCCGTCCGCGCCGATCCGGATCCGCCCGGGGGCGCCGGTGCCTCCGCCAAACCGTCCCTGTGCGGGCGTGTCGACCCGCTCGACCGACAGAAACAGCATCAGGTCCTCGCCCCTCGTCGAGCGCACATCGATCCGCTGACCTAGGCCGCCCCGGAACTCTCCGGGTCCGCCGCTGTCGGGTCGCAGGGCCCGCCGGGTGATCAGAATGGGCGCCACAGCCTCGGTCGTCTCCACTTGCGATCCCCAGACGCCCGACGGGAAGGCTGTGGCCGAGAGCCCGTCCCGGGCTGGACGCGCACCCGTGCCCCCGCTGAAGACCAGCTCCAACGCGAATTGTGTGTGGCCGTGCGCCTTGGCCTCGGGCGCATGGCGCAGCGGCAGGTCATACATGCACGAGGCCCCCTCCGCGGGCACGGCGTCCGGCAGCGCCTGTGACAGGCAGCCATAGACAAGATCGGGTGTCATCTGCCCAAGCGTGTGACGCATCGCGACAGGGGCAGGGGGCAGGGCGTTGAGGATGCAATTTGCCGGCGCGCTGACGTGGAACGGCGCGAGGGACCCCGCATTGTTGGGAATGTCCGGCCCGATCAGGCAGCGCAGGGCAAAGACGGTGTAGGCGGTGGCGTAGTTCAGCGGCACGTTGATCCCCTTGCCGCTGAGCCCCGACGTCCCGGCGAAGTCTACGGCGACATGGTCCTCGGCGATGGTCAGAGCCGCGCAGAGCTCCACCGGTGCTTCATAGCCATCGACGCGCAGGTGCGACGTCCAGCTTCCCCGGGGCAGGGCGGCGATGGCCGCGCGCGTGCCCCGCTCGGAGGTCGTGAGAATGTAGTCGGCGAGCGTATCGAGCGCGTCGAGGCCGAATTCCTCCATCATATCGCACAGCCGCGCCGCGCCCGCCTCGCAGCAGGCGATCAGAGCGTAGATGTCGCCCTCATTCGCGATGGGCTCCCGCGAGTTGGCCTTGACGATCTCCATCAGCAGACTGTTGAGCACGCCGGCCTCCACCAGGGCGCATGGTGGCAGCAAAAGGCCCTCGTCATGGATATCGGTGCCTTCCGGGCCCATGCCCAGCCCGCCGAGGTCGACCAAGTGCGACGTGCACGCGGTGAAGCAGACGACCTCTCCCTTGTGAAACACCGGCATCATCAAGAGAAAGTCGTTGAGATGGCCGGACGCGATCCAGGGATCGTTCGTCATGTAGATGTCGCCGGGGCGCATGGCGTCGCGCGCAAAGCGGGCGCAAAGGTGCTGCACGGCCGCGGCCATCGTGTTGATGTGTCCCGGTGTGCCGGTGACGGCCTGGGCCAGCATGCGGCCTTGCTGGTCAAAGACGCCGGCCGAGATATCGCCGCATTCCCGCACGATCGGGGAAAAAGCGGCGCGGATCAGCGCCTGACCCTGTTCCTCAACGAGCGCGAGGAGCCGGTTCCACATCACTTGTAGGCGGGGGTCGGGCGCGGTCATGGGGTCGCCTCGCTGTCATGGGTGAGCCAGAGATTGCCGCTTGCGTCGACCTCCGCCGCAAAGTCGGCGCTGACGAAGGTGGTCGTCTGCGGCTCGATGATGAGCGCCGGGCCAGTGAGCCTGTGCCCCGGGACGAGATCCGCACGGTGATAAAGCGAGGCGGTGCGCGGCGTACGCGCGACGTCGCACAGGATTGTGCGCGCTCCGGACGGGCGGGCCGCCTGCCGGACGGGCGGTGGCTTGCGGGGGGCTGCGGCGGGACCAGGCGCGGAAAGCTCGACGGCCCAATTGAGAATCTCGACTGTCATTCCCGGCACGGCACGGCTGAACTGGGCGCTGTAGGCGGCGTCAAACGCAGCTTGTAGTCCGGGCAGATCCGCCGGGGCCGGGGCGCGCGAGGGCAGGGGGATGTCGATCTCGTGGCCCTGGCCGCTGTAGCGCATGAACGCGGTGCGCCGTTGCGACAGTGCCACCCCGGGCGCCCCCGCGCGCACCACCGCTTCGGCCTCTTGCACCATTGCGTCAAAAAGCGCGTTCAGCCGCTGAAGGTCGAGCGAGGGCAGACGGTCGTAGTGCGAGCGCACGATCTCGAAGGACACCGGTGCATAGAGAAAGCCAACCGCCGAGCCCACGCCAGGATCTTTCGGGACCAGAATACGGTGCACGTGGGCGCGGCGGGCGACGCGCGTGGCGTGGAGCGGGCCATTGCCGCCGAAGGCAATCATGACGCGCGCGGAGAGGTCCTTGCCGGATTCAACCGCGTGCATGCGCGCGGCGGCTGCCATACTCTCGTCCACAATCTCACTGAGGCCTTGGGCCGCGGCCTTCACCGGGAGGCCGAGAGGCGTGCCGACGTCCGCGGACACAGCAGCGTCGGCCGCTTCGGCGTCGATTGCGAGCCGCCCTTCGGCAAAGTGCGCAGGATCGATCAGCCCCTGAACGACATCCGCGTCCGTGACGGTGGCGCGCGTCCCGCCCTGGCCAAAGGCAGCCGGGCCGGGCTCTGCGCCAGCGCTTTCCGGGCCGACATGGACCCGGCCGAGCCCGTCCACGCGCGCACAGGATCCACCACCCGCGCCGATCTCGATCATCTCGATGACGGGGATGCGGACGGGCATGCCCGATCCCTTGATGAACCGCGCGGCCCGCGCAATCTCGAAGCGGCGCGCGGTCTGGGGGCGGTAGCCGTCGATCAGGCAAAGCTTAGCCGTCGTCCCGCCCATGTCGAAGCTCAGAACATCGTGCGCACCTGTTGCCTCGGCGATGCGCGCGGCCAGGATCGCGCCGCCCGCGGGGCCGCTCTCGACCAGCCGGATCGGCAAACGCCGCGCCGTTTCCAGCGTGGTCATGCCACCGCTGGCGGTCATCATCAGGATGGGGCAGGTCAGCCCCTCGGCGGTGAACCGCGCCTGAAACTCCGCCAGGTAGCGCGCCATCATGGGCTGGACGTAGGCATTGGCGATGGTCGTGCACAGGCGATCGAATTCGCGCGCCTCGGGGCTTACCTCATGGGAGAGCGATACGACGAGATCGGGCAGCGCCTCTTGCAACTTGGCGCGCAGATGCAGCTCATGTGCGGGATTGGCGTAGGAATGCAGCAGGCAGACGGCGACAGCCTCCGCCCTGCTGGCCCTGAGAGCCGCGCAGAGCGGGGCCACGCCCGCATCATCGAACGGGGTCAGGTCGTGGCCGCGCGCATCGAGACGGCCGCCAATGGTGAAGGCACGGTCCCGCGGGACGATCAGGTCCGGCTTTTCGAGGTTGATATCGTACTGGCTGTAGCGCCGTTCGTAAGCGATCTCGAGGATGTCGCGGAAGCCGTCCGTCGTTACCGTTGCGACCCGTGCGCCGCGTCGCTCGATCAATGCGTTGGTGGCGAGTGTCGTGCCGTGGACAACACCCGCGACCGCGCTCCATTCCACGTCCGCGTCGGTCAGGACGCGCCGAGTGCCGCTGAGCGCGCCATGCGTCGGGCGACGTGGTGTCGTCGGGGTCTTGGCGGTGGCGAGGATGGCGCCCGTGGACGCCATCAGGACTGTGTCAGTGAAGGTGCCTCCGATATCAATCGCAAGGCGCGGGCCGTGGGCGTCGGGCATGGCAGTCTCTGGGATCGCAGCGGTTGGGGACGCGCCGGACGGCGCGCACGCGCGGGCAAGATCGGGGCAGGTGCCTCAGACGACGAGGTCGCACCCGGTGGCCCGGCGCCCAAGGCGAGCGATCCAAAGGGTGACGTGCATCGGGATGTCCCTGCGGCTGCGATAGGCGTAGGCTGCGAGAGAAGGCCGCCGCGTGTCAACACAGAAGTGGCTCCGCACTGCGGGATGGGTCGTGATCGGGGCGGGCCCCTGGCCCACTGGGGCGAACACGCGGTCCCGGAACGGGCAGATCATGCCCCCCAGTTCGCCCGAGGGGCGGCGCGCACGCCAGTATGGGCGGCACCGCGCGTCCTTATTTGGTGCAGCGTGGGGCGCGGCGGGGCGCGGCGGTCTGCTCTGAAGCGCGTGGCAGGCGTGGCTGGCTAGGCCGCGCCGGGCGCTATAGATACGGTGCATGGATATCGTGCTCGTCACCCTAACCATCGCCTCCCTCTTTCTTGTGATCGGGTGGGCGGAGCCCCTGGCCGCGCGGCTCAAACTGCCCTTCAGCGTGATCCTCGCCGCGCTGGGCATCCTGATCGGCGGGGGCGCGGTCTTCCTGCTTCGCACCGATCTGACCGACCTCTTCAACCCGGTCGCCCAGGCCATCCTGGGCCTGCCGATCCGGTCGGACGTATTCCTCTATGTCTTCCTGCCCACCCTGCTTTTTCAGGCCACGCTGGGGATGAACCTGCGGCGCATGCTGGACGATTGGGTGCCGATCCTGGTGCTTGCCGTGGTTGCGGTCTTCGTGGCGACCTTCGCGGTTGGCTATGCGTTGGCGCAAGTCAGCGCGCTGCCCCTTATGGCCTGCCTGCTTGTGGGCGCAATCGTCTCCACGACCGACCCTTCCGCGGTCGTCAGTATCTTCCGATCCATCGCCGCGCCACGCCGCTTGTCGCGCATCATCGAAGGGGAGAGCCTGCTGAACGACGCCGCCGCCATCGCGCTCTTTGGCGTCTTCGTCGGTTTCGTGATGATCGGCGTGCCCGATCCGACGCCGCGTGACGCCATGGTGCAGTTTCCCACGCTTCTGCTGGGAGGGGCCGTAACGGGCTGGGCCGTCGCGCGGGCGGCGCTGTGGATGATGGCGGCGTTCGACGGGCATGAACTGGCGCAAGTCTCCGTCTCGGTGGCGCTGCCCTATCTCGCCTACATCGGCGCGGAACAGATGGTGGGGGCGTCGGGTGTGATCGCGGTGGTGGCCGCGGGGCTGACGCTCAACCTCGCGGCCCCGGGCCGGCTGACGCCCCAGGCCTGGTCTCGGCTCAACGACATCTGGAACGTCCTGGCCCATTGGGCGGGCGCGCTCATCTTTGTGCTGGCGGCGCTGCTCATTCCGCGCCTCTTGGAGGGGGTCACGCTCGCGGACTTCGCACTCATCGGTGTGGTGATCGTCGCGGCGGTGGCAGCCCGGGCCGCGATCCTCTTCGGGCTGATGCCGCTGTTGTCGGCAATGCGGGTGTCACCGGCCGTCGAGCGGCCCTACCGGATCGCCATTCTCTGGGGTGGGTTGCGCGGGGCTGTCACACTCGCGCTGGCGCTCGCGGTCACGGAGAACCCCTTCGTGCCGGGTGACATCCAGCGTGTCGTGGGGATCCTCGCGACGGGCTTCACGCTCTTTACCCTGCTTATACAGGGCGTGTCGCTGCGGCGGGTGATCGCCTGGCTGGGGCTCGACAAGCTCTCCGCGCTCGATGAGGCACTTTCCCAGCAGGTGGTCGCCGTGGCGCTCCAGACGGTGCGCGAGGACGTCGCCAAAACGACTGAGAGCTATGATCTGAGCCCCGACATCGTCCGCGCCGAGGCCGTGCGGTTCGGCGCGCAGCTCGAAACGGCGGTGCGCCAGGCGGAGGATTGCCACGATGTGCTCGACCGTGACCGGGTAACCCTCGGCCTGATCGCGCTGGCGGGGGTGGAGCGGGACATGGTGCTGCGCCACATGCGGGACCGCTCGCTCTCGACACGGCTCGCGGAACACGCGCTGGTGGATATCGACCGGCTGATCGAAGGCACCCGCACCGCCGGGCGCACCGGCTACTTGCGCGCCGCGCGCCGGACGGTCGCCTACGGCTGGCGCTTTCGCACGGCGGTGTTTCTGAACGACCGGCTCGGTCTGCGTGGGCCACTGGCGCGGATGACGGCGCACCGGTTCGAGCTGTTGCTGGCGCAGAGGCTGGTGCTGCGCGACATCGGCGGCTTCATCGACCAGCGGATTCGGCGCATCCACGGGCGGCGCGTGGCGGAGCTGCTCAACGGGCTCGCGGAGCGGCGCACCGAGATCGTCGACACGGCGATGGAAGGGTTGCAGCTGCAATATCCGGGCTATGCCGAGGAGCTGCAGCGCCGTTTCATCCGCCGGACAGCCCTGCGCCTGGAGGAGCGCGAATATGCCGCGATGTTCGACGACGGGCTCATCGGCGCAGAGCTTTACGCCACGCTCCTGCAAAACGTCGCGCAGCGCCGTACCGAGGCAGAGGCGCGTCCTCCGCTCGATCTTGCGCCTGGGCGGGGCGAGCTCGTCCGGCAATTGCCGGTGTTCGCGGATCTCGATGCGCAGGCCTTGAAGGTGCTGACCCGGGCGCTCAATACGCGCTACGCGGATGCTGGTGAGACGGTGATGACCAAGGACTCGCCGGCGCGAAGTGTCTTCTTCATCGCATCCGGGGCGGTGGAGGTCGAAGTCGCCGGCCAGGCGTGGCGGCTCGGGCGTGGCGAGATCTTCGGACAGATGGGCCTGCTGACCAAGAAGCGCCGTCGCGCCACGGTGCGCGCCATCGCGCCGACCGCTTTACTGGAGCTCGACGAGGTCAGCTTTCAGCGGTTACTGAACCGAAGCGAAACGCTGCGCCACGCGGTTCGGGCCGGCGCGGCCGCACGGGGCGTCGACCTTGACGAAGCGCTGAAGCCTGACCGCGCAATGCCCGCGCCGTCGTAAGCCGCCGGGGCAACGCGGCCGCTCTCGTGTCGGCGCTGCAGGCCAAGTTGTTAACAAAGCGTTGGACATCGCAGAAAAGCGGTTGCATCCTTCGCGTGTGCAAACCGCACAGATATAACGCGTCCTCTGCAAAAGTAAATGATCAGGGAGGATTGTCGGGTTGGCTGGGGCGCGGGCCACCATGCCACCTCAAGCGCAACTCGACGTTCGCGTCCGGGTCGCGCGGTTGAGGTGCGACAAGCGTCCAGGCCGATAAACGAGCATGCATCGTGCCGGGACGGCAACAACACTGGGATGCAGGGAGAGACCGACGTGTCCATAGAACCACCACTTACAGATCTTCCGATCAAGACCGCGGACAGCGGCTTCTATCGAGGATTCACTAAAGACGTGACCATTACGGCCAAGATCCTCGTGGGGGCCCTGATTATCTGGGCCGTTGCGTTCCCCGATCAGGCGGGCGCCGTTCTCGGCGCCATGAACGCGTTTATCCTTGGCTCGTTCAACTACTGGTACGTCTACGCAATGGCGTTCTTCGTGATCCTTTGCCTGGGCCTCGCGCTCTGGCCGCGCGCCGGCAAGATGAAGCTTGGCCATCCGGACGATCAGCCCGAGTTTTCGAATTTCTCCTGGTTCTCCATGATGTTTGGCGCAGGGATCGGCATCGGGATGCTGACCTTCGCCACAGCTGAGCCGATGTATCACTGGGCCTCCAATCCGGACACGATCCGCGGCATCACCGAAGGGTCCTCGGCCGAGAATGTGCGGCCAGCTTACGTCTGGTCCTTCACCCATTGGGGGCTGGCGGCCTGGGCGTCCTATGCCATTGTAGGCCTGTCGCTTGCGTTCTTTTCCTATCGGCGGAACCTGCCGCTGACGATCCGCTCCTCGCTGGCGCCGATCTTCGGGGAGCGTCTGTCGGGCCCGGTGGGGCACTTGGTCGACATCGTGGCCGTTGTCGCGACCGTGCTCGGCGTCGCGCAGACACTGGGCTTCGGGGTTGAGCAATTCGTGGCCGGTCTGAGCCGGATCGGGTTTGGTGACTGGCTCTACACCGCAACCGCAGACGGAGGACAAACCTCCTCAACCGCGGCCATCATCTTTGCACTCGCTGTCATCATGGGCGCTTCGACGCTCTCCGCGCTCTCCGGCGTTGGCAAGGGCATCAAGTGGCTATCGAACATCAACATGGGCCTCAGCTTCTTCCTGCTGCTCTTTTTCATCGCGTTCGGTTCGACCTTCTTCGGTCTGCAGGCCTTCTTCCTCGGCATCCTGGATTACCTCATCTCGATCCCGCAAAACATCTTTGCGGTGTGGGTGTCCGATGGCGTGGACGGCTCGGAAGCGGCGCAGCTTGCGGGCTGGCAGGGCGGCTGGACGATCTTCTACTGGGCCTGGTGGATCGCATTTGCGCCGTTCGTGGGCGTGTTCCTCGCGCGCATCTCCAAGGGGCGGACCATCCGCGAATACGTGCTCGGGGCGCTCGTGATCCCGTCGCTGATGTGCTTTGCGTGGTTCGCCATTGTCGGCGGCACGGCGATTGACCTGGAGCTGTCTGGCGAAGCCGCAGGCGCCATCACCGGCGCAAGCGCATCCGATCAGCTCTTCGCGACGCTCGCAGTGATGCTGAGCGAAACGCTGGCCTGGGCGATGTCTCTGATCGTGGTGGTTCTGCTGCTGACCTATCTCGTGACGTCGGCGGACTCCGCAGTGCTGATCATCAACACCATCAACGCCGCAGGGGACGAAGGACCCAAGGCGCGGCCGCACATCCTCTTCTGGGGCGCAGCGCTTGCGCTTGTCGTGGGCGCGTTGATCCTCGCCGGAGGGCTCGGTGCGATCCAGACTGCCATGGTCATCGGGGCATTGCCGTTCAGTGCGGTGATGGTCCTGATGGGCGTATCGCTCGTCAAAGCGATCTGGCGCGATGGGCGCCGTGAAGCGGCAGGCTTGCCGACAACCCATGGCGACGATGGCCCGGTGATGCCCGCCGAACCGGCGGAGTAATCCGACCTCGAAAAGACACGCCAGGGCGTTCGCGCCCTGGCGTTTTTTGTGCCTTTGGGCCAGCGTAAGCCCGCTTGGCCGAGTTCGGTGACGCGCGCGTGATATGCGGATCGTCTAGCCAGACCGGCGCGCAACGCATCGGTAGAAGCGGGGCATCAGAAGGGGCGTCAGGTACATTGGCACCTGATAGCAGCCTATGAAGATCAAGAGCTCCGCTGCCTCACTCGGTGGCAACGACACGAGAAAGAGGGCGACATTCCGGTTCCCGGCGACGATCGCCACGGGGACGCTTTCGTCCCCCGCGCCGACGGCGCGCATCACGCCCGCCGTGACGATCTGTGCGCCAATGTTGGCCGCAAAGGCTAGCGCCATCCAACCCACCAACGCCTGAGGCGCGCTGAGCAGGAGCGGCCCCACCGCTGACATGAGCGCGACCACGACGACGGCCATCACGATGGCCGAGAGCCCGTCGATGGCCGCGAGCGCCTGCTGGCCGGGGTCTGGCAAGAGCCACTTGCGCGCTGCGAGGGCGAGGACGGCAGCGCCGCCGATCACCGCGAGGAGCCGCAGTGCCGAGCCGACGACGGCCGCGCCGCCGGACAGGCCGGGCAGCACCCAGAAGACCAGCAGCGCGGTCAGTGGCACCAGCGCCGTGCCTAGGATGACGAGACGTAGCGCAGGTTTGGGGTCGAACCCGGCGAGAATGGTCAGGTTTGGGCTGCCAGAGAGCGGGGCGCCCGCGAAGAGCAGCGCCAGCGCCATCCCCGCGGGCGTATTCAGGATCCCAAATGCAGCAAGCAGGCCGCAGATCGCCATCGGCACCACAAGCTGCAGCAAAGCGATGACGCGCAAGCTCTGCCAGGTGTCACCGAGGGTGCCGAGCATCTGCGCCGGGCCGATCCGCAGCACGGCGAGAAAGAGAAGCGCTCCGATCAAGGCGGGCAGAAACGGCGCCATGCGCTCGGCCAGGGCTGGCAAAGTCACGCCGGCAACCAGCCCGGCCACGAGGAGGAGCCGCCCATGCCGTGCCGTTACGCCGAGCCATCCCGTCATGTGCCGACCAAACGAAGGCGCGGACTGCGCCGCCTCAAGGCCCTTGCCGGATGTTCTCGGGCAGCCAGGTCGCAAGGTCCGGGAAAGCGATCAGCACGAAGACCATCACCACCATGATGAGGAACATCGGGATCGCGGCCTTGGCGATAAAGGTCATTTCGTGGTTCGTCATGCCCTGCAGCACGAAGAGGTTGAAGCCGATGGGCGGCGTGATCTGCGCCATCTCCACGACGACGACGATGAAGATGCCGAACCAGATGAGGTCGATCCCCGCGTCGCGGATCATCGGCTCTACCACCGCCATCGTCAGCACCACCGACGAGATCCCGTCGAGAAAGCAGCCCAGGATGATGTAGAACACGAGGAGCGCCATCAGAAGTTCGAAGCGCGACAGCTCCCAGCCCGCAATCAGGTCCGCCAGCCCCCGGGGGATGCCGGTGAAGCCCATCGAAAGCGACAGGAACGCCGCCCCCGCCAGGATCAGCGCGATCATCGCCGAGGTGCGCACCGCGCCCATCAGGCTCTCGCTGAAGGTGCCCCAGTTGAGCGAGCCCTGACTGGCTGCCAGCGCAAGCGCGCCGACGACACCAAAGGCCGCCGCCTCGGTTGCGGTGGCAAACCCCATGTACATCGAGCCGATCACCAAGAGGATGAGCAGGATGACGGGGATCAGAAAGCGCGAGTTTGCGAGCTTCTGGCCAAAGGTCATATGCGGCTCGGGCTTCGGGTTGAACCCCGGCGACAGGACGGACATCGCCGCCACATAGGCCATGAACATCCCCGCCAGCACGAGCCCCGGAAAGACCCCGGCCATGAAGAGCTTGGTGATCGACTCGTTGATGGTGACCCCATAGACGATGAGCGTGAGCGAGGGCGGGATCATCAGCCCTAGCGTGGCGGCGCCCGCGAGCGTGCCGATGACCATGGACTCCGGGTAGTCGCGCTTGCGCAGCTCGGGGATGGACATCTTGCCCACCGTCGTCAGCGTCGCCGCCGAGGAGCCGGAGACGGCGGCAAAGACGGTGCAGCCCACGATGTTGGTGTGCACCAGCCCGCCGGGCAGGCGTGCCATCCACGGGCTGAGACCGCGGAACATGTCCTCGGATAATCGCGTTCGGTAGAGGATCTCGCCCATCCAGATGAAGAGGGGCAGGGCCGTGAGCGTCCAGGAGGAGGACGCCCCCCAGACCCGCGTGATCATCGCGTCACCGGGGGGGCGGCTCGTGAAAAGCTCCATCCCGACATAGGCCACGCCCATCAGCGCAAGGCCGACCCAGACGCCGGAGCCCAGCAGGAAGAAGAGCACGAACACGAAGATGAGGATGGGGGCGAGCTGTTCCAAGCGTCTCGGCCTTTCGTCAGTAGGACCCGGTCAAAGGGCCATCGGGGCAGTCTCAGAGTGGGCGGCGCTGCGGCGTCCGCCTCACTCCGCGTGCTCCTGGTCGACCGTTTCGCCGGCCATGTTGTGGTCGCCCCTCAGGATCAGGCTGATGAGATTGTCCCAAAACGCGATGGCCAAGAGGATCGAGCCGATGGACATCGCCAGCTGCGGGATCCAGATAGGCGTCTTGTCGAGGCCCTGGCTGATCTCGTTGAGCTTCCAGGACCACCAATTGCCGCGCACGGCGTACCACGCCAAGTAGGTCGCGATGATCGCGCCGATGCCAAAGCACCAGAGCTCGCCCACGCGGCGAAACCGCCCCAGCGACGACAGCACGATCGACACGCGGATATGCGCGTTGTGGTTCAGCGCATAGGCGAAGGCGAAGAATGAAGCGCAGGCCATTGAATAGCCGGCATAATCGGTCGCTCCTGGGAAGACCTGTCCGGTCCAGCGCGCACCCATCTGCAACAGGATGATCGTCAGAATGCCGATCAGAAAAAGCGAGGCGACGATGCCACCCGCGGGGTAGAGCGCGTCGAGCGACTTTCGCAGGACGCTCACGTTCTGGCTCCACTGCCGTGCATCCTCGGCATAGGCCGTTCCTTTCCGGGGGTCGTTCCTAGGGGCGGGCCACCCTGTGCAGAGCAGCCCGCGGAGGGCTCACTGCGCCTTGTAAGCGTCGACGATCGCAGCACCGCCTGCGCCGGCGGCCTCCAGCCACTCGCCCGTCATCGTGTCACCGATGGCCTGCAGCTCACCCACCAGCGCATCGCCCGCGCGCTGGACAGTCATGCCGCCCTCCTTCAGCCCATTGAGCGTGAAGGCGGTGTATTCCTTGGAGCGCGCGAGCCCTTCGGCCTTGGCATCGGCAGCGCAGCTCTCCATGACGGCCTTGGTCTCGTCCGAAAGACCTTCCCACGCGCCCTTGTTGACGAAGACGGCGTTGCGCGGCAGCCAGGCGTCGACCTCGTAGAAATGCGTCAGGTGCTCCCAGACCTTTCGGTCGTAGCCCGTCGCGCCCGAGGAGATGAACGCCTCGGCGACGCCGGTGGCCAGGGCCTGGCTCAGTTCGGCCGCCTCGACCTGTACCGGCAGCATGCCCGTCAGCTCCGCCATGCGCGCCGTGGCGGTGTTGTAGGAGCGGAACTTGATCCCGTCCATGTCCGACACGGCGTTGATTTCCTTGGCGAAATAGAGGCCCTGGGGCGGCCATGGCACGGAATAGAGGTAGTGCAGGTTATCCTCCTCCAGCACCTCTGCCACGGCCGGGCCGGCGATCTCCCAGAGCGCCTCGTGCTCGTCGAAGGACGAGACGAGGAACGGAATCGAGTCGACCCCGTAGAGCGGGTTTTCGTTCTGGTGCGCGGACAGCAGCCGCTCGCCGATGCTGGCCTGGCCGGTTTGGACCGCGCGCTTGATCTCGTTGCCGGGAAAGAGGGCACCGGACGGATGCGTGACGATTTCCAGATCGCCGCCGGTGCCGTCGGTCACACATGCGGCGAAGTTCGCCCCGACTTCGGAGTGAAAGTTGGTGGCCGCGTAGGCCATCGGCATGTCCCACTTCTCGGCGGTGGCGGCGCTGGCCGTGACGGCGAGCGCGCTTGCGCCCAGAAGAAGCGAAAGGCGGTTCATCTTGGATCTCCCTCGTTGATCTCGGGCGTATTTTGCTTCTTTGCCCATACGTCAGTGAAACCGCGTTGGGCTAAAGGGCGCAAGGTCAATGTTGGGAGGCGTGCCGCTGACCAGCTGCGACAGAATGCGCCCGGTCTTCGGGCCGGCGGTCAGCCCGATATGGTCATGTCCGAAGCCGAGAAAGGCTCCTTTGAGGCCGGGTGCTGGGCCGATGACGGGGGTTGAATCGGCCATCGACGGGCGATGGCCCATCCATTCCTCGGTGCGCGCCCAGGTCAGACCGGGGATCGCGGCTTGCACGCTGCGTTTCAAGAGCGCGAAGGGCGCGCGGGAGGGGGGCGCCTCCAGACCGCCGAACTCTACGATACCGGCCAGACGCAGCCGCCCGTCCATTGGCGTGATCACGAACTTGCCGGACGCGACCATCACCGGGGCACGCGGCACAATGTTGGGCTCCCACAGCTCCAGATGATAGCCGCGTTCGGTTTCGAGCGGTGGGGACAGGCCAAGCGCACGCGCCAGGGGGGCGGACCATGCGCCTGTGCAGAGCACCGCCGCGTCGCAGGCGATTGTATCGCCGCCGGCGCGTACGCCTGTCACAATGTCGCCGTTGCGCATAAATCCGGTCACCTCGCTCTTCAGCACGCGCCCGCCCTGCTGCTCGAGATGCTGTGCCAGCGCTGACACGTAGGCGCCGGGATCCGTGATCCGTCCATGTTCGCCCATGCGCACGGCACAGGCGAGATTGGGCGAAAAGCAGGGATCGTAGTCTTGCAGCGCGGTACGGTCGAGCACGTCCCAGGTGAATCCGTTCTCCCTGCGGACGTCCCAGCCAAAGGTATCGGCCTCGAAATGCGCTTTCGTGTCATAAAGATAAAGGTAGTCCGTGGGCACGATGAACCGTTCCGCACCTGTCCCCATGGAGAGCGCCTGGTGCTCTGCCAGCGTATCTCCGATGACCGGCGTGAGCGCAGCGGCGCGCTTGCGCACTGCCGGAGCATTGCAGTGACGCAGGTACCGCAGCAGCCATGGCAGAGCCCGGGGCAGGTAGCGCCATTTGAAGAAAAGAGGCTGGTTTGGGTCGAGCAGCATGCGCGGTGCTTTACCAAGCAGCCCCGGCCCGGTGACCGGGACAATGGAACATGCCGCCAGGACGCCGCCGTTTCCAAAGCTTGCGCCAGCTGCCGGGCCCTCTTTGTCGATCAGCGTCACATGATGTCCACGCCGCTGGAGCCAGAGCGCGGTGGAGACCCCTACGATCCCGGCGCCGACGATGACGACGGTCTTTGGCGCGGCGTGGTCGGGCATTCGGGGTTCCTTCTGCTGCCTATGCAGAGAACTACCGCGTCAAATCGGAGGAATTGTCCAGATCAGACCCGTAGGTGCTGCGGGTTGTCCTGCGCGGAGGGCCGATGCATCCTTGGGTCATCGAGAAGGGAGGGACGCGTGCGCGACGCCGACGCCAGAGTAGCGACGCTGGGGATCCTGATGCTGGAGACCCGGTTTCCGCGTCCGCCCGGTGACATTGGTCATCCCGACACCTGGCCATTTCCTGTGCGATATCACGTTGTGCGGGGGGCGAGCCCGGCCAGGGTCGTAGCCCCTGACCCGTGGGCGCAGATGGCGGCATTCGTTGACGCCGGGCTTGCCCTGGTTGATGCCGGGTGTGATGGCATCGCAACAACCTGCGGGTTTCTTGTGCCTTTTCAAGACGAGCTTACGGCTGCGCTTGGGGTTCCGGTCGCAACCTCTTCGTTGCTTCAGGTGCCATGGGTCGCGCGGATGTTGCCGAAAGGGAAATGCCCCGGCATCCTGACGATCTCGTCCGAGGCTCTCGTGCCGGCGCATCTGTCTGCGGCGGGCATCGTCGGATCGCCACCGATCATCGGCACCGATCCGAATGGGGAGTTTGCGCGCCGCATTCTGGGCGATGAGGCTACTATGGATCATGCGGCCGCAGAACGGGACGTCGTCCGCGCCGCCGAACGTCTGGTCACCGAACATCCGGCGGTTGGAGCGATCGTGCTGGAGTGCACGAACATGGTGCCCTTTGCACCGGCGCTTCAGCGTGCCACCGGACTACCGGTCTATTCCGTTTACACGTTGCTGATCTGGTTTCACGCTGCGCTCCGACCGCGCGTCTTTGCGCGCGAAGAGACACAACACGAACTGACCGCAAACTCGCGCTCGCCCTCCCGCTAGCGACACGATCTGCACGGCGGGCGCGATCGTGAAGCACAGGCTCAAGGTCTGCGCGATCAAGGCCGAGTTCGGCAACGCGCCCTCGGTGTTGATACTATGAGGCGAGGGCGGTTGCCGTGTCTTCTTTCGTACGCGCCGTTTTAATGCGCGCCGTGTCTCGCGTCTCCGTCTTGAAGACAGAGACAGTTGTAAGCAGCTCGTCCGCATCCGAACGCAACGACTGGCTGAGAGCGCTCGCCTCTTCGCCCATCGCCGCGTTCTGCTGCGTTGTTTGATCCATCGTGTGAACGGACGCTGTTATCTCTGTTACGGCGGTCGCCTGTTCGTTTGTCGCCAGTCGGATGTCAGCGACGCGTTCGCTCGCGGTGACGACTTTTCCTGCGATCGTACTCAGCGCGTCGCCCGCACGGCCCACAAGCGCTACACCCTCTCGCACTTGCTCTGTGCTCTGTGTGATCAGCGTGTTGATCTCGCTCGCAGCCTCGGCAGCACGCTGGGCGAGAGCGCGCACCTCGGAGGCCACGACCGAAAACCCTCGCCCCGCTTCACCAGCGCGCGCGGCTTCGACGCCGGCATTCAGGGCGAGCAGATTGGTTTGGAAGGATATGTTGTCGATCACGCTGATGATCTTGGAAATTTCCTTTGAAGACGAGGCAATGCTGTCCATCGCCGCAACGGCGCTCTTGACCGTTTCTCCCCCCTCCTGAGCGGCACTCCTTGCTTCCGCGACGACACTGTCCGCTTGTGCGGAATCGCTCGCGGTGGCGGAGATCGACGCCGACACCTGCTCCAGCGCTGCCGCGGATTGCGTGAGCGTCGCAGCTTGGGTTTCGGTGCGCTTTGCCAGGTTGCCGGAGGCCGAGCTAAGCTCAGTAGAACTGTGGCGCAACGTGTCCACATTTGTCCGAACACCAGCCATGACGTCCGAAAGGTGCTCAACGGTTCCGTTGAAGTTCTGCCGGAGCGCATCGAATTCCTCGGCGAAGGGCGTCGTGATGCGATAGCTCAGGTCGCCGCTGGCAACGTGGTCGAGCGCGTCTGCGAGGCTCTTGACGATAAAGTCCCGGTTTGCTTCCGCACGCTCTTTCGCCTCGGTCTCTTTGCGGTAGCGCTCCATTCCATAGGTGATGTCTTCGCCAATCAATGAGATCTGGTAAGCGCGTCCGTTTCCGTCCAGAACCGGATTGATCGACGCCCGTATCCAGCATTCGCCGCCACCCAATTGCGTTAACTTTAGTTTGGGCGTTTCGCCGACGCCGTCGGCGATGCCGGCCAGAAACCCCGAGAGCGTGCCATGGATCGGGTCGTCCGGCGCCAGGAACTCCTTGAGGGGCCGCCCGGCAAAGTCCTCTGCTGAGCCTCCAAGAGCCTTCGCAAAGACGTCATTCAGCCTTTGAATGGTGCCATCCAAGCTTATGGAGGCGACGCATTGATCCCGTTCGATTGCGAAGATCATTCCGGTGTGGAGGCGCGTTTGCGTCACGTCTCTGAGCTGGATCACATTTCCGGCATAGGCCCCGTCTTCCGATTGGACGTAAGAGATGTTCACCTCGAGTTTCAGATCGCCAACCTGAACGTCTGTTCGGATGGGCAGCGATCCCGGATCAGCAAGGCATTGCCCCCCCCCGTCGATCAAAGCGAGCAGAGCGTTCCGGTCGAGGCTGTGAACGGTTTCGCCCTGCCATCCGGTCAGGACCGTCCGGAAGTTCGCAGCCTGACCGAGGAACAGCTTTTCGGCTGACGTGTTGAAGGCGCAAACGCGGCGTTCCGGGGACACGATCACCATGGCTGCATCGCTGTCTCCAAAGGCAAAGCTCTTGGTGTAGGCTTCGCTGAGCGTCATGTCGGCGGCATAAAGCTCCGAACGCATGTCGTCGAGCGATCGAGAGAGATCGCCAAATTCCGAACGATCGGCAAGATATGGGATCTCGAAGTCGAAGTCTTTCTCGGCAGTACACTTCATTGAATGGATCAAGGCCCGCGTCCGCCGGGAAATGGATCGCTCCACGAAGATGTACCAGGCGATGCTTCCGAGCATGGCGATGCCGACAACCGCGCTCATGACATAACCGTAGGTGCGCGCGGCCGCGACCTCGGTCATTGCAACATCCGAGAGCGCTTCGCCAAGCTCGAGTTCCACGCGGCGCAACCGCTCTACCCAAGCTGTCGACAATGCGAACCACTCTGGCGCGGTGATGGACAATGTGGAGATGTCCCCGCCGCCTGACGCGACTTCGGTACGGATCGCATCCACGCCGGCAAATTCGGGAAAGCTCGTGAACGCTACGACGCCCAGGACGGGCTCGGCAAAGAGTGCAGCATCTTCAAGATGCGTGGTCTGGACGGCGCCAAAGTTAAGGAACCTGTTGAAAATGCTTGGGCTAAACCCACCCGCGCCAATGCCCGTCGCTCCCATCGCGCGCTCTAGACCGGCGGCTTCCTTCGCTTTCGTCAGTGCGAGCCAACCCGCACCGATTTTACCCATCCCGGAGATCTCGATCCCCGAAAGCGCTTTGCCCTGCAACAGAATGTTCTGTGAGATCGCTGCGGTGTAACGCCCGGCCATGTCGGGGACGGTCGTATCCAAGGTGGAGATCTCACCGCGTATCTCAGTGGCATTTCGGACCGCGCTCAGCGCCGCACGCAACGCCTCTGATAGCTTGTCAGGTACGCGGCCTTCGAATGCGGCGAGGGCTGCAACCGCGGCATCGACCTTTTGCCTTTGCGATGTGATTTCGCTTGTGAAGGTGGTGCCGCCGGACGCCAGAAACCCGGCCGAAACCCCCCGCTCCACCTGGAGTTCGTTGATCAGATTGCCGATTGGGATCGCAAAATCGACGGTCTTGATCACTTCAGTCGCGGCTCTGTTGCGATCGAGAACATCTCTCAGTTCAAACATCGCCAGAGTGACCATCGACAGGGCCGGCACCAGAAACAAAACGGCGATCTGTGTTCTCAACCGCATACTATCTCTCCCTCAACGAGCGGTCGCGGTGTCGCATGATAGTGTTGACGATAGGTGTATGAGAGGATGCGCGCCCGTTTTTGCCCGCTCCCTCAACGGCTTGGCCCGCCAATCCCGGCAAGGGATATTCTCATGTGCCTGCCGCACCTTGCCGGAGCGTGGCTCACAGCAGGTCGGCGTGGAACCTGAAACTGCGCCAATGCGCGGCGGCGACCCTCAACAAGAGATCGAGCGGACGGTCTTCCAGGCCAGCGGCCGCAACGGCGCCGACCTGCTGACGCAGGGCTGCCAGCGAGGCTAGGCCAAACACGCCGTCCACCGCGATGTCTGCGCCGAGGTCAACCAGCAGTGCTTGCGCCCCTCCGAAGAGAGCCTGATCGGACAGACCGGAGAGCAGGTCATGTGCGCGGGTCGCGGCGGCTCCATCGCCAAGGCTCGCTGCGCGCCCCGCACGTTTTGTGGCGTCGAACAGAGTGGCATCCGGGGCGGCACCGCGCAGGATCAGGCGGGCTCCATTCGTGCCAGCCCAGGGGTCTCCACGGTCCAGCCCAGTGTCGTACCACGCCAGCGCCTGCGCCGGGTCACGGGCCGCGCCGTCCCCATCTTCGTACATAATCGCGAGCGCGTTGGGCGCAGAAGGATGCCCCCTTTGGCGGCGTCGTGGAATGCGGCGGCAGCGCGGACGGGATCTTCTTCGAGCCCCCCGCGGCCGCGGCGGTAGATGATCCCGAGGGAGTTTTGCCCGTTGATGTTGCCGCGCGCTGCGGTCGCTTCGAAGTAGCGCAGGGCCCGGTCCGGGTCGGCATGGGCCTCGCTTTGCAGGAAGTAGCGCCCAAGCTCGTTGATTGCTTCAAGATAACCGGCGGCATGGGCCAGCGTCAGTAGATCGTAGCCGCGTGCGCGGGCCTCGGCGTCCGGACCATAGCGCAGCAATTCGCGCCCGAGCGTATAGGCCGCGAGCGGATCCCCTTTTGCGATCCCGGATTCGAGCATTGCGCGCGCGGTTTCCGGGGCGGCTTGCTGGATCATACCGTCGCGCTGGGCCTGAAGGGCGATCTCCAGAATGGCGCGTCTTTGCGCACTTCGGATGTGGCCGCCCGGCGCGGCCGCGATCAGCGCGTTCCGGGCCGCATCGTAGGCGTTGACAGCCTGCAGAGCGCGCGCGAGCTGAAGCTGAAACCGCGGATGTGCGGGATGCGCGGCGACCGCTGCCCGGCACGCAGAAAGCGCAGCCTCGGGACGCATCTCCTGGGCGTAGACTTCCGCCCCAACGCCTTGCGGATCGAGCACACCGCCTGCGCGCAGGTCGCAGGGGTCGATGGTGAGGCGGAGGTCGACGTTGATACGCGTGCCTGCGGTCGTGAGGGAGAATTTGCCTTGCCGCGCCGCCTGCTGGCGTCCTACGGGGGAAACCGGGGTGTGTCGGGGTGAAACACCAGCGTGCCGAGCGTGTCGGGTGGGATCGTGTCTCCGGCGCTGAGCGTGCGCACGCGACCGTTCTCGACGCGTGAGAGGGTGCCGCCACGCGGTTCGAAGACGAGCCCACTATCGCGCTGCGCCAGGCGTCTGGCCAAGTCGGCACCAAGGGCGATGTCCCGCTCAAATCGGGCCTCGATGGTCAGGCCAGTCGAGGTATGGCTCGGGCTGTGTGTTGGGGGCGTGACGTTCGTGGGAGCGGCCGGCTTGGCAAGGGCCGGACCGGGCGGCGCGCCGGTCTGGAGCGGAAAGGCATCGGTGAGCGACGAGGATTCCCAGGGTAGCTGGCGCCCGTTCGTGGCGCCGTGCACATCGCGCCGTGTGCGCGCCATGAGAGCGTTGATCTCCGCCCCCGGATTGGCCAGGGCGTTGGCCACAAAGGACGCCGTGAAAGGACTGTTTTCCCCCTCCGGCCCGTCGAGAGCCAATTCTCCAGGTGACGTGGAGAACGCAACGAACGTGTCGATCGGACTGCGCTGAAAGAAGAATCCGGCTTCGATGGGCACTGGCTCCGAGGTCAATCCCTCGACCACCATCGCATCGAGGAACGGATTGTCGCGGCAGGCGTCGAGGATGAAGAGCGCCTGGCGCGCGCGCGTCGAAAGGATCGACATGATTTGTCCGAGCGACATGGCCGCGAACGGCAGGTCATGCAGCCGCGTCGATGTGCGAGTCTGTTGGCAGCAGAAAGTTCCCTGCACCGACTTGGAGGCCATGACCCGCGAAGGAGAAGACAAGCAAGGTCTGCTCATCGGTTCGCGCGGCCACGTCGCTGATGGCATCCGAGAGATCGGCTAAGGGCGCATTCTGGAGCAGAACGGTCTCATAGCCCACGGATTGAAAGAAGTCCTCGACGAGGAGGGCATCGCGCGGGGCATTGGGCAGGTCACTCAGCGCGCCGTAGTCGCCATTGCCGATGATCAGGGCGATGCGGCGCTCGGAGGCGTGACCTGCATTGGGCGGATTTCCCGGGGCGGGAAGCGTCTGGGACCATGCCCCCTCCGCACTCCCGAAGGCGAGACCCGCGGCCAGGCACAGCGCGGTCAGACGGAGGTCGGGCAGGCGACGCGATGCGGGGCGGGTCAACGCATTCCGTGACATCACGCGCCCCACGATCCGGCGCTGTCGCTGCCGATACCACCGCCGATCTCAGCGGAGATCCCGCGCATGTCGCGTTCGAGGGCGCGCTCAGGAACGGAGTGGCCCGCTTTCTGGTCTTCCGTGTGTCACGCGTTGCCGGCACAGGTGCTCGCGTCGGAGTCGAAGTCCGTACCGCCGCTGCGCATGGTGCCACAGCTTCGCCTGTCGTCCGGGAGAACGCCGGAGCTTGGACGAGCAGCGGTGATCTCGGAGGAGGCCGGAGTGGCCGTCTTGCGCGCCGCGGTCGATCCAGAACCGAGGAACGGCACGAAACTCTGGCTCAGGGTGTTGGAAGAGGTGCCCAGGGGCGGGAGAGCGCTGCACGCGCTCAGGCTGAATGCAGCCACAAGGGCTAAGAGGATCTTCATCAAAATCATCGGGGTACTCACTCACAATACTCATGACAATCCGCCAATCCTGGCGCCTGGCACGTGGCCGGGGCAGAGGATTGAGCTGCCCCGGGACGTGCCGGGATCTATCAGGCTTAACGATTGGTGCGGCCCACGGTGGCGGTGCAGATCGAGCCCCGCCCTGGGCTGGGTGTGCTAGCCATGCCAGCCGCCGACGCCGCCGCCAATTTCGCCTGAGTCTCCGCGATCGTCGTCCCGATCGTCGTCGTCATCGCGATCGTCGTCGTTATCGCGACCGCTACCGCCCTCTGCACCGCGATTGTCGCGCGCGGCCTCTCCAGAGGAGCGCGTATCCTGAGATCCCGCCGTATCCCGCTCACCGCTTTCGTCTGTACCACCACGCGCGGCACTGCCCGCGGACGTTGTGCCAAGTTCGACTGCTGTCGCGGTAGGGGCCGGCCGCGCCGTGCCGCTTGCGGTGGGCGAAGCGGTCGCTTGGGCGCTGTCAGACACTGGGTTGGAACGAAGGGCGTGCAACCGGCCGCGGATGCGGCGGTTGCAACGAGAAACATGCGAAGAGAGAGGGACACGAGAACACACACACCATTGGCTGCTTTACACAACGAAAGCTGGGGGCGCGTCCCTGGCAGTGTCAATCAAACCAAAGGTGTAAACCAAGGCCGCCCACCTTTCGTTTACGGCTCGGAAACCAGGAGCGGCAAAGGGCGGAGGGTCAGCCCCGTAAGGCCGCAACGGCCTTGGCAACGGCGTCACGGGTCTGTGCGAGGTCGTCCTCGGTGAGGGCGAGGCTGGGATAGAGTTTGCCCGCCGATTTGAAGATTCCATTTTGGCGCAACGCACGATTGTACGTGGTGTTCTGCGTTGGATCTTGGTGTCGTGCGGTGCGATAATCCGTGCAGGGCCCATCGGTGAAGACGATATCGAAAAGCGTGGGGTCTCCACAGATCGTATGGGCGATCCCCGCGCTCTCCAGGGCATCCGACTGCATGCCTTGGAGCTCGGAGCCAAGTGCGCGGAGACGGTCGTACTGGCCGTCGCGACGCAGGACTTCCATCGTTTTGAGCCCAGCCGCGGAGGCCACAGGGTTGCCTGAGAGCGTGCCGAGCTGCATCAGCCAACGGTCGCCGCCGACGATGCCCTTGTCGAAATGCGCCATGATCTCGGCGGATGCCCCGAGGGCCGCGAGCGGGAAGCCTCCACCGATAATCTTGCCGAGCGTGCAGATGTCGGGGACGACGCCGTAGCGTTCCTGTGCG
The DNA here is from genome assembly GCA_039189975.1 of Pseudomonadota bacterium. Classification (GTDB taxonomy): domain Bacteria; phylum Pseudomonadota; class Alphaproteobacteria; order Rhodobacterales; family Rhodobacteraceae; genus HLUCCA09. The sequence goes on from JBCCYI010000033.1 coordinate 24,083, forward strand.
CCGCCATAGGCGAGACGGAAGCCGGTGACGATCTCATCAAAGATCAGCAACACGTTGTGCTTTGTGCAAAGTGCGCGCAGGCCGGCGAGGTAGCCCGGTTGCGCGGGAATGATGCGCTGCAGTGGCTCGACGATGATCGCGGCGATGTCGTCGTTCTCGTCCAGAAGCGAGGCGACGGCTTCGAGGTCGTTGAAGGGCGCGATGAGCATCTGGTCAGCGACGGCTTGCGGGATGCCCGCGCTGTCCGGGACCGCTTGTGGGAAGTTCACGCGCCGCTCGGGGGCGAGGCTCATCTGCGCTTCGGCGCTCATGCCGTGGTAGCCGCCCTCGAACTTCAGGATCTTGTCGCGGCCCGTGTAGGCGCGCGCGAGGCGGATAGCGTACATATCGGCCTCGCCGCCGGAGGCCACGAAGCGGACCTGCTCGCAACAGGGCACCGCCTCGCAGATTGCTTCGGCCAGCTCGATGCCCTTGGAATTGTTGGCAAAGAAGGTCATGCCACGGGGCAGTTGCTCCAGAACGGCTTCCATGACCTCCGGGTGGCCGTGGCCCAGCAGCATCGGGCCGGAGCCGATCAGGTAGTCGACATATTCGTTGCCGTCCTCGTCCCACACGCGGGAGCCCTCGCCGCGGGAAATCACGATGCGGGGGTCGAAATTGCCGAAGCCCGCGGCGGGCAGGACAGCGCGGGCGCGGTCGATCCACTCGGATTGGGTGGTGATGCGGTTCATGGGCTCACTCCAAGATCAGATCGGGGGCGCCAAGGCCGGTGCGGTCGGGCGCGACACCGAGGCCGGGGCCTTCGGGGGGCAGAATGCGTCCATCTTTGCGCGAGGGGGCGTTCGGGTCCAGCCGCGGGTAGACGTAGCCGGAGAGGTCGCACACGTTGAGGACCAGATGTTGGGGCGTTGCAGCGGCCAGATGGAGTGCCGCGGCCATGGCGATGTCGCTGCCCCACGTGTCTTCGATGCACATCTTGGCGCCGAGGTGCAGACAGAGGTCGCGCGCACGGCGCAAGGCGGAAAGCCCGCCGAACTTCGAGAGTTTCAGCGCGACGGCATCCATGCAGCCCCGCTCGGCGCCTTCGAGCAAGGTGGCAGTGTCGTGCGCGTTCTCGTCGAGCTTCATCGGCAGGCCTGATGCGGCGCGCACGCGGGCGCATTCGGCGATGGTCTGGCAGGGCTGTTCGAGCATGATGTCGAGATGCGCGACGGCGCGGCCCACCCGGCTGGCGTCGAGCGTCGTGTTCCCGCA
>JBCCYI010000034.1:0-25032 GCA_039189975.1 Pseudomonadota bacterium
ACGTTATGCCCGACATGCACGAGGTTATCGAGCTTTGTACCGTCGCCGATGCGCGTGTTGGTCAGCGTCCCGCGGTCAATGCAGGAATTTGCGCCAAGCTCGACATTATCGCCGATCGACACCGCACCCAGGGAGTGGATCCGGGCATAGGATTGCTGGCGCAGGCCTTTTGCGTCACCGAGGGTGGCGCCCACCACTTCGACGGCCGATTCCTCGGGCGTAACGAAGGAGAACCCATCGGCACCGACAACGGCGCCCGGTTGCGCGATCAGCCGATCCCCGATGTGGCACCGGGCCCCGAGGGTGACCCGCTCCATCAGCAGCGCCTGCGCGCCGAGCGTGACGTCCGCACCGACGCTGCAATGGGCCGCGATCCGGGCACCCGCACCAATCCTGGCGCGCGCGCCGACCACGACGAAGGGACCGATCGCTGCGTCTGGACCAATCTCGGCACTGGGGTCGATGATGGCGGTGGGATGGATGCCCGGCGCAAGCTCCGGCCCCTGGTCCATCAGCGCGGAGAGCCCGGCCAGTGCGAACCTCGGACGAGGCGCAAAGAGAGCTGCGCGGAGCCCATAGGCCTGAGGATCCGCCCCCTCCCACAGGAGCGCCGTTCGCGCAGCACCGCGCGATAGAGCGGCGGCGTAGGTCTCTGTGCTGGCGAGCGCGAGCGCATCCGGGCCGGCCTCGTGCGGGGCGGCGGCGCGCGTGACCCTCAACGTGACGTCGCCCCACGCCAACAGGCCGAGCGCTTCGGCGATCTGTGCGATGGTGTGGGAGGTATCTCGTGTCATGCGCAGTTCGCCCTTGGCTGAGGTGCGCCAGGGGTCGGGCGCGCGCAACGCATACCCTCCTTCCACGGTCGGCGAAAGGAGGCTCGCTCCGTGTCGGCACCGAGACCGCAAAGCAATGAAGCCCGCGCGGGGCTGCGTGAAAGCCACCGCCTGGATGGCCTAAGTCAACGCAGCTGGTCTCACCAAAAGATCGTGGCCTCTGGCGGCCGATGAAGCGGCGAGGTGGATCGGGTGTGCATGCGATTCCTGGGGCGAGGATCGCATACTGGCTTGGGCGGCTCTCGGGCGCCGCGCCCGCTGACGCGGGCACGGCGCGGCAGCGCGACGGCCCCGCTAGCTCTCCGCCCCGCCCAGTCGGACACCCTCAGCCTGGAGGGCGCGCCAGAGTTTGGCATCGCGTCCATAGATATCGGTACGGTAGTTCATGCGGCCTTTCGCATGGCCGAAGACCGTCCGATAGACGAGATGAACCGGCACAGGCTCTTCGAGGTTGATCCGTTTGATCTGCCCGGTGCGCAGCGTCGACTGGAACAGGTTCACCGGGTCCTCCGACTGCCGTGCCAGTAGATGATAGGCGAATTCGTGCGGGTCGTTGAGCCGGATACAGCCGGAAGAATAGGTCCGTCGCTCGCGGGAAAAGAGGTGCTTCTCCGGCGTGTCGTGCAAGTAGATGGCGTGGGGATTGGGGAACATGAACTTCACCGTACCGAGCGCATTGCGCGGACCCGGCGGCTGCACCAGATTGAACGGAAAGTTCGCCGCAGTATAATTGGCAAAGTTCACCGCGCCCCGATCGACCACACGGCCGCGCCTGTCGATCAGGCGCAGATAGCTCGCCGCGTTGGGGTTGGCCTTGAGCCGCGGCAGGTAATCGCGCTTGATGATACCGCGCGGCACAGTCCACGTCGGGTTCAGCTCCATATACTCCATGGTATCGGAGAACTCCGGCGTTACCTTGCCATCACGTTCGTCGCCAACGACGGAGCGCGTACGAAATGACACCTTGCCGTCGTCAATCACCAACGCGTGGAAATCGGTGAGATTGACCCAGATGTGGCGGTCACCCAGCCCGTCCGGCAGGTTCAGCCAGCGCTCCCGCTCAAGCGCGACGTAGACCTGGCCGAGACGCTCCTCAACCGTCGCATTGAGATGCGCCAGAGTTGCCGGACCGGCAACACCATCGGCGGTGAGGCCATGGTCGATCTGAAAGGTCTGCACGGCCGCCGTCACGGCGCGGTCGTATCCCACCGTGGCGGTGCGCGGCAGGTATCCCTTTGAGATCAGTCTGTTGCGCAAAGCGATGACCGCCTCGCCCCGCTGTCCGGGCTCCAGCTTCTCGGCTCGCACGGCTGGCCCCCATCCGCCCCGCGCGCGGATTTCCTCAAGCCGCATGCGTTCGGCCATGAGGCGATTGTACTCCAACGTGCGCGGCGGAAGGCTGGCCAGAAATGCGCGCGGCTCCGGACCGGCAAGTCCGGCCAAAAGGTCCTTCCCGTCTCGCCGTGGCAGGGTACGGACGATCTCGTGGTCCACACGTTTCGGCTCCAGCACGCCCGATTGCACGGCATGGGCATAGGCGAGAAAAGCGCGCGCCGCGGCCACCTCGGCGTCCCCGCGCGCCCGCGTGTCGTCGGCGGCGGCAAACACCGCCGTCAGCGCCGCCGCGTCATGCTGTGGTGCGGGCAGGCCATGAGTGGCCGCCCGCGTGAGCGCCTCGATCAACGCCGCACGTCGCACGCGGTCGTCTTCATCGGCGCCGGTGAAAATAGGTTGATAGCCCCAGTCTCGGTAGAACGCAGCGATGCTTTCATCGCCATATGCGGCCTCGGCCACCGCTTGTCGGAACGCAAGGTTCAGAGCCGCGCCGTCCTGAGCCGCTACAGGCATAGCGAGCAAGGCGCCCGCGATGGCGCCCGGAAGAGCGGAACGACGGAGCGCTCCTCGAAGCGAAAAGCGAATCTTTGCGAGCATTTCAGAGTCCCATCGCAACAATAGCGCTAACGTGCGCGGTGGCCCTGCGCCTGTCCACTCACAAAACCCGGAACTGGTATCGCCCCTCAAGACCGTGTTCCGCGGCGCACGCCCAGGAGGCAGCGCGATGTCACCAGGTGTTGGCATAACCGTTGCCGCGCCGCACCACCCGGTGCAAAAATGCAAAATACACCCCAAACGAGGCCGTTAAGCAGATTTTTGCCTATTGACCGTAACGAAGGTTTATTCGGCCACATCCCCCCTTGGCGGGAGAATCGGTTTGTGGCACACGATTACGTGTTGGGGATGACAGTGTGAAAGCCGCACCAAGCGGCTCGACGGGGCGACAGACAGGCAAAAGCATGACACACGAGACAACCTCGGGCGTGATCTCCAGGCGCGGTATTCTAAAGGCATTCGCTTCAACGGCGGTCGCAGCAGCGCCGCTTGCGGCACCGGGCGCAGCCAGCGCCTTTGGGTTGCTGCGCGGAGGCGGGGACATCCGCCGGCTCAAGATGTACAGCGGGAGAACGGGCGAAAGCATCGACACGATCTATTGGATTGAGGGCGAGTATATCAAAGACGCCAAGATCGAAATTGATCACTTCATGCGCGACTGGCGTAACAACGAACGGACGGACATCGACTTTCGCACGATCGACATTCTCGCAGCAGCGCACAACATGCTGGACGCGACGGAGCCCTACATGCTCCTCTCCGGGTATAGATCTGCGGCGACCAACGCGATGCTGCGCGCCCGCGGACGCGGTGTCGCGCGCAACTCCTTGCATATTCAGGGCGAAGCGGCGGACGTGCGTCTGAGCTCGCGCAGCGTCAACCAGATCGCCCGGGCCGCCGCCGCATGCCGTGCGGGCGGGGTGGGCCGATACTCGGGCTCAAACTTCGTCCATATGGACTGCGGACCAATGCGGACTTGGGGCCGCTGACGGGCGACCTCGAGATCTGGATCCCTTAAGCGGCTTCCACACCCTGCGCGCGGGCGAGAACATCGCGGTAGAGACCCTCAAGGCCGTCGATCCATTCCGCCTCTGATTGCGCGAGGCGGTGCGCACCGCTGGCCCCACGCCGGCTCATGCGCGCCACCGAGTCGTCGGGCATGTCGCGCAACCGGGCCAGGGCAGCACCCAGCGCGGAAGGATCCTGGTGCGCGTAGGAGACGCCGAGGTCAGCCTCTGTCATAGCGGCGGAAAGCAGTGAGATCTGCGGCAGGATCACGGGCAGACCCGAAAGGGACGCCTCTGCGGCGACCAGGCCGAAGGGTTCCGGCAAGCGGGAGGGCATGACGAGCCCGCGCGCCTGCGTCAGGAACGCACCGATCTCAGAGCGGGGCTGCCACCCAGTCATCTCGGCGCGCGGCAGAACGTGTCTGATCCGGTCCGCATCCGGCCCTTCGCCGATAAAGATCACATCGAGGCCCAGCTCAGCGGCAGCGACAGCAAGGTCAGCCGCCCCCTTCTCGGGGTCGAGGCGTCCGACAAAGGCCAAAGCCCGGTTCCGCTCGGCCTTGATACGCGCTGTCGCGAATGGGGCAGCCGGGTTGAGCACCACGTGCAGGGGGATCGTCACCCCGCCACGGCGCAGCGGTTCGGCCATGGCCGGGTGGATCATCGCAACCGCGCCCCAAGGGACGGCACTCAGCGCGCGCCGCACATGCCTGTGGCGCAGCAGACGCCAGCCCTTTTGCGCCGCCGACCGCTTGTCGCACTGGGTGGACAGGCATGCCCCCGACAGTGGCGCACGGCGACAGACCTCCTGGCGCGGGAAATCCATGTAGACGCCGTTGGGGCAGGCCAGAAAGAAATCATGCGCGTGCAAGACAGTACGGGGCGCCACGGGCGCCAGCGCTGCAAAGGCAGCAGGGGACAGGATCTGCGCCCAGCCGTGCAGGTGGTAGAGCGTCCGTGGCGTGTCATGCGCGGCCACCCAGCGCGCAACCATGTCCTGCGCCTGAACGTTCCACAGCCCCTGTCGCGCGGCCGTCAGCGCCCCTTTCGACCGCAGCCGCCCCTGCCCGAGGGTCACAACCTCCGCGCCACAGGCGTGCAAGGGCCCCATGGGATCCTGTGCCTCGTCTCCGAGTTCACCGCAAAGCAGCGTCACGGCGCGCCCGCGGGCCCGCAAGGCGCGGATCGCGCGCCGCACAAGGCTGGTTGCGCCTCCGCGGGCAAAGGCGGAATCGGCAACCATCACGATGCGGTCGCCCGCCCCGGTCATGCCTACGGACCGTCGCACTGGCGCCGGTCTGCGCCGGGATACCTCGCCAGATGCCTCACTCATCGTCCAACCCCGCCCTTGGATTGCCCCATTGCACCGCCATACGCCGTGCTACATCGGAGCCATGGGCAAAAGACGGCAAAAGGATGAGGATAGCGTGCACAGGGATCCCGCGCTCGCGCGCCCCGCTCAAGCCGCAACGCCACGGAACCGCGATGCGGAGCGCTCGGAACGCGGCCTCAGGTGCATACAGTTCGGTCTGCCCTACTCGCCCAATCTGGGCGATGGCATCATCTCGGAATGCCTGACCCACGCGGTAGGCACCGTGGCGGCCGGAGCGCACGTGCGCACGCTGGACCTGTCGGCGCGCCGCGACTTTGGCGCCCAGGTCGTACGTAACCGTCGGCAAGCGCTGAAGCTTCTGTCGCATCTGCCCCAACCGGTGCGCCACGCCCTCGTCACCCGCAAGCTTGGCACTATTCTCGACCGCGCGGCGCCCCATTGGCGCGCTGCCTTGGCGGAGGCGGATCTGGTGCTCATTGGCGGAGGTCAGCTTTTTTCCGACGCGGACCTCAACTTCCCGATCAAGATCGCGCGTGCAGCCCGGCTCTGCCAAGCTGCGGGGGTACCGGTCTGCATCTACGCCGCCGGGGCCGCGCGCAACTGGAGCGCGCAAGGGCGCCGCCTCTTTGCCGAAGTGCTCGACACAAACCTTGTGACCGTTGGCTTGCGCGATGCGGACTCCTGCGCGGCCTGGACGGAGCAGATGGACGCGCGCGGCCCCGAGCCGGTCCTGATGCGGGACCCGGGCGTTTTGGCGCAGGCCTGCTACGGCCCGGTCGCGGCGGATGACCGGGTGGGCATATGCGTCTCCGACCCGCAGATCCTGCGCTACCACGGCGAGGGCGCTGACGCCTCGGCAGGCTTTGTGCCGCTGGTGCGGACCATCATGAGCCGGGGGCATCGGGTCCGGCTCTTTTGCAACGGAGCGGAGGAAGATGCCGCAACCCTGGACCGCGTCGCGAACAGCCTTGCGGACGACATCGCCGCGGGTGACGTCGTCTGCGCGCCGGTTCCAACCCGTCCGCGCGATCTCGCCCATCTTGTGGCGCAAAATGCGGCGGTCGTTGCGCACCGGCTCCACGCGTGCATCGTCGCCTTCAGCTATCGTCGGCCGGTGGTGGGGTTGGGATGGGACCGCAAGGTCGAGAGCTTCTTTAGGTCCGTGGGGATGAGCGCCGCATTTGCCCCGGCCGGCACGGCGGTCGACGGCATCGCGGACAGGCTGCAAACCGCGCTTCACGCCGGCATCGCGCCAGCTCAGGCGGACCGGGTGGCCGAGGAAGCGCTCGATGGCGTGCGGCTGGCCCTTGCACCGGTTATGCCCGGCACACCCGCCGACACGGTTAGCGCGCCTCAAGGATGATCCGGTATTCAACGTAATCTCCCTCCGCCGAGTGCCCCGGCCCGACGGCGATCTCCAAGGCAGCACCGGCCGCCAGGTCGATCGGCTGGCGCAGCTGCAGCGGCTCGGTGAGCTTGGAAGTGTAGAGCGTACGATCGCCCGCGCGGATCGACAGCGTGACCCCATCGGACGACCCCTCCCAAGGATCGAGCCTCAGGTCCAGCAAGAGCGCTTCTGCCGTATCGCTATGGTAGCGGTGCACGATGTCCACCGGCCCCCGGGGGCCGCGCGCCGTCATCAGGTAATCCTCGGTCAGCCGCGGGAATGTGCTCTCCTGCGATGCGCGATAGGGACGCCAGGGCACCCCGTCGGTCTCCTGGCCCGGTCGCGTGACCAGGGGCGCGTCGATCCCCCCGGTACGGAGGACGCGTTCGAAGGCATCGGCTGGAGCGCGGGCCTCCCTGTCCCGCGGCAGATCGAACTGCATCGCACTGTCCGCACGCCGGGTCTGCGGCGCCAGGCGGACGTGCTCCCCCAGACGCACCGGCCCGCCATCCGCCCGCGACAGCAGGATCGGAACGTCGGGTGACAGCTGCGTGGGGGTGGCGGGCGCGCCGGTCGCATCGCGCGCCAAGACCCCCGCCGCAAGGCTCAGCGCCCTTGGCGCGCCCCACAGCACAATATGGGTCGGGGCCTCGGACGGCCCAAAAGCGCAGCCGCGCGTGAAGGCGTCGTCGGCCGCATCCCGCACCGGCCGCCCGGCCAGCTCGGACAGTACGAGGTGGTAGGCCGCTCCAACCTGCGTGCGCTGCCCACGCTCGGTATAGAGCGGCGCATAGCCGTCGCCGCGCGGATGCAGCGGATACCACGTCACCTTGTGGACGTCGGACAGCGCGAAGGCGCAGTAGCTCCGTAGAAGGTGGTCGGCTGCGGGCCTTTCCGGCCCGTCATAGCCGAACTCCGTGATCTCGATCGCGATGTCGGCCGCGCCGGGCAAGCGCCGAAGGTAGGCGATCTCCCGCTGCATCAGGTCGATGGGCGTCGTGTAGGGATGCAATGCCAGGGCGTCCATGACCTCGGCCCCAGCCCGGGCAAAGACGTCCCCAAGGTAGCGGCCGGAGATCGAATGCGCAGAGCCCCCGAGCACGCGCACACCCGGGCGCTCGGCCTTTACCGCGTCATAGACCGCACGCAGGATCGCAAGGTGATAGCGCGCCCGCGCCTCGATCCCTGCCGCATGGACAGGGCCAGACACAAAGTTGCCCGCATTGACCTCATTGCCCACTTCAACCGTATGGATCGCCGGGAAACGCCGCACAGCCGCCGCCGCGTAGGCCGCCATCGCTGCAACGGCCTCGGCGCTATGCGGCGTGTGACCGTCGTCATATTCTGGGTGCCCAGCGTTGAGCGTCAGCGTCATGCCGGCCCCTGCCCGCGACAGCGCATCCGGATAGGTCGTCGTCGGATCGTCAAAGACGTAAGTGCCCGCGCGCTCCACATTCCGCCAGTAGATCCCGGCACGCAGGTCGCGCACCCCGTCGGCGACAAGGGTGCGGGTGAGCCGCGGCAACCACCCCTGCCCGGCATTATGCGCCGCTTGCAATTGCGGTGCCGTCAGCGCTGTCTCCGCAAACGCCGCAGAAGACAAGGTGGCCAGGAGAAGCCCCGCTCCTAAGCCAAGCCGCACAGCGCGAAGAGAGATGTGACGCATGGCAGAGAGATCCTCGGCTCTAAGTGCAATCGCGTCCGGCACCGCAACGACAGGGGCTGGGCACAGAGGCTGAGCGCAGAGGCTGAGCGCGGAGGCCGAACACCGACTGACTATGAGCGACCTCCTCGAATCGCGCCAGAAAAGGACCTTATTTGGGACGGGTTAGGCGTCGCTTCACCAACAATCGGTAGAGTGACCCGGCATTGTTGCCGCCAGATGGGAAGAATGCGCTGAAAATGCGTCGCGCTTTGACAGTCCAAGCGGCGCCATCCGATACCGGCTGCGGGGGAGTGATCGCGCGTGCCGTGTCTTGGCCGGGCAACAGACGAGTTTCTTGCGTATGCACTTTTTGCCCCAGGATCTGCCTTCCAGCACCACCTCCCTTTGCGCCAGTGGCGCGGTCTTCTGGTGCTTCCCAAAGGGCCCCGCCCGCTTTGACAGGTCCGCGCGCCGCCGCATGAACGTTCACCGTGCATCCGCAGGTCCGAACGCGCGCGGCACGGGGGCAGACCGATGAATTCTCGCGTCATACCCGTCGATCTCTGCCGCTTCGAGCGTCCAGCGGCCCTGCGTCGTGCACCCTCCGCGTCCGATCGCGGAGATGCCGACACGGTGGACCTGCGCGGCCTCTTCCGGGCTGTCTGGCGCGGGCGCTGGGGGATCCTGGCGTGGATGTTCGGGCTGGGTGCCCTGCTCTACATCGCTGTCCGAACCGTCGAGCCGACCTTTGAGGCCACTGCCAAGGTGATGCTCGACCCGCGCACCGCGCAGATCATGGCGGGTCAGGAACTGGTGCGGGATCTCGACCTCTCCGAGGAGGTGGTCAACGGCGAAGCCGCCGTGCTGCGCTCTAACGTGTTGGTGGAGCGCGTGATTTCCGAGATTGGGCCGCTGCGGGTTGACCATGAGAACACGTTTGAACTGACCCCGGAGATCGAAGCCGACATTCTAGAAGCCATTGCCCTGCCCGACGCGCGCAGTGCCGAGATGGACCAGTTGATCCAGGGCCTGGTATGGCTCATCCGGCGTGATTTGACAGTGTTTCGTGACGGCGAAAGCTATGTCATTTCGATCCGCACGGCGCACCATGATCCCGCGCTCGCCGCAGAGATCGCCAACACAATCGCCACCTCGTACATCGGTGCCCAGGTCGACGACCGGCGCGACACCACCACGAGCGCAACCGCTTGGCTGGAGGACCGCGCGGAAGAGTTGCGCGCACAGCTCGACGTCGCCGAGGCGGGCGTGGCTGCGGCCCGCGCCGCGGGGCTCAACCTCGACGGCGGCAGTGCCGAAACCGTCCGCCAGCAGATTGCCGAGCTTAATGGCCAGCTTGTCGCCGCCCGCTCCGACCGCGTGGCCGCCGAAGCCCTGATCGACCGGCTCGAAGCGGTCCGAGCGCGCGGCGGCATCGCCGAGGTGGCCGAGATCGCATCGTCCCCGCTGATCGAGCAGCTCAACCTGGAGCGGATAGACCTGGAGCGCCAGGATGCCCAGTGGGCCCAACGCTACGACGTCGATCACCCCGAGCGGCAGCGCATCGCACGCGCCCAGGCCGGGCTCGACGGGGAGCTGGCTGGCGAGGTGGAGCGCATCATCGCCCAGCGCCGCAACGAAACGCAAATCGCACTTCTGCGCGAAACCAGCCTGCGCGACGGGATCGCCGAACTGGAGGAGCGCGTCGTCTCGATCAGCAGCAACGAGGGCGGCCTGCGCCAGCTCGAACGCGAGGCGCAGGCCAAGCGCGACACCTACGAGACGCTGCTCGCCCGTCTGGCGCAGGCGCGCACGCAGGAGCAGCTGACGCAGCCCGACGCCAAGCTGATTGAGCGCGCCTCTGTCCCGAGTGCCCCCTCCGCGCCGCGACCAAAGCTGATGGCCGCGCTTGGATTGATGCTGGGGCTCGCGGGCGGGCTGTCGCGCATCCTCTTTCGTGAATTGACAGCGGATACCTTTCGTCGCGCCTCAGATCTGGAGGCGGAAACGGGTTTGCCGGTCCTCGCTGTCACGCCGGTGCAGCCCTGGCAGGGCCTCATGGCATCGACAGCCGCGCTGCGTGACACACCCTACACACCCTATGGCGAGCGCATGCGCCACCTGCGCACCTCGATCCTGATGCGCGAGGGCCGCGAGCAATCGCGGGCCGTGATGATGCTCTCCGCCGCGCCCGGCGAAGGCAAGACGACGACGACGCTCGCGCTGGCGCAGATGTCCGTCCTTGCGGGGAAATCCGTCGTCGTGGTCGACGCGGACCTGCGCCGCTCCACGGTCCAGGCCGCATTCGGCTGGGATATGGAGCACGACTTTGCCGACTTCATCCGCGGCGATTGCTCGCTCGACAAGGCGATCTACACCGACCCGGACTTCGGGTTCGACGTCCTCGCCGCGCGCGGCACCCATCCCGATGTCGCCGACAAGCTTGCGGTGGGTTGGCTCAGCGCAGTCGTGAGCGAGCTCAAGCGCGTGTACGATGTCGTCCTTATCGATGCGCCCGCAATGCTCGCGGTGTCGGATGCGCTGGTTGTGGCGCAAGTCGTCGACACGCGGGTCTTCATGGTCAAGTGGGACGCCACTCCGCGGCGCTCAGTGCTCGACGGGTTGGCCGCGCTCGAGGATGTGGGCCTCGGCGTGCACGGGCTCGTCTTCACGATGGTCGACCCCGAGCGCAGCCCCGACGCGCAAGCCACCGGTTATTCGTACGATGTGTGAGGTGCCCCATGCCCGATGATTCTCTCTTCCTGAGCCAGGCGTTCGAGGACAGGCGCAAGCCGGAGACGGTCGGACTTCTGAAGCGTCGGGGGGAGCCGCACCGCAGCGCACGAAAGGTGGCGCTGATCCACTATTGGCTCGTAGGCATGCGGGGCGGCGAAAAGGTGCTTGAAGCGCTGTGCCGCCTTTTTCCCGACGCCGACATCTACACCCATGTGGTTGCCCCGGCCGCGCTCTCTGAGACGCTGCGCGCCCACACCATCGCAGAAACCTTCGTTGGCCGTCTCCCTGGCGCCAGGCGCTTCTACCAGAGCTACCTACCCTTCATGCCCCGGGCGCTCGAAGGGCTTGATTTACGCGGCTATGACCTTGTGGTCTCCTCGGAAGCAGGCCCCGCGAAGGGGATCATCCCTCCCCCGGATGCGCCGCACCTGTGCTACTGCCACTCGCCCATGCGCTATGTCTGGGACCAGTACCAGACCTATCGCGCGAGCGCGGGCCCGCTCGCCCGTCTGGCGATGCCACAGGTGGCGCATCGTCTGCGCCAATGGGATGTGACAAGTGCGGCTCGGGTCGACCGGATCGTCGCCAACTCCAGCCATGTTGCCGCGCGGGTCACGAAGTACTGGCGCCGCGAGGCCGACGTGGTGCACCCGCCGGTCGACGTGCATCGCTACGCACCCACCCCGGACCTTGGTGACTATTACCTCTGGGCCGGCGAGCTGGCGCCCTATAAGCGGCCCGATCTCGCAGTCGACGCCTTCACGCGATCCGGGCGCAAACTCATCATGATTGGCGGCCCCGAAAAGGCCCGGCGGCGGTTGGCGCGTCACGCCGGTCCGTCAGTGACGTTGCTGGGCAAGGTCGACCAGGCCACGTTACAGCACCATCTGGCTCGCTGCCGTGCGCTCGTTTTCCCGGGCGAGGAGGATTTTGGGATCGTCCCCGTTGAGGCCATGGCCTCTGGTCGGCCGGTGATCGCCTATGGCCGGGGCGGCGCGCTCGATACGGTTGTGGATGGGGTGACGGGCACCACCTTCGACGAGCAAAGCGTCGACGGGCTCAACGCCGCTATTGACCGGTTCGAGCAAGACAGGCTGGATCTCCTGGACCCGGAACGCCTCGTCGCCCACGCCTCCCGCTTTGATGAAGCGGCCTTTCGGCGAGGTCTCACCGCGTCCCTCGGAGCTTTGGGTGTGTCGGTCGATTGACGTGCGCCACCGCCTTGGCAGCAGGCGGGCGCCGAGGCCGCAAGGAAGGGCTAGTCCGCGCTGTCTGACACGTACTGCTCACTCTTGCGGCGGCACCGCACCGGCCTCACTCCAGTCGTCAGACAACCGCGCCAGGGCTGGGGCTAGGGCTGCGATGTCACGGTGCTTCGCACCTTTGGGCAACGGCGCGCCCCCCCTAGAACCACGCCTCCGCCTCATCGAACTCCGGTCGGAAATACGCGATTGCGCGCCCCTGTGTCTGCGGCGGCGCGCGCCACGTCGCGATTCCGTGCAACAGGTGCCGATGGAGCAAGACCGCCTCGCCGACGGCAAGCGGGATTTCCGTTCGGGGATGTGTCTCAAAGAGCGCGCGGCGAGTTTCGGCATAGACTTGCGTCAGATCGAGCCGATCGACGGGCGGCATCCCTGCGCGCTTTCGTTCCGCTGCAAAGGAAGCCCCCAGCACATGGTGGCTGCCGGGCCAGACCACGAGTGGCGCAGCATCGGCCGGCGCAGGGGTCAGCGCGATGCCAAGGATGAACGCATGCGGCTCGCGCAGGAAGCGGCGTGGCGGCTGGCCTTCTGGCAGCAAACCGTCCACGTGGGCGGCGTCCCGGCGCAGGCGGAAGCGGGCCGCGCCCGGGCTTTCGCCCTCCTTGGCACGGGGATATCCTGGATACGTCACCGAGACCTGCGCCGCATGCCATCGGGCCGGGCGAAGGCCCAGACGGTCGAGCACATCCAGCGCAGGCCCGCCCAGGGGTATCCCCCCAACTGACCCGTCAGGCGCATTGGGCAAGAGATCTACGCCGGCAAACCAGGTCCCCTCGCATCGGAGCCACTCCGCCTGCCAGGCCGGATCGGCCACACGCGGCGCCGCTGTGCGCCACGCCGCCACAGCCCACCTCAACGCCTCTGCAGACGCCGGGAACCGCACGACACCCTCCGATGCGAAGACTGCCGAAGGCTCAGGCGGCATCGGAACGTGCGCGCGCCATTTCAAGAAGGGCGGCGTCGATCAACGCCACGCCCGCGCCGGGTCGTGTCGCTCCGGTGCTCAGAACGCGGCGCCAGGCCCGTGCGCCCGGACGTCCGGCAAAAAGACCGAGCATATGGCGCGTGATCGCATGCAGGCGTACCCCTTTTTCAAGCTGACGGGCGATGTAGGGCCGCATGGCCTCCACCGCTTCGAACGGATCGGCGACGGGGTTGGTGCGACCAAAGACACGACGGTCCGCGTCCAGCAGGATATCGGCTGGTCTATGATACGCGGCGCGCCCGATCATCACGCCGTCAAGTGCGGCGCCATCCTCACCGGGAGCAAGTTGCGCGAGCACCTGATCGAGGCTTTCGATCCCACCGTTGAGCGAAAGGTGCAATTCCGGAAAGCGGCGCTTCATGGCATGGACGAGCCCGTAATCGAGCGGCGGTATGTCCCTGTTTTCCTTTGGCGAAAGCCCCTTGAGCCAGGCCTTGCGCGCATGAATTGTCACGCGGCGCACACCCGCCTCGACGATCTGCGACAGGAAGGCTGGCAATGCTTCCTCGGGCACCTGTTCATCGACGCCGATCCGGCACTTCACAGTCACCGGAACATCGCTCACCGCGATCATCGCCGCGGCGCAGTCCGCCACGAGCGTGGGCCGCTCCATGAGGACAGCCCCGAAGCAGCCCGATTGAACGCGGTCCGACGGACAGCCGACGTTGAGGTTCACCTCGTCGTAGCCCTCCTCCACGGCCAGGCGCGTCGCCACAGCAAGCTCTCGCGGATCGGATCCTCCAAGCTGGAGCGCGACAGGATGTTCGACAG
The DNA here is from genome assembly GCA_039189975.1 of Pseudomonadota bacterium. Classification (GTDB taxonomy): domain Bacteria; phylum Pseudomonadota; class Alphaproteobacteria; order Rhodobacterales; family Rhodobacteraceae; genus HLUCCA09. Next base: position 13,847 of record JBCCYI010000034.1, read on the forward strand.
TGTCGAACGCCAGAAGTTGTGTCGCACCGCCCCGCACGATCGCCGCCGACGTGATCATTTCTGTGTAGAGCAAGGTGTGGCGCGACAAAGTTCTATGCAAGGCGCGGCAATGCCGGTCTGTCCAGTCCATCATAGGGGCCACAGACAAAGTAGCGTTTTGATCTAATTTCATTTTTGCCTTCAAACTGTTGGCGGCGACGGCTGCTACGCTGGAATAATCCCCGAATTTGCTCCTCTACGACGGTACATTGCACACATGAGCCACACACGAAAATGGCCTCTATCACCAAGCTCCTCTCCGACGCCTACCGGGTGTAGATCAGACGAACGGGCCGCGACGCGAGCGAGACGTTCCTCTGCCGCGACGACGCCCATCGCTGGTCCCGCTAGGCGGTGACGGCGGTCGATCCGGGGCTGTCGCCTACAAGCACGTCCGTCTGCCGCCCACAGACCTTTGGCGGGATCATCAACCTTCCCATAGCCGATATGTGCGAGGTAGCGAAACCGACCCGGCGGCGCAAGGCGGCAACGCTCACGACGCTCAAGCGCAATCTCGGGAGGGAAAAGTCGGCCACCTCGACCGGCAGACGCTGATCGACTGCGGCAAGATGCGTGCGGAGCAAGGTGCGGGTCCGGTGACGCTCGGGATCGTCATCGGCGTATTAAGGGTGATCGTCAGCCATGCTGCGGCTGTGCATGACCTTGATATCTCTCCGAAGCCTGTTGATCTGGCGCGTATTGCGCTGAAGCGGTTGGGGCTGACCGGCAAGAGCACGGTGCGGGCCCGTCGCCCCACCACCGACGCGTTGAACCGCCTGTTCCGTCGCCTCGATGACAACGAACGCCTTGCGACGCCGATGACGCGGATCGTGAAGTTCGCGGTGACAACGACCATGCGGCTCGATGAGATCTGCCGTGTCGAATGGCGCGAACTCGATCTCGACCGCCGCATCTTCCTGCTTCGCAACCGCAAGGACCCACGCAACAAGATCGGCAGCGTCCGGCGGATCCACCGGCCCGCGACGAGTTTGGAGCTGGAATTCCAAGGTGGGCACCAAGACCTTCGGCACCGCCAGCTCCTAACTCCCCGGGGTGAGCCAAAAGCGCAACCTATGAGGCGTCAATGACATCCTGGAGATCACCATCCGGCACTCGAATTATGCCGTCTTGCGCTTCGCCCCCGCTGAGACGCTTTTTGAAGATCAGTCCAGTGAACCGATCCTGGCGCTTTGCCGAGTCCTCGCCCGCGCCCTTTTTCAACGGCATCCGCGCGGCGCGGGAGAAGATCGTCCCGGCATCTGATCAGGAGCAGCAGGATTTCCTTAGGACGCGCGGGGGCTCGACGGCGGAGACGGGGCGGTTGTGGCCTAGGACGGCCGCCTGCCCGAGAGCGTCTGCAACTTCGCGCAGGGGATCAAGGCGATCGCTCAGTCGGCGCCGAAGTAGGATGCGCAACTGGTGATGGGGGGAAAGGCAAAATCGTTTCTGGCCAATGGTTAAAAAATCTTTTATAGTCAATATTCTAATGGCTAAATCTGAAGTGGCGCTTGAGAGCCTCTAGGGGCGTCAGAGCCCTTCGATCGAGAACTCAGGTGTGCCTTGCCAGACAAGCTTCCAGCGTGCGCCCGGGCGGACATTCTGGATGATGCCGGGATCGAAGGCCACGAAGCACCTGCCACCCCGGTGCCGAACGGATGGATAGATCAGACCACGATGCCCCTCTGCCCGGAGCGCCGCAGCGAGGTGCTGCCCAGCCGGATAGCCACGCTCGACGGTCGGATCGAGCGCAGGATGTGCCTCTCCGCGTGAGTCCGGTCCGCGAGGATCACGATCGTGCAGATCCGGGAAGTCGCCGATAAAATCGGCGAGGAGCTCGACGTAGCGCGCCTCGTCCTCGTAGCGGCCGATGAAACCCAACTCCCGGGTCCTGTGATACCCGACCTCTTGTGCGCTCGTCAGCATGTTCCAGGCGCAATACCACGCACCACGATCACCGGCATTGAAGCGGTTGCCCGAAGGCCTTGTGTAGGTGAAGGCCGCGTTGATGTGGCTCTGACCGTAAAGCCTTAAATCAAGGGAGCGCCGCGCGAAAGCGAGTTCGCGGCGGTCGAGCGCGGGGCCGCCCTCGCGCTCCGCAATCCGGCGTGCGCTGGTCTCGCCTTCGATCTGGGCAAGGACCTCTTCCTCTTCGGCGGTGTCGACAAGTCCCCGCAGTACCGGGGGCTTGTGGTGTGTCTCAGAGATCAGTCGGACAAGGGCGCGATCGTTGACGGACGTGAGCCTCACACACCGCCCCGCAGCGCATCGACATAGCCTCGCACGCGCAGGATTTTGGGTAACCCACCCGCGATCATTGCGTCCACGGGCCGCGCGCCATCGAATTCGGGGCCCTGGTTCGACAGCTTGACCCACTCCCCCGCGATCGGATTGTCAAAATAAAGCTCGAGCGATTTGTAGAGGCCGATAAGTGCGCTGAGCCGCAGCATCTGGTCCCGCGTCAGATCCCCCGCAAATCCGGGCTTCTTGGCGCGCTTCCAGGTGGATTCCGACATATCCGTCAGCGCAGCCGCCTCACGCAAGGTGAGTGACCAGGCGTCCGCGATCCGCGCAAAGGCCTTGAGCGCGACACCCTTTGGGTCCGGCAGAGCATGATCGAGGACGAGACTTTCCATCGGACACTCCAGAGAAAAGGATAATCATGAATAGGATCATATGATACATATTTCAAGGCCATTTGGACCGCTCTTCTGTGATCAACACGAGTCCGCCAAGTCCAGGAGCTCTCGTTTCGAGCGACAACGCTCGTCTTCGGGTAGCTTATTCGCTTGGGTCAACTAAGAAATGTCTTCGAGGATTTCGGATACAGCGCGGTTTTGGACGTTGCGCGACCGCCTTTGCCAGCTGATCACAGGCCGCATCCCACGCCTTTGGCTTCTGTTAACTTAGCGTAGCGGGGTATTCCACGCGGTCCTTCCTGGATCGAACCCTCTGGCAATAGACGCCGCGCATTGTCGATGGCACGCTCGCCACCATCAGACGATCCGCCCCACGGCACGTGGGAAACGGCGGGGGATTACCTTGCGCATCCCTGTCCCGCAGGCGTGAAGGCTTAGGGCGCTGCACAATTGCACTCTGACCGGTGATATCGGACGGCAAACAGAGGCCACAACGAGGAAGGAAAGCCGCCGTGCAATGCTCGCCGCCAGACGCAAGAGAGCTGCCAGACGGGCTCGATTACGTGAACGCCTATGTCTCGCAGGACATTGCACAGATGCTGGTGCGGAGGGTCGATGCCGCCCCCTGGCGGACGGATCTGAAGCGCCGTGTCCAGCACTACGGCTATCGCTACGACTACAAGGCGCGTCGTGTCGGGCGAAGAGACGCCCTGGGTGCGCTGCCCGCCGCCTATCGGGCTCTGGCGGAGCGCCTGGTCACCGACGGCTACTTCGACCTCCTGCCGGATCAGGTCATCGTTAACGAATACCTGCCAGGACAGGGGATCTCCGCCCACATCGACTGCGTGCCCTGTTTTGGCGACACCATCGCGTCGCTCAGCCTGCTGTCCGCCTGTGTCATGCGCTTTGTCCGTCCATCAGCGCTGCAGCAGATGGACCTTCACCTGCAACCCGAGAGCCTTCTGGTGCTGCGCGGCGCCGCGCGCCATTTTTGGACCCACGCCATTCCAGCGCGAAAGACCGACGTCGTCGAGGGGCGAAGACACTGGCGCTCGCGGCGCATCTCCCTGACCTTTCGACGGGTGACGCTCAGCGATTAAGCGGAGCGCCCTCGCGCGCAAAGGCGCACATCACGCACGGGCCGCCTGCTGGAACGCGGTTTCGAACTGCGCTCGAAGCTGGTTTTTCTGCACCTTGCCCATGGTGTTGCGCGGCAATGCGTCCATAACCTCGATCCGGCGCGGCCGCTTGAACCCAGCCAGATCGCGACGCACCCGTGCTTCAACATGAGCGATGTCGATCTCCGCCCCGGCTTCGGGCACAAGCACAGCGACGACGCTCTCTCCGAAGTCGGGATGGGGCGCCCCGATCACAGCGCTTTCCAGCACACCGGGCAGCGCATCCAGAAAGAGCTCGATCTCTTTGGGGTAGATGTTGTAGCCGCCCGAAATGATCAGATCCTTGCCCCGCCCGACGATGTGAATGTAGCCTTGCTCGTCGATCAGCGCGAGATCGCCCGTGATGAACCAGCCATCCTCCATAAGCTCTTCGCGTGTCTTTTCAGGCATTTGCCAATACCCCTTGAAGACGTGGGGGCCGCGCACCCAAAGCACACCGATCTCGCCCGTGGGCCTCTGCGCACCCGTTTGCGCATCGCAGATCTTGGCCTCGACCCCCGGCAACGGCATCCCGACCGTACCTGCGCGCCGCGCACCGTCGTAGGGGTTTGACGTGCTCATGGACGTCTCTGTCATCCCATAGCGTTCGAGAATGTCGTGGCCGGTGCGGTCCCGGAAACGGGCGTGCGTTTCGGCCAGAAGCGGCGCGGACCCGGAGATAAAGAGCCGCATGTGCTGCGTCAGATCCGCGGTAAAGCGCGGCTCGTCGAGGAGCCGCGTGTAGAACGTCGGCACGCCCATCATCGCCGTTGCGTCCGGCAAACGCGCGAGCACGGCCTCCAGATCGAACTTCGGCAGGAAGACCATCGCTCCCCCCGCCAGAAGCATGACGTTCGTGGCCACAAAGAGGCCATGGCTGTGAAAGATCGGTAACGCGTGGAGAAGCACGTCATCAGCGCCAAAGCGCCAGACGTCCACCAGCGCCCGGGCATTCGACAGCAGGTTTTCGTGGGTCAGCATCGCTCCTTTCGAACGGCCCGTGGTGCCGGACGTATAGAGCAGTGCGGCGAGGTCATCGGCACTGCGCGGGCAGGTGTCAAAGGTGGGCGCCTGAGCGGCCACCACATCGCAGAACGTGCCCTGCCCCGCTGCATCGAGTGTTTTGAGCGCCGCGCCGGTCTGGGTCGCGATGGCGGACAGATCCTCTGCCTCGTCGGGATCGCAAACAACGAGGGCGGCACCGCTATCCCCTAGAAAATAGGCAAGCTCCCGCGGCGTGTAGGCCGTGTTGAGCGGCAGGAAAACCGCGCCTGATCGGATGCAGGCCGCATAAAGCGCGAGCGCCTGGGGCGACTTCGTGACATGGACGGCGACCCGGTCCCCCGGCGTGACGCCGAGCTCCCGCAGGGCGTTCGCCGTCCGTGCGACCTCTTCCAGAAACGCGCCATGCGTGATCGTGGTCCCGTCCGCCAGATGCAGGAAGGGGGTCGACTTCCCCGCATGCGGAGAAAAAAGCGCGTCATAGAGCGGGTTGGTCACAAGCGATCCTTCCGGGCATTCGCCGCCACATGTCTCGGGGCGCGCCTGTTTTGGGTCCTGGCCGCGCGCATGTAAAGGGGGACGCTGGAGCGCCTGAGAGGCAGCGCGCGGGCAAGGCCCAGAGTTGCAAACGGCGCGCGGTGCAGCCCGATCGCCACGAAGCTCCTTTGGGAGCGCAACATGGCGCCGTGGACCCTCGACTGTCGCCGTCCCTCGGCGCGGGCCAAAAGAGAGAGGCGCTAGGCGGTCACGTAGGTTCCTGGCGCAGCACAAAGCGTCGGATGGTCTGCGTCCCCGGGCGCCCGCGCCGCGACGAGCTTGCCCGAGCGTTTGCGCAGCCACGTGTCCCAGCGGGGCCACCAGGACCCCTCGGTGTACTCCGCTCCCGCGCGCCAAGCCTCTGCGTCTCCGGCCCAGTCGGCATTCGTGTAATGGCCATACTTCTTCTTACTCGGCGGGTTCACGATCCCGGCGATATGCCCCGATTCCGAGACCACGAATGTCTTGCTCCTCGCCCCCATCTTCTGGATGCCCCGGTAGCTGTCCTTCCACGCGGCGATATGGTCGGTCTCGCAGGTGATCGCCATCAGGGGAACGTCGACATCCGCGACGCTGAGCGTCTCACCAAAGAGCTCGAACGTACCCTCCGAAAACCGGTTGCCCTGGCAGATCCCGCGCAGGTACTGCACCGCCATTTTGCCCGGCAGGTTCGTGCCGTCGCCGTTCCAAAAAAGCAGATCGAAAGCCGGCGGGGTTTCCCCCAGCATGTAGCTGCGGATCGCCGGACCATAGACCAGATCTTTGGACCGCAGGAAGCTGAAGGTCCGTGCCATGATCCGTCCGTCCAGAATGCCTGTCTTGGCCACCTCTCCCTCGATCCCGTCGATGAAGTCGTCCTGCAGGAAGGGAGTGAACTCGCCCTGGTCCGAAAAATCCGTAAGAGTGGTGAAGAAGGTAGCGGATCTGACAGAGCTGTCCCCGCGCTTCTTCATCAGCGACAGCGTCAGCGAGAGCGTCGTGCCCGCGATGCAGTATCCCACCGCGTTCACCTGATCGACATTGCAGATCGCTTTTGCCTCCCGGATTGCAGTGAGGTAGCCGTCCTCGATGTAGTCTTCGAGCCCGGTGTCGGCGTAGCCGTCGTCCGGGTTGACCCAACTGACCACAAAAAGCGTGTAGCCCTGGTCCGTGATCCATTTGATCAGGCTGTTCTTTTCCTTGAGGTCGAGAATGTAGAATTTGTTGATCCACGGCGGAAACAGCACGACCGGCGTTTCGCGCACCTTGTCGGTGGACGGCGCATATTGGATCAGCTCCATCATCCGGTTGCGATAGACGACGGCGCCCGGCGTCGTGGCAATATTGCCCCCGACCTCGAAAGCGCTCTCGTCGGCCAAGCGCACCAGCAGGTCGCCGTCGCTGGCTTCAAGGTCGTGCACCAGATTTTCGAGGCCCTGCACGAGCGACTCCCCGTCCGTCTCAAGCGCTTTTTCAAGCGCATCCGGGTTCGTTGGAAGAAAGTTGTTGGGGGCGGAGAGGTTCACGATCTGCTCCGCGAAATAGGCCAGCCTCTGGCGCTCGCGCGTGTCCAGATCGTCCGCGTCGGCCACAGCCATTTCGAGAGCGCGCGCGTTGATACGGTATTGCTGCAGGATGAGATGGAGATAGGGGTTGGCGTCCCAGGCAGGGTTGGCAAAACGGCGGTCGCTGCCATCATGGGCGAACCCTTGGAGGGTCAGCGCATGGGCGGACGTGTCGACGATGTTGAGCGCGGTGGTGCCCCAGAACTCCGCCTGCTTTCTGAGAAAATCGACCGGCTCCCGGACCGCATGCGACCAGTAGGCCAGCGCCGCGCGCTGAAAGAGCGCCGGGTCCGGAAGCTCCACCCGGGGGTCGTGCAATCGCCGTCCAACCATCGCTCGCGTCAGCCGTTGCACGAGGTTTTCGACCTTTGCGAGATTGCCCAGAAGCCGGTCGACGGAGCCCTCTGTCACGTCGCTGGGGTGTGTGTCCTCGGTCGTCATCGGATGTCCTTTCGCGCCGGCAGCAGGCCCGTCGGGTCTTGCCGGTGATGGTGTAGCTCTGATCGGGACCGCCGCGGTCGCTACTCCGCGGCGATCATCCGGTCGCGCGCCGCCTTCAGCCGGCGGAAGTCGTCCCCGGCGTGGTAGCTTGACCGGGTCAGCGGCGTTGCCGACACCATCGAGAAGCCCTTGCCAAAGGCGGCCGTCTCGTAGCTCTTGAACTCCTCGGGCGTGACAAACCGGTCCACCCGGTGGTGTTTTGGCGTCGGCTGCAGGTATTGCCCGATGGTCAGAAAGTCGATGTCGGCGGCGCGCATATCGTCCATCACCTGAAGCACATCCGGGCGACGCTCCCCGAAGCCGACCATGATGCCCGACTTGGTGAAGATGCTCGGGTCGAGCTCCTTCACCCGTTGCAGCAGGCGCAGGCTATGGAAGTACCGCGCGCCAGGCCGAACGCTGGTGTAGAGGCCAGGCACCGTTTCGAGGTTGTGATTAAAGACATGCGGCTTGGCAGCGACGACCGTTTCCAACGCGTCGGGCCCGCATTTGATGAAATCCGGGGTCAGGATCTCGATCGTGGTGTCAGGGGAGCGATGCCGCACCGCGCGGATTGTCTGCGCGAAATGCGCCGCACCGCCGTCGGCCAGGTCGTCGCGGTCGACCGACGTTATCACGACGTGATTCAGCCCGAGCTTTTTCACCGCGAGCGCCACGCGCCCCGGCTCGAACGCGTCGAGCTGGTCCGGGCGGCCCGTCGCGATGTTGCAGAAGGTGCAGCCGCGCGTGCAGATGTCGCCCATGATCATCATCGTGGCGTGGCCCTGGCTCCAGCACTCGCCCGCATTCGGGCAGGCCGCTTCTTCACAGACTGTGGCGAGCTTGTTGTCGCGCATGATCCGCCGGGTTTCTTCGTATTTCTCGCCACCCGGCGCGCGGACACGGATCCATTTGGGCTTCTTGGGCTGCGGGTTGTCGGGCCGCTTGGCCTTTTCGGGGTGCCGCTGCTCGGGGATTTTCAGATCTCGAGGTCGCATCATGGGGCCTTTTTCGGAACATGAGACGGTCGCCCGAAGGCGCCCGTCTCGGCCTAGTGCTTTTTCTTTTTGGGCGGCATGAGGTCGGTGATCGTGCCTTCGAACATCTCGGCGGCAAAGTTCACCGTTTCGCTGAGCGTCGGATGGGCGTGGATCGTGTGGCCGAGATCGGTCGCATCCGCCCCCATTTCGATTGCCAGACAGGCCTCCGCCAGCAGATCCCCGGCATTGGTGCCGACGATGCAGGCCCCGATCACGCGCTCGTCCTCGGGATTGAAGAGCAGCTTCGTCATGCCTTCCGACCGCCCGTTCGACAGCGCCCTGCCCGACGCCGCCCAAGGGAACACACCCTTTTCGTAAGCGATGCCTTTGGCCTTGGCCTCCGTCTCCGTGACGCCACACCAGGCGACCTCGGGGTCGGTATAGGCGACCGACGGGATGAGCCTCGCGTCGAAGTGACGGTTCTGCCCAGCGGCCGCCTCCGCGGCGACCTTGCCCTCGTGCACCGCTTTGTGCGCCAGCATGGGCTGGCCCACGACATCGCCGATGGCGAAGATATGCGCTTGCCCGGTGCGTTGCTGGCTGTCGACGGCGATGAACCCGCGCTCATCGACGGCAACTCCAGCCGCCTCGGCCCCAATAAGCTTGCCGTTGGGTTTGCGCCCGACGGCCACGAGGATCTTGTCGAACGTGTCGGTCGTCGTCTCGCCCTTATCGTCCTCAAAGGTCACCTTGAGGCCTTTCTTGAGCGTCTTCACGTCCGTCACCTTGGTCTTGAGCAGGATGTTCTCGTAGCGTCCCTTGATGCGGGTGTGCAGCGGCTTAACGATGTCCTTGTCAGCGCCGGGAATGATCTGATCCATCAACTCCACCACCGTGATCTTGGAGCCAAGCGCATCGTAGACGCACGCCATCTCAAGCCCGATGATCCCGCCGCCCAGGATCAGCATCCGATCCGGCACATCGCGCAGTTCCAGCGCACCGGTCGAGTCGATGACCCGCTCGTCGTCGGGGATGAATGGCAGGCTCACCGGCTCCGAGCCCGCCGCGATGATGCACTGGTCAAAGCTCACATTCGTGGTGCCGTCTTCGCCCGCGACCGCGATCATGTTCGGCCCGGTAAACGTACCGGTGCCCCGCACAACCTTGACCTTGCGACCTTTCGAGAGCCCGTCGAGCCCGCCCGTCAACTGCCCGACAACGCCGTCCTTGAACGCCCGCAGCTCATCGAGGTCGATGTTGGGCTTGCCAAAGCTGATGCCATGCGCCTCCATCTCTTCGGCCTCGGTAATAACCTTGGCCACGTGTAGGAGCGCCTTCGAGGGAATGCACCCGACGTTGAGGCACACGCCGCCGAGCGTCGGGTTCCGCTCAATCAGAATGACCTTCTTGCCAAGATCCGCCGCCCGGAAGGCCGCCGTGTAGCCGCCGGGCCCAGAGCCCAAAACCACGACCTCGGCATGCATGTCGCCCGGCCCCGTCGCGGTGCCCGTCGCCGCGAGCGCCTGCGGCGCAGCCGCAGCGGGCGAGGAGGGCTCGACGCCCTCCGAGACCGTGCCAGTTCCAGCAGTTTCGAGCGTCAGGATGACAGAACCCTCGGACACCGTGTCCCCTTCGCTGACGGAGATCCCTGTGATCTTGCCCGCGGCGGGAGACGGCACCTCCATCGTCGCCTTGTCGGACTCCAGCTCGATGAGCGGATCTTCTTCAGCGACCGTGTCACCCACGGCCACCAGAATGGAGATGACGGGCACGTCGGTGAAGTCACCGATATCAGGTACTTTTACGTCCATCGGATCGCCTCCTCACCACATCAACTTGCGCATGTCGCCCAAGAGCGTCTTCAGCGTCACGCAAAAGCGCGCCGCCAGAGCCCCGTCCACCGCGCGGTGGTCGTAGCTGAGCGACAAGGGCTGCATCAAGCGCGGCACGAACTCTTCGCCGGTCCACACCGGCGCCATCTTGGAGCGCGTCAGCCCCAGGATCGCCACCTCCGGCGCATTCACGATCGGCGTGAAATGCGTGCCGCCAATGCCGCCAAGAGACGAGATCGTGAAGGTCGCGCCCTGCATGTCGGGGCCCTTCAGCTCGCCCGCCCGGGCCTTGGCCGAGAGCGTCATCAGATCCTTCGAGATCTCGACGAGCCCCTTGCGGTCCGCGTCCTTGATGACGGGCACCACCAGACCGTTCGGCGTATCCGCCGCAAAACCGATGTTGTAGTAGTCCTTCTTGATCAGCTTGTCGCCGTCCGGATGGATCGAGGAGTTGAACTCCCAGTGCTGCTTCAGCGCACTCACCGACGCCTTGACGACAAAGCTCAGAAGCGTGACGCGGTAGCCCTCCTCCTTGGCGGCGGTGTCCATCTCTTTGCGGTACTTGTCGAGCTCGGTGATGTCCGCCTCGTCATTGTGCGTGACGTGGGGCACGTTGAGCCACGAGCGGTGCAGCGCGGGGCCGGAGATCTTTTTGATCCGCGACATCTCCACGTTCTCAACGGGGCCAAACTTCGAGAAGTCCACCACCGGGATCGGCGGAATGCCCATGCGGCCCTCGGCGCCCTTGGCGGGCGCGGGCGCGACCGTCTTCTTCAGGAACGCCGTGACGTCCTCGCGCAGGATGCGGCCCTTTCGGCCAGAGCCGTTGACCTTGGCCAGGTCCACATCAAGCTGGCGCGCGAAGGCGCGCACCGATGGCGAGGCATGCGCTTTGCCGAACCCTGCATCCGTGACCGTGGCGGGCGCGGCGGCCGGGGCCGGGGCTGCCGCCGGCGCGGCTGCCGGCGCAGCGGCCGCA